>NZ_JXXD01000261.1 GCF_000935215.1 Stutzerimonas stutzeri
GACCGCCTTGCTGCCGCTAAACCTACTTTTTCAACAGAATCGGCCAATAGCAGTCAGCCGCGACCCTAACCCAACCCCGGCAACCCCCTCTCCAACCTAAGACAAACCCACTCCACAAACGCCCGCACCCTTGGCGATAGCTTCAAGGCGTGTGGGTAGACCAGTTGGATCGGCAGGTCCTTCGGTTCGTAATCCCTGAGCACCCTTACCAGACGGCCATCAGCCAGTTCTTCTGCCACCTGATAGTGCATCAGCCGCGTGATGCCGAGGCCTTGCACGCAGGCCAGGCTGGCGGCGCGGATCTGGTTGCAGGTCAGGCGTGGGATAATTTCTTCAGCCTGTTCCTTTTCGCCGTGGCGGTAGTACCAATGGCGGCCCTGGGCGGCGAAGAGGATGCAGGCGTGGTCTTCCAGTGCTGCGGGGGTGTCGATGGCGGGGGCGGTGCTCAGGTAGTCGGGGCTGGCGCAGGTGACCAGCCGGGTGCTGCCGATCTGTCGGGCGACCATTGCCGAGTCGGGGAGGTGGCCGATGCGCAGGGCGAGGTCGAGGCGTTCGTCGAGCAGCGGGACGATCTGGTCGCTCAGGTTCAGCTCGACCCGGATCTCGGCATGTTCCTTGAGAAATTCATTCACCAGCGGCGCGACGTAACGCTGGCCGAACTCCACTGGTGCGGTGATGCGCAGTAGGCCGCGGACGGCGCCGTCGCTGGCCTCCAGGCGCTGCTCCATGTCGGCGAAGTCCGCCAGCATGCGCCGGCTCCAGGCCAGGTACTCCGCGCCCTCGTCGGTGAGGGCCATGCGCCGAGTGCTGCGGTTCAGCAGGCGCACGCCGAGGTGCCGTTCCAGCGCGGCCAGCGAGCGCACCACCGATGCCACGGATTGCCCGGTGGCATCGGCGGCCGAGCTCAGGCTGCCGTTGTCGACGATGCGAACGAAGTTGGCCATTGCTTTGAGCTTGTCCATTGCCACCTCGTGATTTGTGCGATCGCTGCATAGATGTTGTCAGGCCCGCGGCATAGGTGAAACCGGCGCGGTGGCTGACACTGCAGGGACTGAGATTTCCTGGAGTTTCGCACATGAATCAGTCAGCCAGTCCCGCCCGCATTCTCGCCTACGACCACATCGGCATTCGTGTCAGCGACCGGCCGCGCGCGATGGCCTTCTACCAGGCGCTGGGCTTCGTCGAGAGCGCCAGCTTTCCGCTGTTCGAAGCGAACGAGATGCTCAGCCCGAACGGCGTGCGCATCAACCTGATCTTCAACGGTGCGCGTGCCGCTGATGCGCACAACGTGCTGCTGGATGCGCCGGTGAAGCGGCCGGGCATGACCCATCCGGCCTTTATCGTCGATGACCTCGCGGCGCTCCAACATTGGCTCGAGGCGCAGGGCATCGTCATCACCGAGGGGCCGCATCCCATCGGCCCGCGGCGGATCGCGCTGTTCATCCGCGACCCGGACGGCAACGTGCTCGAATTCAATCAGCTCATCAGAGGAGGTGCGCTATGAAACTGTACGACCTGGGTCCATCCGGCAACTGCTACAAGGTGCGGCTGTTCGCTGCGCTGGCAAATATCGACCTTGAACTGGTAGCTGTGGATTTCGCCAACGGCGCGCACAAGAAGCCGCCGCTGTCCGAGCTGAACCCGCTGGGGCAGTTGCCGATTCTGGACGATGGCGGGCATATCGTCCGCGACTCGCAGGCCATTCTGGTTTACCTCGCCGGCGCATACGGCGGCCTGGCGTGGTGGCCGGACAACCCGCGCGGGCAGGCGGAGATCGTGCAGTGGCTGTCCTTCACCGCCAACGAGATCCAGCAGAGCCTGAATGCGGCTCGGCTGGTGCAGAAGTTCGGCTACCCGCTGGACAAGGCCGCGGCGCTGGCCAAGGCACCGGCGGTGCTCAAGCTGCTGGACGAGCATCTGCAGCGCCACGACTGGCTGGCGGTTGACCGGCCGACCATCGCCGATTGCGCGGTTTACCCCTACGTGGTGCTGGCGCCGGAAGGGGATGTGGACCTGACGCCTTACAGCCATGTCGCCCGCTGGATGGAGCGGCTGGAAGCGTTGCCGGGCTATCTGCCCAAGCCCTGAGTGTCGATCAGGTAGGCAGGTTTACTGACAAAACCGCTGTCGGCCAGCATTCCGAGTTACGGCCTACCTGCTAAGAAGATACCGCGGGATGTGGGCTGCTCGTCGAGTTAGCTGTTGGCGGCAGCTCACCACCCATAAGCTCAATGTAGTGATCAAGTTGTTCCGTTATCCAGCTCTTGAATATATTGCACTTGGAACTTTCATCCAAAGCTTTGGGTGATAAAAGGCAATATGTTGAACCGTCTCGGATAAAGCCATACGGCGCAACTAGCTGGCCGGACTCCAGTTCGGCTTGAACCATAAATAGGGACGCCATTCCTACTCCTAATCCTGACGTCGCCGCCTGAATGGACAGGTAGAAATGCTCATAGTCGACCTTTATAGAACCAGAGAGATCCACTCCCGTAAGGCGTAGCCAATTATCCCATGCCATCGGGCGAGTCTTGCTGTGTAACAGGCTTAATTTGTCCAGCCGTTTCTTGTCGGGAGTATTTGGCGGCGTACAAACCGGCCCGATCCACTCTTCGCAGATTTTCACGCTGTGTACAGAGCTGCCCCAATGAAAGTCATCGCGGCGGATTGCGAGATCAGCCCCTGAGCGGGCGAAATCAATCGGCCCGCCGGCGGCCAATAATTGGATCTGCAAGTTCGGATGCGCTTCATGAAAAGCAGGAAGTCGAGGGATCAGCCACTTCATGGCGATGGTGGGCTCACAGGAGAGCACAAGGACGTCTTCTCGACCCTCTCGCTGTAAGCGATAAACGGCATCTTCCAACTGATCGAACAGGGGCGCTGTCACGTTAAGAAGGAGGTGGCCTGCCTGGTTGAGAAATATTGCCCTGTTGCGCCGATCAAATAACTCGACCCCGATAGCTTCCTCCAGCAGCCGCACCTGACGACTAACGGCGCCGTGAGTTACGTGCAGTTGCTCAGCTGCTTTGACGAAGCTCTGAGTTTTGGCTGCAACAGTGAAAAACCGAAACGAAGCTAGCGGAGGTAAATTCATATAGACGACGTTTTCTCACAGATATCGGAAACGATAAATCGTTTTTCTAATTGCTTGTAGGTCCGCAAGATTTCTGCTGCCACTTGAGTCAAAGCGGTGGTATTGCCCATCAGGAGGACCTATGAATAACATGCGAAGCGATATACAAAATGCCGTCATGTTTCACCCTCAGCTCACCAACCCGTCGCCTGAAGTCAGAAATCTGTGCGAAAAAGTAGCACAAAAAGATTTCATTTTCCTTGCTGGCCGAAAGACTACCAAGCTGCTGACTGCAATGGACCCAGACGTCATGGATGATTGGCATGCTTTTCAGGAGAGCTGGAATCGCCTTGAGCAGGACGCGTATATGCGCGATGGCGGCACGTACCGTTTCCGCCGACATGGGACATACAGTGCTGGTCCTGGCATACAGTGCCCCGTTATGGAACCGCACCAACCGCACTTTCAGAGCACTGACTACAACAGCCTCAACGGCGGTATTCCACGATACTTTGCTCCGATAGAGGGCGAAATAAGCGAAGGGAAAGTGTTGCGCTCTGCATTGAAGCTATGTTGTGCCAGTTTTAGTAGCCTAGCTCCGTATTATTCTTGGCACATCGAGGTTCACCAGTTCAGAATAAATGCTTCACAGCTTCCAGCCTCACCAACTCCTGAAGGCATTCATCGTGATGGGGTAAACTTCGTTTTCATGATGCTGGTTAATCGCGTCAACATCGTTAATGGAGAAACGTCTATCTATGACCGTGATAGACGACCGTTGAGTAGTCTTACACTTGCACATGAGTTGGAGGCCGCCATCGTGAATGACGAGCGTGTGCTGCATGGTGTAACACCGGTCATTCAGATAGATCCAGAGTTGCCCGCTTATCGAGATGTATTGGTTATCACCTTCAGTAAGCGCTGATTAATAGATCCTGGCGGTAGGCTAGTCTTACCGCCTCGGAGAATGTAGATGAACGAATTGTTTGCAGTGGCCGCCATTACTGTCTTAGCTGTTGTCAGTCCAGGTCCCGACTTTGCCATGGTGACCCGCAATAGTTACTCGTTCGGGCGGAAGAATGGTTTGACGGCTGCGCTAGGTATTGCTTGTGGCGTGCAGGTCCATGTTTTTTACACGGTTTTCGGAATCGCTGTAATAATTACCCACTCACCCATACTGTTCATAAGTATGAAGATGCTCGGCGCTGGCTATCTCATTTACTTGGGAATTAAATCGTTGATGAATGCTGGAGCCCTGACGATAGGGGAGGCTGACGGACGTGAGTCTACAGCTTGGAAAGCATTTCGGACTGGTTTTTTTACTAATGCGCTCAATCCAAAAACAATGTTGTTTGTGGTTGCAACTTATAGTCAGGTAGTGCGCGCCGATAGCTCTCTATACGTTAATTTTGCTTACGGTATATTTATGTCGTTGTCTCACTTGGTTTGGTTTAGCTTAGTGGCGGTATTCTTTTCCGCTGAGGCTCTGCGTAGACGCATACTGAGAAAGCAGCACATTGTTGACCGGGTTATTGGTACCGCGCTGATTGGTCTTGGCGCGAGCTTAGTATTGCCTGGCGTTGGGCGATGATTCAGGAGAGGCTTATGAAACTGGCCTGCATAGATCTAGAAGGTGTTTTGGTCCCGGAGCTTTGGCCAATCATTGCCGAGCGTACAGGCATCGATTCCCTGGCACTGACCACGCGCGAGGTGCCAGATTACGATTTGTTGATGCGAAATCGCATTGCGCTTCTGCGTGACAACGGCTTAAGACTCAGCTGTGTCAGCCGAATACTATCCCATGTTGAGCCTGTTCCCGGCGCCAGACAGTTTCTTGATGAGCTTTCTTTTAATGAGTACGAGATAAACATTATTTCTGACTGCTTTCTCGAGTTGGCAAATCCGCTCTTCGACTTGTTAGGCGGGCCGACAGCTATGTGTCATCGCCTGAATGTGGATCGTTTTGGCTTTGTGACGGATTGCAGTTTTTATAAGCGCGCCGGTAAGGAAGACCATGTGGCCCAGGCGCTTTCTGAAGGGCGTTATGTGTTGGCAGTAGGTGATGCCTTCAATGATCTCGCGATGTTGCGAATGGCGAATAAAAGTTATTTAGTCAGCCCGTCTGCAGCGACGCGCGCAGCTGCTCCAGATATTAAAACTGTGGCAAGTGTCGATGAGATTATTCCTTTGCTCGTTCATGAAAGAGCTGCGCTGGAATGAAGCGGCTGGAGGCGCTTCCGGGCTATCTGCCCAAGCCCTGACCTGCGCTGAGTCAGGCCCGCTCTTGCCCCTCGGCCTTGAGGAAATCTACGAAAGCCCTGAGCGGTGAGGGCATGTGGCGGCGGCCGTGGTAGTAGAGATAGGGGCCGTCGAATGACTGCCACCAGTCTTCGAGGATGGGCGTCAGGCGGCCGTCGGCGAGCGGCTCGCGGATGAAGTCCTCGAAGGTGTAGATGATGCCCAGGCCGTTGATCGCCGCGCTGGTCTTCAGGTCGTGGGAGGAGGTGACGAGCTGGCCTTGTGGCGGTATGCGCAGGGTTCGGCCGTCCTTCTCGAACTCGAAAACACCCACCTTGCCGCTCTCGAAACGATGGCCGAGCAGCTGGTGCTCGGTCAGCTCGGACGGGTGCCGCGGTGTGCCATGGGCGGCGAGGTAGCTGGGCGCGGCGGCGGCAACGAAGCGTTGCCGGCGCGGGCCGATGGGGATGGCGATCATGTCCTTGGCGAGGCTTTCCTCGTAGCGCACCCCGGCGTCGTAGCCCGCCGCGATGACGTCGATAAAGGTGTTCTCCATCACCACTTCGACGTTCACCGCCGGGTAGAGCTTGAGGAAGCGGCTCAGCAGGTCCGGCAACAGGAAGCGCGCCACCGGCACCGGCACGTTCAGCTTGACGGTGCCGACCGGCCGTTGGGCGTCATCGTCCAGGTCGTTGAATGCGGCGCTGATCTCGTCCAGCGCCGGGCGCAGGCGTTCCAGCAGGCGTTCGCCTGCACTGGTCGGGGTGATGCTGCGGGTGGTGCGGTTGAGCAGGCGCAAGCCCAGATCGCTTTCCAGGCGGCGCATGCAATCGCTCAGCGAGGACGCCGACATGCCGCGTTTCTGCGCCGCGGCGCGAAACCCTCCGGCTTCGACCACAGCGGCGAACAGGGCTACATCACTCAGGTTGGGTTGACGCATGGGACCTCCTTGAATGATCGAACTGTACGATTGGCCGAACAGCCCGTCCATGTTTGCCTGGATTATCAGCCTGTGATCGTACGCTGATATTTCCTCCGTCGGCCGCCTCTGCCTGAGGCAGGCCATTCACGACGACGAGGAAACGATCATGGCGCAGAGAAACGCAACCGGGCCGGGCAGTAATGCTTGGCCTCTTATGAAGCTGGCCAGAGCGCTGATCGCCGGGGTGGCGCTGGCTGGAACGCTGACCATCGAAGCCGCCAACCGACCGGCGCCGAAACCGGACTGGAGCCTGGCCGACATGCCTGCCCAGACGGGCCGCATCGTGCTGGTCACCGGCGGCACCAGTGGTATGGGTTACGAAGATGCGCTGGCGCTGTCACGCGCCGGCGCCGAGGTGATCATCGCCGCGCGCAACGCCGAGCGCGGGCAGGAGACGATCGAGCGGATAGGTGAGCAGGTGCCGGATGCCCGCGTGCAGTTCGAGGCCGTCGATCTGGCCAACCTGGCCTCGGTGCGCGGCCTCGCTGAGCGCCTTCAGGAACGCTTGCCGCGCCTGGACGTACTGATCAACAACGCGGCAATCATGGCGCCTCCTGAGCGGGGCACTTCCGCTGACGGCCATGAGCTGCAGCTGGCGACCAACTACCTCGGGCCGTTCGCTCTGACCGCGTTGCTGATGCCGCTGCTGCTGGAAAGCGACGATGCCCGGGTGGTCAGCCTGTCCAGCATTGCGGCGGGTCGAGGTCGCCTGAACTTCGCGGACCTGCAGGCCGAGCAGGACTACAACCCCTACGCCACCTACGCGCAATCCAAGCTGGCGGTGCTGACCTGGGCAATGGAGTTGCAGCGCCACAGCGATTCCGCCGGCTGGGGCATTCGCAGCATCGCCGCGCACCCGGGCGTCGCGGTGACCGAACTGGTCAAGCGCGGGCCGGGGCTGGATAGCGAGTTCGCTGCCAACTGGGCCAAGGATCGCGACAAGTACCACTCCGCCGCCCAAGGCGCACTGCCGACCCTGTATGCCGCGACCGCGCCGGAAGCGGTCGGCGGCGCCTATTACGGGCCGACCGGGGAGGAGGAGAAACGTGGGCCGCTGGGCTTTGCCAGGATTCCCGAGGCCGCCGCGAACCAGGCCGATGCCGCCGAACTGTGGCAGCTGTCGGAACGCCTGACCGGCGTGCGTTACCCCTGAACCCTCGGGCGCGGGCCGCCTTGCGCTCGCGCCCGGTTACCTCTCTTTCTTTTTCAGGAGCGCGCCCATGAGCACGCCATCCGTTGTGCATCGCCTGAGTGCCACGATCAATGCCGAAGCGCATGAGCTGCGTCCGGCGCTGAGTGGCTTCCTGCTGTTTTTCTGTCTCTTCGCCGGCTACTTCATGCTGCGCCCGATCCGCGAGTCGATGGGCATCGCGGCGGGGGTGGAAAACCTGCAATGGCTGTTTACCGCGACCTTCTTTGTCATGCTGGCTGCCGTTCCGTTGTTCGCCTGGCTCAGCTCCCGCGTACCGCGGCTGCATTTCGTCGATTGGGTGTACGGCTTCTTTTGCCTGAACCTGCTGCTGTTCTCCGCGCTGTTTCTACTGCAGGGCGAAAACCCCTGGCTGGCGCGGGTGTTTTACGTGTGGATATCGGTCTACAACCTGTTCGTCGTGTCCGTGGCCTGGAGCCTGATGGCGGATGTGTTCGATAGCGCCCAGGCCAAGCGGCTGTTCGCCTTTATCGCCGCCGGCGCGAGCGTCGGCGGGCTGGTCGGGCCGGCGCTCAGTGCGTTGCTGATCGGCAGCCTGGGCGAGTCGGGGTTGATGCTGCTCGCCGCCTTGTTGCTGGGCGCGGCGCTGGCGCTCAAGTTCTCACTGATGCGCTGGCGCGAGATCGGTGGAGCAGGGCGCCACGGCGCGGCCCCGGCGGAAAGCACGCGCAAGCCGGTGCCAGGCAACCCGTTCAGCGGGATGACGCGGGTGCTGCAGTCGCCTTATCTGCTCGGCATCGCCGGCTTCGTGGTGCTGCTGGCCACCGTGACCACTTTCCTCTATTTCGAGCAGGCGCGCCTGGTGGCCGAGCTGTTCCCTGACCGGGCCGCCCAGGTTCGCGTGTTCGGCACCATCGACGTGGTCGTCCAGGCGGGCGCGCTGCTGTCGCAACTGTTCATCACCGGGCGCCTGGCGCAGAAGCTTGGCGTGCGCGTGCTGCTGGCCATCGTGCCGCTGCTGGTCTGCGTCGGCTTTATTGGCCTGGCGCTGATGCCCAGTTTCGCCGTGCTCGCCGCGCTGATGATCGTGCGCCGCATCGGCGAGTACGCGTTCGTCCGGCCCGGACGGGAAATGCTCTTCGCGCCGCTGGATGCGGAGAGCAAGTACAAGGCGAAGAGCGTCATCGACACGGTTGTCTACCGCGCCGGCGATGCCGTCAGCGGCTGGGGGAAGACGGCACTGGACATGTTCGGTCAGGGCGCCGGCCTGGTAGCCGTGGCCGGCGCACTCTGCGCGCTGCTCTGGGGCTACCTCGGCTGGCAGCTCGGCAAGCAGGCGGACAGGCGAGTGGAAGTACCGGCGATGGCAGAGGTCGCTTGCCGATGAATTCCACCTTGCTTCGACTCAGCGTTCACCACCCTGCGCGGCGATATCGAAGGCGATGCTCCAGTTGTGCAGTGGGTAGGGCTGGTGCACCAGTGCCTTGATGTTGGCTTCGGCAGGCATGAGGTCGGGCAGGTATTCGTAGGTGGCGTCGGCGCGCATCGGGTCGCTGTCGCGCAGCTGGCCAGCGCCGCCGACCTGGTGGCTGGCGTAGCTGATGCGTGGCTGGCCGCTGAAGCCGCGACTGGCACGCAGCCGCACGACGGTGTCGGCGACGATGTCGACGGCTTCGATGGGCACTTCGCCGTTGTCGTCACGCAGCACGAAACCCTTGTTCTTCACGTCGCGGGCCTGGTGGCCGAGGTACGGCTGGTCGAACGCCAATGGCGGGTGCG
>NZ_JXXD01000262.1 GCF_000935215.1 Stutzerimonas stutzeri
TGTTCGTCGAGATACGCCGGCGACGCATACAGCCGCAGCACGTAGTCGGTCAGCCGGGTGATGATGAACGGTCCACGCTCCGGACGTTCCAGGGTGATGACGATATCCGCCTCGTGGCGCGACAGGCGCACCGCCCTCGGCAGCGCCAGCAGGTCGATGTTCAGGTGCGGATAGCGTCGGCTGAGCCCAGTTAGTTGGCCGGCAAGCATCACCGTGCCGTAACCCTCCGTCGCGCCGATACGTACCTGCCCGGAAAGGCCATCACCCATGCTCGGCAACGAATGCTCGATGGCCACGCTGGCGCTTTCCATCGCTTCCACTCGCGGCAGCAGATTGCGCCCGGCTTCGGTGAGCTTGTAACCACCCGGCTCGCGCAGGAACAGCTGCAGGCCCATGCTTTTTTCCAGCGCCTGCAAACGACGGGACACGGTGGTGTGGTCGACAGCGAGCCGGCGCGCCGCGGTCGTCAGCCGCCCCGCTCGGGCGACCTCGAGGAAATAGCGCAGATTGTCCCAGTCCATGGTTGAAGCCTCCATTAGCTCCTGTGCATTTATGCAGAACGACTCTGCAGTCGATCGCATTGTAATGTGGTTTTTTGCATTGCTACATTCGGTGCAACTGGTCGCAGCCGTCCGCGAGCCATAACAACAACAGTGCCTTCTCAGGCGGAGAGCCTTATGACAACGTCCAGCTCCATTCCTACCGTCAAATTGCTGATCGACGGTGAATTTATCGAATCGACCAGCCAGGACTGGCGCGATGTCGTCAACCCGGCGACCCAGGAAGTCCTGGCGCGCGTGCCTTTTGCGACTGCCGAGGAAATCGACCGCGCCGTCGCCAGCGGCCAGAAAGCCTTCAAGACCTGGCGCAAGACACCGATCGGTGCGCGTGCGCGCATCTTCCTCAAGTACCAGCAGCTGATCCGCGAGAACATGAAGGAGCTGGCGGCGATCCTCACCGCCGAACAGGGCAAGACCCTGGCCGATGCCGAGGGCGACGTGTTCCGCGGCCTGGAAGTGGTCGAGCACGCCGCCGGTATTGGCAACCTGCAGCTCGGCGAGCTGGCGAACAACGTCGCCGCCGGCGTCGATACCTATACCCTGCTGCAGCCGCTGGGCGTCTGCGCCGGCATCACCCCGTTCAACTTCCCGGCGATGATTCCGCTGTGGATGTTCCCGATGGCCATCGCCACCGGCAATACCTTCGTCCT
Organism: Stutzerimonas stutzeri; assembly: GCF_000935215.1. GTDB lineage: Bacteria > Pseudomonadota > Gammaproteobacteria > Pseudomonadales > Pseudomonadaceae > Stutzerimonas. The sequence continues at coordinate 1,211 of NZ_JXXD01000262.1, forward strand.
CAAGCCGTCCGAACAGGACCCGATGGTCACCATGCGCCTGTGCGAACTGGCGCTGGAAGCCGGCGTGCCACCGGGCGTGCTCAACGTGGTGCACGGCGGGCCGGACGTGGTGAACGCGATCTGCGACCACCCGGATATCAAGGCGGTGTCCTTCGTTGGCTCGACCAGGGTCGGCACACATGTCTACAACCGCGCAAGCCAGGCCGGCAAGCGCGTGCAGTGCATGATGGGCGCGAAGAACCACGCCATCGTGCTGCCCGATGCGCACAAGGAACAGACCCTCAACAACCTCGCCGGTGCCGCTTTCGGTGCGGCCGGCCAGCGCTGCATGGCGCTGTCGGTGGTGGTGCTGGTGGGTGAAGCGCAGGCCTGGATTCCCGATCTGGTAGCCAAGGCGCAGACGCTCAAGGTCAACGCCGGTGTCGAGGCCGGCACCGATGTCGGTCCGCTGGTTTCCTGCGCGGCGCTGGATCGCGTCAGCGGGCTGATCGAACGCGGCGTACGCGAAGGCGCCAAGCTGGAGCTGGACGGCCGCAACCCGAGCGTCAGCGGCTACGAAAAGGGCAACTTCGTCGGCCCGACGATCTTCTCCGGCGTTACCCGCGAGATGAGCATCTATCAGGAAGAAATTTTCGGCCCGGTCCTCTGCGTCATGGCGGCAGCGACCATGGACGAAGCCATCGAACTGATCAACGCCAACCCGAATGGTAACGGCACCGCCATCTTCACCCGTTCCGGTGCCGCGGCGCGGCACTTCCAGGAAGAGATCGACGTGGGTCAGGTAGGCATCAACGTACCGATCCCGGTGCCGGTGCCGATGTTCTCCTTCACCGGCTCGCGCGCTTCCAAGCTCGGCGACCTCGGCCCGTACGGCAAGCAGGTGGTGCAGTTCTACACCCAGACCAAGACCATCACCGAACGCTGGTTCGATGAGAACGAGGTCGGCGGCCCGGTCAACACCACCATCAATCTGAAGTGAAATCACTCACCTAGCCGGCGCGCGCGCCGGCCCTGAAGGATGCTGAAATGACATTCGAAACCCTGCTCGTAGAAATCAAAGAACGCGTTGCTCTGATCACCCTTAACCGGCCGCAGGCGCTCAATGCGCTCAATGCCCAGCTGATCAGCGAACTGAACCAGGCCCTGGGCCAGCTCGAGGCCGATCCGCAGGTCGGCTGCGTCGTGCTCACTGGCTCGGCCAAGGCCTTCGCCGCCGGTGCCGACATCAAGGAAATGGCCGAGCTGTCCTACCCGCAGGTCTATCTCGATGACCTGTTCGCCGAAGCCGACCGCATCGCCACGCGCCGCAAGCCGCTGATTGCCGCCGTCGCCGGTTACGCCCTGGGCGGCGGCTGCGAGCTGGCATTGCTCTGCGACATGATCTTTGCCGCCGACAACGCGCGTTTCGGCCAGCCGGAAGTCAATCTCGGCGTGCTGCCGGGTATTGGCGGCACCCAGCGCCTGACCCGCGCCGTGGGCAAGGCCAAGGCGATGGACATGTGCCTGACCGGTCGCCAGATGGACGCCGCCGAAGCCGAGCGCGCCGGCCTCGTCGCCCGTGTGTTCCCAGCCGAAAGCCTGCTGGAGGAAACCCTCAAGGCCGCCCGGGTGATCGCCGAGAAATCCCTGCCGGCCACCATGATGATCAAGGAAAGCGTCAATCGCGCCTTCGAAACCACGCTGGCCGAAGGCATCCGCTTCGAGCGTCGTGTGTTCCACGCGGTGTTCGCCACTGCCGACCAGAAGGAAGGCATGGCCGCGTTCAGCGAGAAGCGCAAGCCTGAGTTCACCAATCGCTAAGCCGCATCTGGCCATAACAAGAAGAGGAAACACGCCATGCATATCGGATTTATCGGTCTGGGCAACATGGGTGCGCCCATGGCCCACAACCTGCTCAAGGCAGGCCACCAGCTCAGCGTCTTCGACCTCAACGCCGCGGCCGTCGAAAGCCTGGTCGGCGCCGGCGCGCTGCCGGTCGACTCCCCGACCTCCATCGCCCAGGGCAACGCCGAGCTGATCATCACCATGCTACCGGCCGCCGCCCATGTGAAGAGCGTGTACCTGGGCGAGAACGGCCTGATCGCCAGCAGCCGTGCCGGTGTGATGCTGATCGACTGCTCCACCATCGACCCGCACAGCGCCCGCGAAGTGGCCAAGGCCGCCGCCGAGCATGGCAACCCGATGCTCGACGCACCGGTTTCGGGCGGCACCGGCGGGGCGGCAGCCGGCACCCTGACTTTTATGGTCGGCGGCA
>NZ_JXXD01000263.1 GCF_000935215.1 Stutzerimonas stutzeri
CTCAACATCATGGCTCGCCATGTACGTTATGCCGATTGATTGCCCCTCCATGACTGCCCACTACAGCCCCAGCGCCTACCAGCCGGCGCGCATTCCCGACCAGCCGGCAGCGACCATGCGCAGTTGGTTGTTTCGCTTTGGCAGCTCGCGCCTGCCTTGGGGCCATACCGAAGATATCGTGCCCCATAGCATGCTGAGCCATACATCCCCCGCCAGCCTGCGAGATGTTGAACGCTACGAGCACGCGCTAGCAACAGGGGAGGAGCAACGAGAAGCCTACGAACTGCTGGATTACCAC
>NZ_JXXD01000264.1 GCF_000935215.1 Stutzerimonas stutzeri
CGCCCATATTGTCGTAATCGAAGATCGTGACCATGCCGGTGCGGCGGTTGAACTCCCACAGTGGGCCTTTGGAGGGCCGGATAACCCAGTTTGGCAGCTTATGGACGACGAGCGAGCCTATGGCCCAGCAGGCGAGGGGAGGCGCTAAAAAAACTGGTGCGCTATCGATCGCGGCATGAAAGAACGCCGAGAAGAATCCGGATTTAGATTCATAGGCTTCCATCAGCAAAGGAAAAGGTAAGAGCAACAAGAAAGCCCAAAAAACAAAGCGCCCCCCTCCCCACAGATAAAACCAGAACAGGCTGCGTTTGGAGAGTGACGCATGTCGATAGCGTTCGTGATTGATGATCTGGTGGTAATCCAGCAGTTCGTAGGCTTCTCGTTGCTCCTCCCCTGTTTCCAGCGCGTGCTCGTAGCGTTCAACATCTCGCAGGCCCGCGGGGGATGTATGGCTCAGCATGCTATGCGGCACGATATCCTCGGTATGCCCCCAGGGCAGGCGCGAGCTGCCAAAGCGGAACAACCAACTGCGCTTGACCGCTGCTGGCTGGTCGGGAATGCGCGCTGGCTGGTAGGCGCTGGGGCTGTAGTGGGAAGTCATGGGGGGCAATCAATCGGCATAACGTACATGGCGAGCCATGATGTTGAGGCGGCCTGTGATGTCATAGGCATTGACCCGGCTCAGGTTCTGCGTCAGTTGCGCTTCCCAGGTTTTATCGTCCATATCACGCCAGTAGCGTTCGGGGCGGCCCGTGCGGCGGTCATGTGCCGCCGTGGTCGGGTCGTTTGCGCGGTGTTTCTCGAACAGTAGGATATCCGGCAGCGGGCGGCCGATGTCCATGTAGTTCTGCAGAAAATCCCAGGCAGCGAAGTGCGGCGCCATGCTGGAGTCCTTTGAAACGATGGGGCTGAGGTCGATGGCCAAGTCGTGATAGCGATGCACCAGATGCAACTGATGCCAGATCAGGCCCTGCCGGTCTGGGCCGCTGCTGATATAGGTATCGAACTCATGAAAGGGGTAGGTGAACTCACCGATGGTGCCGCTG
>NZ_JXXD01000265.1 GCF_000935215.1 Stutzerimonas stutzeri
GCAGCTGCATCCGTTGCTGGATAAACCCAAATAGGTGGGACTTGCGGCCCTGCTTTCAGCGGAGGGATGCCCAGCGCGTCTGCGGAATCAACTGCAGGCGTCCAGACTAATGTGATTCCACCGCCGAAATCGGCTACCTGCTCTTCGCCTTGGGGCGTGAATTGCACCACATCGATCATTTCCCAGCCGGTTTTGGCGGCTGTATGAAAGCCGTAGGCTTTGATGGTGCCGTCAGCTGCTTGTTCGATACGAAAGCGCACTCTCGTGCGTGCGCTTGTCATTCTGCGAAGCTGCTCAGGTGTGTATAGATCTGAGTTGCCCATTGGGCTAGGCCACATCAAAGCAACCAGCCCAACTAGAGTACTTGCTACGAGACCGCCAGTAATTAGGGCTCCCGAAGAGGCTGCCCCACCCGCAGCGCTACTCCCACCAACAGCCCCGCCGGCTGATCCCGCCACGGCCAGACCACGAAGCGATAAACCGCTCAGCCTGGCAATAGATTCACCAGAAAGGTGACTAAGTGGGTAGTCACCGTTGGATTTAGCGCTGCTAGCGGCCAGTACGGCTGTTTTGCCATAGCGGCTAATGAGTTCAGCGGGAGCCGTGCGGGGGTAGTCGATTTGACCATCGGGCAAGGTGCAGGGCTTTGCAAAGACGCAGCCGGCAGGTGGTGCCAGCGGCGCTGCTTTCTTGGGTTCTACCACGTCCAGAACAAGTGGACGTGGCGGTTGTTTATCGAAATCGCCGTTGTAGGGCGGAGCGGGTGGCTCCTTTCGCTCGTCTCTGTTATTCGGGACGTAGCCGCTCATCTATAAATCTTCCTTGAAAAGGCGAAATGATACGCCGTGGTGATGGTCAGTCCATGTGCATTGTCACGCTTTGCAGCTCAGCCTAGTTTGTATCTCATGGCGATTTTGCAAGATTGAAGTCACGCAACTTTGCTTCTGACTTATAGCGCATGGTTATGGCTGGGCTTTAGCCCGTCCCAGTGAGAGAAGCAAGGTGCGACACCAGAGCGGCTGACGCAACTGCAAAGCTGGGCA
>NZ_JXXD01000027.1 GCF_000935215.1 Stutzerimonas stutzeri
AACGCTGGCTCGGGTGCCAGCGCCAGCCGATGCTCCAGTGCTCTGCTGTCGCCTGAATCTGGCAGATCGGCTGGCGCGGATCGAGCCACACCTGCGCCAGCGTCGCCGACCCGGAGGGCAGGGTGGTCGCGCGTGTCGGTTCACTGGCGCGTGCGCCGATACCGGGAAGCCGTTCCAGGGGCAGCTGGCCTTGCGTGGTCCAGTAAAGCGGCTTCTCAGACAGCTGCTCAGCCAGTTGGGTACGGCTGGGTTGGTCCAGCGTTTCGCTCTTGTTCATCAGCAGCAGGCCGGCTTGGACCAGGGCCTGCTGCTGGCTGTCGGGCAGGGGTTCGCCGCGGCTGAGGGCGGCCGCATCCAGTACCAGCACGGTTGGCTGGACGCTCAGCACGTTCTGCCATGGCGGTTGCCTAAGCTGCCGCAGCAATTCCGCCGGGTGGCCCAGGCCGGAGGGCTCGATCAGCAAGCGGTCTGGTTTTGCCTGACGCAGCAGGCGCGCCAGGCCGACCTGAAATGGCACGCCGTTGACGCAGCACAGGCAGCCGCCGGGGATCTCGGCCAGGCTGATGCCGTCTGCCTCGGTCTTCAGCAACGCGGCGTCCAGGCCGATCTGGCCGAACTCGTTGATCAGGACCGCCCAGCGTTCGCCGGCTGGCTTCTGATCGAGCAGATGGCGAATCAGGCTGGTTTTGCCGGCGCCAAGCGGGCCGCCGATGAGATGGGTAGGGATATGTTCGAGCATGGCGGCTATGGTGCGCATTTTGCGCTGGGTCTGAAAGGGGCGGGTGGCTCATGTTAAAGTCGCCGGCGATTCTCGGAGAGGTGAAATCGTGCGGTTACCGTTCTTGCTGACAGCCCTGTGCGGCCTGCTCGTCGCTGGCGACGTGATGGCCGAAGCGTGCGTCATTAACAGCCACGACGACCGCGTGGCAGTGAAGCTTTGCCAGGCGAACATCAACATTCCCGCAGAGCTGTTCCGCACCGGCTTCTGTCAGCCGCAGCTTAAGGATCACGAAGTCGAAGTGGAGTTCGTCGATCAGTGCCCGGACGGGGCCTTCGGTGTCTGCCGCAACGCGCAGGTGTCGAACATGCCGTACCGGCAGGACATTCACTATTACGGTATCGCCAGTGATGCGCGCTTTCTCCAGCCCGCTTGCGAGCAGAACAACCAGGGCAGCTGGGAGAAGAACTGACTCCCGCCCAGCAACCATGGGGGTTTCACGTGGAACCCCGGCTGATTTCCCGGTTGCCTTCTACCGAGCCGGTTTCAATGCGCCGCAATCGTCCGCTATCCAGCGCGCGTGGGATTCGATTCGCGAGGTACCGGTCTCGCTGCCTTGGCGGTATTCACTTTCCACGGTACTGACGAATTCCTTGTCGCTGATGAAGCGCGTCTCGCCCTGACCTCGGGCATCAGGGCACTCGAACCTGAATTTCCACAGCTTGTCGCCACGCTCGGTGATCTCCTGGGTACAGGCCGGGTCATCCTGGAAGGGCAGCTCATCGGACTCCACCTGAGCCTGGCTCAGACAGATCTGCACGCCCTTGCCGCCGAGTTTCACGCCCTGCGCGGCGAGCATCTCCTCCATCATCCGGCGCTGGTCGGCGGGCAGGTTCTCCATCTGCGCCAGCATCGCGTCCATGCCCGGCATCTGCTGGCCGTCCACCTGTATATCGCCGCTGCTGAATTCCCAGAGGCCCGGCAGAATCTGCGCATGGGCTGGCAGCAGTGTCAGGGAGAGAAGCGCGAAAGCGGCCAGACGTGGCAGTTGGGTCATGAGCGTGCCTCCGGAGATGGGTTGTTCCTTCAGCCTAGTCGAGCTTTTTCTGCACCGTGCTCGAACGGACGTCGGTCGACAAAAGAACGCGACACAGCGATTGCCGATGGATTTGTGCTGTTGAGAAGCGTTAGCATTAACGCTTGCAGCGCTCATGGGAGGCCGCATGGCAACTGAAGGTATGGTTCGACAGCAGATGCTGCATCGGCTCTATGCCGAGCATCACGGCTGGCTTAACGGCTGGCTGCGGCGCCAGCTGGGCTGTAATCAGCGGGCGGCCGACCTCGCGCAGGACACCTTCGTGCGGGTGATGACCAAGGATCAGGACATGGGCGCCATCCGCGAACCCAGAGCCTACCTGCATACCATCGCCAAGGGCCTGTTGATCAACCATTGGCGGCGCCGACAGATCGAGCAGGCCTATCTTGATGCGCTGGCACTGCAACCCGAGCCCGTGGCGCCATCGCCGGAATCCCAGGCGTTGATCGTCGAAACCTTGCTGCAGGTCGACGCCATGCTGGCCCAGCTGCCGGCGAAGGTGCGCAGCGCCTTTCTCATGTCGCAGCTGCAGGGCATGACCTACGCCGCAATCGCCATCGAACTCGGCGTTTCCGCGCGGATGGTGAAGAAGTACATGGCTCAGGCCATGCTGCATTGCCTGCTGCTGGTGGCGGAGGACTGATGGGCATCGATTACCGCGTGCTGCAGGAAGCGGCGAAGTGGTTTGCCGTGTTGCAGTCCGGTGCGGCCAGCGCTGGCGAGCGCCAGGCCTGGAGCGCGTGGCTGGAACAGCCGGAACATGCGCGCGCGTGGGCCAAGGTCGAACGCATCAGTGGCCAGTTCCAGCCGCTGGCCGACGATGCCGTCGGGCGCACTGCCGGCGCGATGTTGCACAGCCGCCAATCGAACCGTCGCCAGGCACTGAAGGTGCTGTCCGTGCTTTGTAGCGGCGCGGCACTGAGCCTGGCCGGCGGATCGCTGCCCTGGCGACAGTGGACAGCCGATGAGCGGACCGCGGTTGGTGAGGTGCGCGATCTGCGCCTGGCTGATGGCTCGCAGCTCTGGCTGAACACCGATACCGCGGTGGATATTGCCGATGACGCGACCGCGCGCAGGCTGGCGCTTTACCACGGTGAGCTGCTGGTCGATGCCTCGCCCAGCCAAGGCGGGCGGCCGTTGCTGCTGACCAGTCGTGAAGGTCGCGTGCGCAGCGAGCAGGCCGCGCGTTTCTCGCTGCGCCAGGAAGATGGCCATACCCGCCTGAGCGTGTTCGCCGGCGCTGTGGATATCCAGCTGGATGGCTTAGGCATCACCCGTGTGGCGGCCGGGCAGCAGACCGATTTCAGTCGCCGCTACATCGCCCCCCTGTCGGCGGCCCGCGCCGAACATCAGGCCTGGGCGAGCGGCGTATTACTGGCCGACAACCAGCGCCTGGAAGATTTCCTCGTCGAACTGTCGCGCTATCGACACGGCTATCTCGGCTGCGATCCGCGTATCGCCGATCTGCGGGTGGTCGGCGCCTTTCCCCTCGGTGACACCGAGCGTGTGCTGGATGCGCTGGCGGCGACGCTGCCGGTGCGAATCGAGCGGCGCATGGCCTGGTGGGTCAGCCTCGAACCTGCCGCGGCACGGGGTGGCGTGTAGTTCGTTGCGGGCGCGAATAAAAAATATTCGCATCTGCAGTTCCCTTTCTTCGATCTGGTTGGGCATAGGGCTAAATCCGTCACTCGAACAGGAACACCCATGCGCTCGACCGCCTTGCCGTTCATTCCCAATCGCTCCCGCGCCTTGGCGCTCGGCATTCGTGCCGCGCTGCTGTGCCTGCCGCTGGCCAGCGTCGTGCCCGGCGCTGCCATGGCGCAGTCTGCGACCCAGCAGGTGGTGCGCAGCTACGACATTCCCGCCGGCCCGCTCTCCAGCGTACTGAGCCGTTTCGCCGGTGAAGCAGGTGTGCTGCTCTCGGTGGATGGCAGCCTGCTGCAGGGCATGGACAGCAACGGCCTGCAAGGGCAGTACGGCGTTGACGACGGTTTCGCTGCGCTGCTGCAGGGTAGCGGCCTGCAAGCCGTCCGCGACAGCCAGGGCAACTACTCGCTAGCGCGCCGCAGCGCGCAGACCGACGCCGTCGAACTGCAACCGATGACCGTCGAAGGCTTCGCCTTGGGCAACGCGCTGGGTTCGATGGAAGGCTACAACGCGACCCACAGCAGCGTGGCGACCAAGACCAGTATGCCGTTGGCAGAGACTTCGCAGACCGTTTCGGTGGTCACCCGCCAGCAGATCGAGGATCAGGGCTCACGCTCGATCGCCCAGGCGGTGCGCTACACGCCGGGCCTGATGAGTACGCCGTACGGTGCGACGACGCGCTACGACTATGTAGCCATGCGCGGCATCACCGATGGCTCGGTGGACAACCTTTACCTCGACGGTCAGAAGCTGCTGGGCGACAGCGGCACCTACAGCAGTCTGCAGGTCGATCCGTACTTCATCGAGCGCATCGACATCCTCAAGGGACCGTCCTCGGTCCTCTATGGCCGCAGCCTGCCCGGCGGCCTGGTGGCGATGACCAGCAAGAAGCCGCAGAAGGAAGCCAGCCGCCAGCTGCAGTTCTCCTACGGCAGCAATGATTACAAGCAGGCAGCGTTCGATTTCACCGGGCCTCTGGATGACGAGCGCATCAGTTATCGATTGGTCGGCGTGGCCAAGGATGCCGACAACCAGGTCGATGGAATCGAGGAGCAACGCTTTGCGGTGATGCCCTCGGTGAGCATCGACTTCACCGAAGACACCCGCCTGACCCTGCTGGCGATGCTGCAACGCGATCCGGAGAGCGGCTACCACGGCGGATTACCGGCCGATGGCACGGTGACGTCGCGCAACGGTCAGCGCATCTCGCGCAGCTTCTTCGAGGGCGACGAGGACTACGAGAAGTTCGAGCGCGACCAGCAGATGATCGGCTATCAGCTCGAGCACCGTTTCAACGATGTCGTTTCGGCGCGGCAGAACTTCCAGTACCTGGACTCCACCGTGGACTCGGGGCAGGTCTATCAGTACGGCTACGTCGCCCCAGGTTCCGATGAACTGGTGCGCTACTACACCGGGGCCGACGAAGCGCTGCACGCCTGGACCATCGACAACCAGTTGCAGTTCCTCTTCGATACCGGCGCACTCAGCCATACCCTGGTGACCGGCCTCGACTACCAGCGGCGCAAGGCCAAGGTGGTTTACGACGCAGCCTACGGCCTGCCCTCGGTCAATCCCTACACCGGTGCCGTAGGTGCGGGCAGCCCGGTGTTCTACCACCAGTACGACGAAACCCGTGAGCTGGAGCAGACGGGCCTCTATGTGCAGGACCTGATCAGCCTCGGCAACTGGCGCTTCTCGCTGGGTGTTCGCCAGGATTGGGTGGACGTCTCGTTCGATCACACCAACGATGCGAGCTACGGCGATCAGTCCGATAGCGCCAAGCTCGAGCAATTCACCGGTCGCGTTGGTGTGCTCTACGCCTTTGATAACGGCCTGTCGCCCTACGCCAGCTACTCCGAGTCGTTCAATCCCAACGCAACTGCGGCCTATAACGCGAATGGCAGCGGCGGCTTCGACATCACACTGCTTGATCCGACTGAAGGCGAACAGTACGAGGTGGGCCTGAAGTATCAGCCGCTGGGCACCGACGATCTCTACACCATCTCCTACTTCGACTTGAAGCAGTCGAACCTGGCGAACAAGGATTCCAACGAGAATTTCTACCGCGCGGTGGGCGAACTTACCTCCAAAGGCGTGGAAGTCGAAGCTCGTCTGCGGCCGCTGGAACAGGTCAATGTCATCGCCAGCTATACCTACATGGACGTCGAGTATTCCAAGGACTTCACCGGTGCTGCCGGCGTCAACAATCGCGGCAACACGCCCAACGCGGTGGCGCGCAACATGGCCTCGCTGTGGACCGACTACACCTTCGACCGAGGGCCGTTGGCCGGTTTGCAGGTGGGAGGTGGCGCACGCTACTTCGGCAAGAGTTGGGCTGACGCGGAGAACACTCTGCGCATTCCGTCCTACACGCTGTACGACGCCATGCTTGGTTATGACCTGTCTCGCGTCGGGCTGCAGGGTGTCGGCGTGCGCCTGAACCTGAACAACCTCACCGATGAGAAGTACGTCGCCGCGTGCAACAGCCTGAGCCAGTGCTACTACGGCGAGGAGCGCAATGTCATGGCTACAGTGACCTACGACTTCTGATCAACGCTGAACTGCCGCCGGCCCCACAGGGCCGGCGGCTTTGTGCTTTCTGAAGGACGGACAACCGACGATGCGTTCCATTCTCGTGCTCCTGCACCGCTACATCGGCCTGGCCACGGCGATCTTCCTGTTTCTCGCCGGCATTACCGGCAGCATCCTGGCCTTCCATCACGAGCTGGACGAATGGCTCAACCCGGAGTTCTACCACACCACCAGTGAGGGACCGGTGCTGGCGCCGGGAACGTTGGTGGAACGCGTCGAGCAGGCCAACCCGCGTATGCAGGTCTGGTACATGGAGTTTCCCAGTGAGCCCGGTCACGCCGCTTTGATGGCGCTGGTGCCGCGTAACGATCCGGCGACTGGCAAGCCGTATGGCGAGCGCCCGGTGGTGCAGTACGTCGATGCGGTGAGCGGCGACCCGGTGGGCACGCGCTACTGGGGCGATTGCTGCTTCTCGCGCAAGAACTTCGTGCCCTTCATCCTCGAGTTTCACTACAACCTGTCGCTGCCGGGCAACTGGGGGCTGTGGTTGATGGGTATCGTGGCGATCGCCTGGGTGATCGATTGCTTCGTCTCGCTGGTGCTGACCTTTCCTCGTGGCCGGCCGTTCTTTTCCAAGTGGTGGACGTCCTGGAAGATCAAGCGCCAGCGCATGAACCACGACGTACACCGCGCCGGCGGCCTGTGGCTGTGGCTGCTGCTCACGCCGGTGGCGGTCAGCAGCGTGGCGATGAACCTGCCGGAGCAGGTGTTCAAGCCGGTGGTATCACTGTTCTCGCCCGTTGAGCCGAGCGTCTACGAGGCCCGCGGGCGGATGCCGGTAGAGCAACTGGGCACCACCGCTTACGACTTCCACCAGGCGTACGACTACGCCATGCAGCACGCCGCCGAACTCGGCCTGACCGAAGCGATCACCGAGCTGTACTACAGCTTCGAGTACAACTTCTATGGCGCCGGCTTCGGCGAGCACGACAGCAATCAGGGCAACGCCTGGCTGTTCTTCCATGGAACCGACGGTCGTCTGCTGGGGCAGGAGATTTCCGGCCAGGGCACGCTGGGGCAGCAGTTCCATCTGCTGCAGCCGGCGATCCATGGCGGGCGCATCCTTGGCCTACCAGGGCGCATCCTCATCGCCGTGCTGGGCGTGGCGATCGCGGTGTTGTCGGTCACCGGTGTGGTGATCTGGTGGCGCAAGCGACGAGCACGCATCAGCGCGGTGCTGCGTGAACCTCGCAGGGGGAGTGCAGCGCCGGTTAGTCCGGTCGGTGAGCCATGATGGTCATGAGGTGAAGTGCCCCCTCGACCCTATGCTGGGCGCCCCAGCCGTCTCTCCGGAGGGGCGAGGGGGTTGGATCGCAGAGGTATGTGAGTATTACGGCAGTGTTCGATGATTGTGCAGCCAAAGATGGTTGCTGCGCCGTGCTGACGTCCGAAGCGTGCCGCCTCTGGGCCGGGCGTTGATTCGCCAGAGCCTGCGCCATCATCGAACAGCCCCCTCGCCCCTTGTGGGGAGAGAGCTAGGGAGAGGGGGCGGGCTTCCAGGCCCAGCGCCAGCTACGGTCCGTACTCCGCGAACGCCAAAAGGCTCGCTTTCCTCACTCCGCCTGCTTGACCAGCTCAGGCAACTGCTCTGCCAGTTTCTGCACCCGCAAAGGCGAGCGGATAAAGCCCTGCTGCCGACCATCCGGGCCGATCAGGACCAGGTTGCCGCTGTGGTCGACGGTGTAGTTTTCCTTGCTGGTATCGCCGGGTATGAAGGGAATGCCGACGCCGTTGGCCAGGGTCTGGATATCGTCCAGCGGGCCGGTCAGGCCCTGGAAACCGGCGTTGAAGTAGCCGAGGTATTCCTTGAGCTTTTCCGGCGTGTCGCGATTCGGATCGACGCTGACGAGGATGATGCGCAGTTGGTCGCGCACGGCGTCCGGCAGCATGCCGTTGAGTTGGCGCAGTTCGGCCAGGGTAGTGGGGCAGATGTCCGGGCAGAAGGTGTAGCCGAAGAACAGCAGCGTCCACTGCCCGTCCAGTTCGTTCAGTGTTACCGCTTCGCCGTCCTGGTCCGTCAGGCTCAGCGACGGCACCGTGCGGCTCTGCGGCAGCACGACGATGCCGGCATCCAGCAACTGCGTGGGGTCGAGCTGGCGCTGGCTGTTGAGCACCTTGGAAACCGTCAGCCCGACGACCAGCGCGATCAGCGCCACGAGAATGAAGACGGTTTTCTGGATGCGGGTCATGAACGTCCTTTGGGCGACTATCTAGAAATCGAGCAGCAGATAATGATCAACCAGCAGCGCGATGAACAGCGCGAACAGGTACCAGATGCTGAATTTGAAGGTCTTGATTGCCGCATGTGGCCGGCTGTCGCGGTACAGCGCGATCGTCCAGTAGAGGAAGCGTGCACCCAGCAACGCTGCGGCGGCGAGGTACAGCGGGCCGCTCATGTGAATGGCGAACGGCATGAAGCTGACCGCCAGCAGCATCACCGTGTAGAGCAGGATGTGCACCTTGGTGTAGTGCACGCCGTGGGTCACCGGCAGCATCGGCACGTTGACCTTGGCGTACTCGTCCTTGCGGTGAATCGCCAGCGCCCAGAAGTGCGGCGGCGTCCAGGCGAAGATGATCAGCACCAACAGCAGCGGTTCGGCGGTGACCTGGCCGGTCACCGCGACCCAGCCGAGCAGCGGCGGTGCGGCGCCGGCGAGTCCGCCGATGACGATGTTCTGCGGCGTGGCGCGTTTGAGAAAGCCGGTATAGATCACCGCGTAGCCGATCAGCGAGGCCAGGGTCAGCCAGGCGGCGAGGGCATTGGTGAAGGTCAGCAGCAGGGCCAGCCCGCTGACGCCGAGGACGAAGGCGAAGGTCAGTGCCGCCGCTGGCGAGACCCGGCCTTCGGCCAGGGGGCGCTTGTGGGTGCGGGCCATCACCGAATCGATCTGCCGGTCCACCACATGGTTCACCGCCGCCGCGCCACCGGCACACAGGGCGATGCCCAGATTGCCGAACAGCAGCACCGTCCAGGGCACGCCGGCGCGGGTGGCGAGGAACATGCCCACCAGCGAGGTGATGAGCATCAGCAGCACCACCTTCGGCTTGGTCAGCTCCAGGTAGTCGCGCCAGCTGGCCTGGGCGCTGCGTTCGCTGAGTAGAGTCGCCATGGGGGTTCTCCTTGTGGTCATGCGCGGGGCAGATCGAGCTGCCCCGTCGTGTTCGAAATCGATGCTGGCTCGGTTTGCCGGGCGGCATGTGCAGGCTGGCGCAGCCGGTAATTGACCAGTACCAGCACCAGCAGCAGCGCGGCACCGCCGCCGTTGTGCGCTACGGCGACCGCCAGCGGCAGGTTGAGCAGCACGTTGCTGATGCCCAGCCCGACCTGCAGCGCCAGCGCGGCGATGAGCAGCCCCGCCAGCCGGCCGAGTCCGCGGCGCATGAGCATGGCGGCCAGCAGCAGCAACAGCAGCGTCACGCACAGTGCGCCGATGCGGTGGCTGACATGGATGGCCGTGCGTGCCTCGCCATAGAGCAGGCCGCCGAGGTAATTCGGGCCGATGTCGTGATGGGTCAGGTTGAAGGCGTTGGCGAAGTCCATCCGCGGCCACCATTCGCCGTGGCAGGTGGGAAAATCGGTGCACGCCACCGCTGCATAGTTGCTGCTGACCCAGCCGCCGAGTGCGATCTGGGCGACCACCGCGAGCATGGCGATGCCGGCGAATTTGCGTAGCCGACCGTCGATGGCTGGCAACGGAGCAAAGGCGCCGGACAGCCGCAGGCACAGCAGGAACAGCAGGCTGAGGGTGGTGAAGCCGCCGAGCAGGTGCGCGGTAACCACCTGCGGCCAGAGCTGCAGGGTCACTGTCCACATGCCGAAGATCGCCTGGGCGATGACCACCGCGAGCAGTAGCAGCGGCAACTTCACCGGCTGCCCGGGTTGGCTGCGACGGCGTACCGCCTGCGCCGCCATGGCGAGAATCACCAGCCCCAGCGCGCCGGCTAAATAGCGATGGATCATCTCGTTCCAGCCCTTGGTCACTTCCAGTGGCGCCTCGGGAAAGCGCAGCGCGGCGAGGTTCTGCTTTTGCTCGCTCATGGGCACGGCGAGAAAACCGTAGCAGCCTGGCCAGTCAGGGCAGCCGAGGCCGGCGTGGGTCAACCGCGTATAGGCACCGAGCAGCACGACCACCACCGCCAGCAGCGTGGCGATCAGGGCGAGGCGGTATCCGGGTTTGGCCATCGGTTTCTCCTTGGGCGGCCAGTTTGGGACCCCAGCGAAGCGGCAGAGTGCGTCAGCCGATCTGCGAGATCTTCAGCAGGTATTTCAGGTCATCGAGGATTGCCTTGCCGTCGGCGCCGGCGTCGTAGCGCAGCACCAGGTTGCCGTGCGGATCGACGATCCAAAGCTGTGGCGTGGCTGGCGCCTCGGGGTTGCGGGCATAGGCGGCGGCGTCGAGACCATGGCGTTGCAATTGCGGGTATTCGCGGCGCAGGCGCTGCTCGTAGGCTTCGTCCAGAGCGGTGGCGCTGGCCAGTGCGTGGCTGGCGCGGGCCGCTTCGCGGGCCAGGCCGATATTGATCTGGCGGGCCAGATAGACCAGCTGCTGGCACTGCGTTTCGCAGCCCTGCGGGGCGGTGACCAGCAGCTCCCAGCGCCGTTCGGAGTCGGCTGCAGTCACGCCGATGGCTGCGCGGTCCTGGCCGTTGGCGATCAGCACGCCGTCGTAGCTGCGGGTCTGCGGTACCCAGAAGCCGAAGCGATACATGGCCGAGGCCAGGAGCATCGGCCCCAGCACGACGCCGAGAATCAGCAGCAGTTGCAGCCGGCCACGACCGCGCTTCGGCTCACGGCCGGCAAGGGTTGGATTCATCGTCGTCACTGTGCTTCTCCCGTGCCTGATGCACGCCGAAGTAGATGAACAGCGCCAGCAGGGCGGCTGCCATGGCAAACCACTGCACGGCGTAGCCCAGATGCTGCGACGGGCGCATGCTGGTGATCGCCCAATCGGCGCGGTAGGCGCTGGGGCCGGGCTCCAGACGCAATTCATGGATCACGCCTTCGCGGCCGGCCTGCTGCCACATCGCCTCGATGTCGACGTGGTTGATCAGGCGCGGCCAGCCCTCGGCCGTGCGGTGGCTGAAGATGAACGGCTTTCCTGGCGGTACGTAGACCCAGGCAGCGAGCTTCAAAGACTGCGCTGGTGTGTCGAAGGCCGGCGGCACGCGGCGATCGGGCCAGGGAATCCAGCCGCGGTTGACCATTACCCAACGGTCGCTGAGCTCGTCATGAAAGGGCTGCAGCAGCTCTACGCCAACCTGGCCGTCACGGGTGCGGCTGTCGAGCAGGAAGCTGTGCTCGGCATCGAAACGACCCTGCAGATGCACGCGGGAAAAGGCCGGCTGGGCGCTGCTTTCGATCTGCTCCGGTGACAGCGGCGCAGCTTGCTGCCTCGCCTCCTGGCGTGCCAGCAGATCGCGCTTCTGTTCGCCGCGCTCCAGCTGCCAAAAGCCCAGCCAGACCAGCATCGGCAGCATGGCCAGCACCAGCAGGGTAGGCAGCAGCCCCGGCCTGAAGCCGCTCATGCCCGGCAGCCTGATGTGTCGATACGGCTGGCTATACTCCACCCCCAATACCCCTGTCGTGGAATCGCTCATGCTCAAGGCGGCGATCGTTCTGTTGTTAGTGGCCACGCTGGTCAGTCTGTTCAGTGGGTTGTTCTTTCTGGTCAGGGACGAGGGCCGCACCTCCCGCGTGATCACGGCCCTGTTCATCCGGGTCAGCCTCAGCGCACTGACCGTTGCGCTGATCGGCTGGGGTTTCTATACGGGGCAGCTGCGCCCCGCCTTTGGTTTCTGATTCGCTAGATCACATAGACGAAGACGAACAGCGCGATCCACACCACGTCGACGAAGTGCCAGTACCAGGCCGCTGCCTCGAAACCGAAGTGCTGTTCCGGGCTGAAATGCCCGCGCAGGATGCGCACCAGCATCACCGTGAGGATGATCGCGCCCATGGTCACGTGGGCGCCGTGAAAGCCGGTGAGCATGAAGAAGGTTGCGCCATAGATGCCCGAGCCCAGGGTCAGCCCCAGTTCGGTGTAGGCATGCACGTACTCCTCGATCTGCAGGACCAGGAACGCGGCGCCGAGCAGCACGGTCAGCGCCAGGCCAATCTTCAGGTGCTGGCGATTGTTCTTGCGCAGCGCGTGGTGCGCCCAGGTCAGGGTGAAGCTGGAGCTGACCAGCAGGATGGTGTTGATCAGCGGTAGGCCCCAGGCACTGATGGTGCCTTCCGGTGCCGGATAGAGCTTGGGATCTGGGGTGTTGAGCAGCGGCCAGGTGTATTCGAAGCCGGGCCAGAGCATGTTGCTGATGCCCTTGTCGCCTTCGCCAGCCAGCCAGGGGCCGGCCCAGTAGCGGATGTAGAACAGCGCGCCGAAGAAGGCGAGGAAGAACATCACCTCCGAGAAGATGAACCAGCTCATGCCCCAGCGGAACGAGCGGTCCATCTGTGCGCTGTACAGCCCGGCGCGGCTTTCCTTCACCACAGCGCCGAACCAGCCGAACATCATGTAGGCGATCAGCAGCGCGCCGACGAAGAAGATCATCGGCCCGCTGGACTCGTCACGCCCGGCTTTCAGGTCGTTGAACCAGCTACCCAGTCCGTAGAAGGTGACCAGCAGGGCGATGGTGGCGATGATCGGCCATTTGCTCTGATCAGGAACGTAATACTGCTCGTGGGTGGTCTGTTGGCTCATTGCAGACTCTCCTTGGCCGGGGCCGATGTGGCGTTGACGGCCACCGGCGGCTGGCGGGACGTGATGTCGAACAGCGTGTAGGCAAGGGTCAGGTTGTGCACGTCGGCGGGCAGGTCGCGATCGACGATGAAGCGCACCGGCATTTCGATGCGCTCGCCCGGTTGCAGCACCTGCTGGGTGAAGCAGAAGCATTCGGTCTTGTGGAAGTAGGCCGCCGCCCGCGACGGCGAGACGCTGGGGATCGCCTGCGCGGTCATCGGCTTGTCGGTCGGGTTGTAGGCGACGAAACGAATCTCCTGGCTGGCGCCCGGGTGCACGCTGAGCTGGTCGGCCAGCGGGCCGAATTCCCAAAGCATGCCGGCGGCGTTGGTGGCGAGAAACTGCACCCGCACCGCGCGAGCTTCATCTGCGCTCTGCACGCCGGTGTAGGCACCGGCAGTCTTGCCGTTGATGCCGAAGGCCTGGCACATGACGTCGTAGATCGGCACCAGCAAGAAGCCGAAACCGAACATGCCGACCACGACGAACAGCAGGCGGCGGACCAGGCGCCGGGTGGGCAGGGACTCGTTCATGAGAGCCTCCCCGCTTGGTGGGAGCGGGCCTTTTCGCGGTCGACCTGGCAGACCCGGCCGGGCCTGCCAGCGACGCCCTGTTGCCTGCTCACGGCGTCAGCTCCCCGCCGGTGCCCTTACGGTGCTCGTGCACATCGCTCATGTCCGGTGGTGTCTGGAAGGTGTGGTAGGGCGCCGGCGACGGCACGCTCCATTCCAGCCCCTCGGCGCCGTCCCAGGGCTTGGCTGGTGCCGGTACGCCGCCGCGAATGCACTTGATGACGATGAACAGGAACAGCAGCTGGGTGGCGCCGAACATAAAGGCGCCGACGCTGGAGACCATGTTGAAGTTGGCGAACATCATGTTGTAGTCGGGGATGCGCCGCGGCATGCCGGCCAGGCCGACGAAGTGCATCGGAAAGAACGCCAGGTTCATGCCGATGAAGCTCATCCAGAAATGCAGCTTGGCCAGGGTCTCGTCGTACATGTGCCCGGTCCACTTGGGCAGCCAGTAGTAGGCCGAGGCGAAGATGCCGAAGATCGCTCCCGGAACCAACACGTAGTGGAAGTGCGCCACCACGAAGTAGGTGTCGTGGTACTGGAAGTCCGCCGGGGCGATGGCCAGCATCAGCCCGGAGAAACCGCCGATGGTGAAGAGGATGACGAAGGCCACGGCGAACAGCATCGGCGCCTCGAAGGTCAGTGAGCCGCGCCACATCGTCGACACCCAGTTGAACACCTTCACCCCGGTGGGCACGGCGATCAGCATGGTGGCGTACATGAAGAACAGCTCGCCGGTCAGCGGGATGCCGACGGTGAACATGTGGTGCGCCCAGACGATGAAGGAGAGGAACGCGATCGCCCCGGTGGCGTAGACCATCGAGGTGTAGCCGAACAGCGGCTTGCGGCTGAACGCCGGGATGATCGAGCTGACCGCGCCGAAGGCCGGCAGGATCATGATGTACACCTCGGGATGGCCGAAGAACCAGAACACGTGCTGGAACAGCACCGGGTCGCCGCCACCGGCCGCGCTGAAGAAGCTGGTGCCGAAGTGGATGTCCATCAGCATCATGGTCACCACTCCCGCCAGCACCGGCATCACTGCGATCAAGAGGAAGGCGGTGATCAGCCAGGTCCAGACGAACAGCGGCATCTTCATCAGGGTCATGCCTGGCGCACGCAGGTTGAGGATGGTGGCGATCACGTTGATCGCCCCCATGATCGAGCTGATGCCCATCAAGTGGATGGCGAAGATGAAGAAGGTCACCGATTCCGGCGCGTAGGTGGTCGACAGCGGCGCATAGAAGGTCCAGCCGAAGTTAGGCCCGCCACCCTCCATGAACAACGTCGAGACCAGCAGGCCGAAGGCTGCCGGCAGCAGCCAGAAGCTGAAGTTGTTCATCCGCGGCAGGGCCATGTCCGGCGCGCCGATCATCAGCGGGATCATCCAGTTGGCCAGGCCGACGAAGGCCGGCATCACCGCGCCGAAGACCATGATCAGGCCGTGCATGGTGGTCATCTGGTTGAAGAATTCCGGCTGCACGATCTGCAGGCCCGGCTGGAACAGCTCGGCGCGGATGACCATGGCCATCGAGCCGCCGAGCAGGAAGGCGCAGAAGCTGAACCACAGGTACATCGAACCGATGTCCTTGTGGTTGGTGGTCAGCAGCCAGCGCGAGAGACCCTTGGCCGGGCCGTGGTGGTGGTCATGTCCGGCATGACCATGATCGTCGATCACTGCACTCATCACCGAATCCTCTTACTGGGTGGCTTCTTCGGCCTGTTTGAAGTCGAGCACGTCTTTCGGCGTGACCATTTCGCCGGTCTCGTTGCCCCAGGCGTTGCGCTCGTAGGTGATGACCGCGGCCAGGTCGACTTCCGACAGCTGCTTGCCGAAGGCCGCCATGGCGGTGCCCGGCTTGCCGTTGACGACGATGTTGATGTGCGCCTCGATATCGCCGGTGGCGATAGCCGAGCCCTTGAGGGCCGGGAACATCGGCGGGATGCCTTCGCCGCCGACCTGGTGACAGGACGCGCACGAGGTCTGGTAGATCTTCTCGCCGCGTTCAGTGAGTTCCGCCAGCGTCCAGTCCTTGCTGGTCAGTTCAGCCACCTTGGCGGCCTCTGCTTTCTTCTCGCCGAGCCAGGCGGCGTAGTCCTCGGCTGACTTGACCTCGACCACCACCGGCATGAAGCCATGGTCCTTGCCGCACAGTTCGGTGCACTGGCCGCGGTAGATGCCGGGCTCTTCGACGCGGGTCCAGGATTCGTTGATGAAGCCGGGGATGGCGTCCTTCTTCACCGCCAGATCCGGCACCCACCAGGAGTGGATCACGTCGGCCGCAGTGATCAGGAAGCGCACCTTGGCGCCGGCGGGAATCACCAGCGGCTCGTCGACTTCCAGCAGGTAGTTTTCACCCTTGGGCGCCTGGTTGTTGATCTGCTCGCGCGGCGTGGTGAGGTTGCTGAAGAACTCCACGTCCTCGCCCAAGTACTTGTAGTGCCACTTCCACTGATAGCCGGTGATCTGCACATCGACGTCCGATTCGCTGGAGTCGTAGATGTGGATCAGCGTGCGCGTCGCCGGGACTGCCATGCCCACCAGGATCAGTAGCGGGATGACCGTCCAGAGCACCTCGACGCGGGTGTTTTCGTGGAAGTGAGCGGAATGCTGACGCTTGGAGCGGCGGTGCGCGACCATCGACCAGATCATCACGCCGAATACCAGCACGCCGATGACCACACAGATCCAGAAGATCGTCATGTGCAGATCGAACACCGAACGGCTGACGTCGGTGGCGCCGGAGCGCATGTTCACGTCCCAGGCCGCCTGGGCCTGGCCAAATATTGCCGAAAGCCCAAGCCCCATCCAGATGCATGGATGTCGAGACATTGCGGGTTCCCCTTATGATTCTTGTTATCCCGCCGACCGCTTGTCTGGCCGCACAAAGGAGCTTGCTCGCTTCTGCGGTTTGACCACGCTTGGATCTGGCCTCCCCCAATTCCTGGTTGCCAGCCCTTGCTCTGTATGCGCAGTCGGAGTCCATCAGTACGCTTACGAACGGAGTATAGACAGCGATTGCAACCTGGCAATTTTACATAGCGCTCGCCCCCGCCTTGACGTCATCGGGATGGTCGTTTTTCTTCACGCCACGAATGTTCATCAGCGCCAGACATACCTGCAGCGTAATCAGCGCCCAGGCACCGGCGTACCAGCCCCATACCACCCACAGAACGTTACTCAACAAGAAGCACCAGAAGCCGACGGTACGTCGACGTGGTTGCAGGGAGCCGATGAGCCACGCAGCGATTACCGTGACCACCATGGCGGGCCATTGCACCAGATCAATCCACTCCACGTTGCCTCCAACACCAAGAATGCGGCGCATGGAGGCGCCGCTGGACTCAGATTGGTACGTTGCCTGCTGGGGATAGTTCCGTGGCAATAGGGCGCAGTGCTTTGAAAATCGCGGCCAGTTACGTTAGCGAAAAATGATGCTGTAAAACTGTAGCCGCAGCCAAAACATCGGCGGCGTTCGTCGTCTGGCTTCCATGTCGGCAGGCCCAGGAACGCGGCGGCTGTAGCGCCAACTTCAGCCGGCTTTAGCTTTCGCGCGGCGTCGTGCGGGACGGTCCGCTCGGCTCAGATAAACATCGATCACTGCGCTTTCACCCAGCAGCGGGCGGGCGTGCTCGAATAGGCTCATATAGAGGATATCCACTGCTGTGAAGCGCTCGCCGAGAATGTACGGGCCGTGACCCAAAGCCTCCTCGATATGGCTCATCATCGCTTGGTAAAGGCGTGCCATGGCCGCATCTCGCTCCAAGGCCTGGTTGCCCTTCATGTAAATCAACGGTTCGGTCAACCCGACCTGATAGAACAGCCAGGTTATATAGCGCGCCCGCAGGGGGTCGCCGACCGGCACGCCAATCCTGGATTGTGGAAATAGGTCCGTGAGATACAGCGCAACGGCTCCGGTCTCGCTGATCACCTGGCCGCCATGCTCCAGCGCCGGAGTAAAGCCGTGCGGGTGAGGATTACGGGGGTCCGCTTCGCCATCGCCCACGTTCGGATCACTTACGACCTGAAGCTCATAATCAGCGCCCAGCTCTTCCAGAAGCCAGACAATGCGCGACGAAAAAGAGCCAGGAGCGTGGTACAGCTTCAAATTGCCAGGCATCGCGATATTTCCTCCGAAGTCAGATCGGCCACCGTCTTCGAGCGTGGCGGCCAGACAATTCAGGCTAGCCCAGCGCCGCTGTATTCGCACATTCGGGTTATCCAAAATCCACCGAAACAACGCTGCTGCTTGCTTATGCGCGTTCGGT
This sequence comes from Stutzerimonas stutzeri, assembly GCF_000935215.1. Classification (GTDB taxonomy): domain Bacteria; phylum Pseudomonadota; class Gammaproteobacteria; order Pseudomonadales; family Pseudomonadaceae; genus Stutzerimonas. Next base: position 17,635 of record NZ_JXXD01000027.1, read on the forward strand.
CAAGGTTAAAAGCTGGCGTTTAAAGCAAGTTCATCTGCTGACCTGGCGGCGCGAAGCGGCTGCAATCCAGGCCGAAGTTCTGCTCGCGGCGGTTGTAGCCCAGACGTCGGCAAGCCAGCTGAAAGCGCTGGCCGAGCAGCTCGGCGAATTGGCCCTCGCCGCGCATGCGGCTGCCAAAGCGGCTGTCGTACTCCTTGCCGCCGCGTGACTGGCGCACCAGGCTCATGACATGAGCGGCACGCTGCGGAAAATGCTCCTGCAGCCATTCATCGAACAGCGTCGCCACTTCGTGGGGCAGGCGCAGCAGCACATAGCCGGCCGAGCGCGCACCGGCCTCGCGGGCGGCTTCGAGCAAGTGCTCAAGCTCCATGTCGTTGATCATCGGAATCATCGGCGCGCACATCACGCTGACCGGCACGCCAGCCTCATGCAGGGTGCGCAACACCCGCAGCCGCGCCGAGGGTGAGGCCGCGCGCGGCTCCATGATGCGTTTCAGCTCGTCGTCCAGCGTGGTCAGGCTGACCGAAACGCTGACCAGCTGCTGCTCGGCCAACGGCACCAGCAGATCGAGATCGCGCAGCACCAGCGAACCCTTGGTAATGATGTGCACCGGGTGCTTGAAGCGCAGCAGGATCTCCAGCGCCTGGCGCGTCAGCCGCTGCTCGCGCTCCAGCGGTTGATAGGCGTCGGTGTTCACCCCCAGGGCGATCGGTTGCGGCACGTAGCCCGGCTTGGAAAGTTCCTGTTCGAGGCGCTCGGCGAGGTTGGTCTTGGCGATCAGCCGCGTCTCGAAGTCGATGCCCGGCGACAGGTCCCAATAGGCATGACTGGGCCGCGCGAAGCAGTAGATGCAGCCGTGTTCGCAGCCTCGATAGGGATTGACCGAGCGATCGAAACCCACGTCAGGCGACTGGTTACGGGTCAGTACGCTCTTGGCCGTCTCCAGGCGCACTTCGGTGGCGCGGGTCGGCGGCACGTCCTGTTCCCAGCCGTCGTCGTACGCCTCGCTGCGTGTCGGCGCGAAACGGTTGTCCGGGTTGATCGCAGTGCCGCGGCCGCGTGGTGTGGCACGGGGGAAGCTCATGGGGTGTCGGTCCGATTACTGTTCATTCATACAGTAATCGTCTCGACGACAGCGCGCCAGCGCCGCTGATCGGTGCTGCCTGCTACCGCCTGTCGGTTGGCTCGGGAACATTTGCGCTGCGCTCGGGACAAAGGGGCTGACCGGGTAACGCTTGCACGAGCGAGCGACGCCTGTCGTGGCGGCCGGCAAACAACAAGGACGATCGGAGCGCGGTGCGCGACCGATCCGGCAGTACCGGCATGCACCGCTTGCGTGCGCCCCTTTTCTTAGTCACTGCCGTTACTCGTCAGGAGCAGACCATGCATCCCACCGGCTCTTTCCACACCCGGGAGAATAATTTCGACTTCCTGCGCTTCTTCGCTGCGGCGCTGGTGCTGTTCGCCCACAGCTATCCGCTGGTTGGCCGCCGTGGAGATGAACCCCTGACGTTGCTCACCGGCTACGAAAAGGGCGGCTCGATCGCCGTCGGCATCTTCTTCGTGATGAGCGGTTATCTGATAGCCTCGTCCTGGCTGGCCAGCAGCAGCCCGAAAAGCTTCCTGATCAAGCGGGCGCTGCGCATCTTTCCGGCGTTGATCGTCGCGGTATTGCTCTCGGTGTTTGTCATCGGGCCGCTGGTCACCCATCTGACCCTCGGCCAGTATCTCGCGGCCGACGGCACCTGGACCTATCTGCAGAACATCCTCTTGGTGACACGCTACGAGCTGCCCGGCGTATTCATCGGCAACGTCTACCCCGACGTGGTCAATGGCTCGCTGTGGACGTTGCCGCTGGAAGTGTTGATGTACATCGGCGTGATGATTCTCGGGCTGACCGGTTTCCTCACGCGCCGGCTGATCTTCCTGCCGATTGCCGTGCTCGCCGTCGGGCATTTCTGGCTGCTGGGCAAGCTGGGGATCGAGTCCTACTTCATCAAGAACATCTTCAAGCTGGGCTTGCTCTATTACAGCGGCGCGGCGCTGTTCCTCTATCGCGACGACATCCCCTGGCGTGGCTGGATCGCGGCGTTGTTGTTCGCCGCACTGGTGGCGACCTTCCGTACCGATATCGGCCCGCTGGTGTACTTCATTGCGTTGCCGTATCTGGTGCTCTACCTGGCCTACGCGCCGCTGCCGCTTATTTCGCGCTTCGGCAAGTACGGCGATTTTTCCTATGGCCTGTACATCTACGCCTTCCCGTTCCAGCAGCTGACCATCTACCTGTTCGGCCCGCAGGTCGGCGTGCTCGGTCTGACGCTGATCGCCTTCGTGCCGACGTTGATCCTCGCCGCACTGTCCTGGCACCTGATCGAAGCGCCGGCGATGAAGCTCAAGCGCCTGTTTGCTTCGCCACCGCAGCCGGGGCGGGCGACGCCGAAGGTCGAAGGCTGATTTGGACTGATACAAAAACACGGAACCCGCCACTTGGCGGGTTCTTTGTTTTAGAGCTTGGGCGCGCCGAGTCTTGGCCGTGAAGTGAAGTCTTTCACCTCATGACTCGGCGCACCTGCAGATCACGGTAACCGGCTGTTGGATCGCCCTGTACCTCCAGACGCCCTGCGGCAGCCAGTACGCGGGCGCGCCAGTAGAGGAAGAAATCCGTGGGAAAGAAGCCGTCGCAATGGCCCATGACCTCGGCCATCGCACGCGCCAGCGGAGCGAATTCGTCGGGGCTTGCAGCGACCAGCGCCGCGTCGATCAGCCGATAATCCTCGCCCCGAAACACCCCCTCGAACCAGCGGCGAATGTCATGCGAGCTGGCGCACTGCTCGTGCCAGACCGCAGCGAGTTCAGCCTGGCGAGACGCGGGAACCGCCTGTGGGCTGTATAGCGCCGCCAGTGCCTCGGGCGAATGCATGGACACCGCCTTGCGCTGGCCGGCGCGGCTGTCTCCGGTGCCGCAAGCGACTTCGTGCAACCCGCAGCTGGAGCCCTGCAGCAGCGCGGCGATGCGAGCCAGCAGTAGCTGTTCGGATGCGCTGTCGCCGTGCCAGACCGTTACGGCTGCAGCCTGTTTGGCTAGGTTGGCTAGCCAGTGTGCATCAGCCGCTAGCTCATCGGCGAACACCGGGCGTGGCGCCACCTCTGCGGGCCAGACCTGCTCCCAGAATGCGGTGCGAGCAGCGCAAGGCGCACGATCCACGTCATTCAGCGGTCCGACAGCCAGGTCGTCGCGCAACACCCGCACCTGTACCTCGGGCTCGAGCCTGGCCAGCAGCGTACGTACGCTGTCGCCGGCCAGGTCGCCGCAGGTCAGGTGCAGCACAGTGGCTACTCGGGCTTCTTCAACTTTGGATTAGGAAAGAACTGCACCGATTGCACCTGCGGGTTGGCCGGCTTGGGCTGGACTTTGTTGACTCGCGTGCCCAGCTCCATCGGTACCGACTGGCCCTGGGCGTTGAGCGTGTCGGCGTAGCCGCAGTCGATGCATTCGCGGTGCGGCACGCCGTCGACGTCCCACATCTTGATGCAGTCCGTGCCGCTGCACGCGGGGCACACGGCCCCGGCGATGAAGCGCTTGGTGGTGACACGGGTTACTTCGTCGTTCATGCCGCGGCCTCCGCTACCAGCCCGAGGTGGCGCAGCAGGGCGTCGATGGACGGCTCGCGGCCTCGGAAATCGACGAACAGTACCATCGGCTCCTGGGAGCCGCCACGGGCCAGGATCGCCTCGCGGAAGGCGCGCCCGGTCTCGGAGTTGAACACGCCTTCTTCCTCGAAGCGCGAGAAGGCATCGGACGACAGCACCTCGGCCCACTTGTAGCTGTAGTAACCGGCCGCGTAACCGCCAGAGAAGATATGCGCAAAGCTGTTGGGGAAGCGGTTGTAGACCGGCGGGCGCATCACCGAGACCTCGTCGCGGATGTGCTCGAGTACCTGCAGCACGCTGCGGCCGTCGCCGTGGGTGGCGTGCAGTTCGAAGTCGAACAGGGAGAACTCCAGCTGGCGCGCCATCATCATGCCGGACTGGAAGTTCTTCGCCGCCAGCATCATGTCCAGTTTGTCCTGCGGCAGGCGCTCGCCGGTCTGGTAGTGGCCGGAGATGTGCGCCAGGCCTTCGGGGTCCCAGCACCAGTTCTCCATGAACTGGCTCGGCAGCTCCACGGCATCCCAGGCCACGCCATTGATGCCCGAGGCGCCGGCGTGCTCGACCTGGGTCAGCAGGTGGTGCAGGCCATGGCCGAATTCGTGGAACAGCGTGGTGACTTCATCGTGGGTCAGCAGCGCCGGGCGCTCACCCACCGGCGGGGTGAAGTTGCAGACCAGGTTGGCCACCGGTGTCTGCAGCGTGCCAGCGGCGGTACGGCGCTTGTCGCGGGCGCCATCCATCCAGGCGCCGCCGCGCTTGTTCGGCCGCGCATAGAGGTCGAAGAAGAAGCGCCCGACGTGCTGGCCGTTCTCGGTGATCTCGAACAGACGCACTTCCGGATGCCAGCCGTCGAAGCCTTCCAGCTCATGAATCTCGATGCCGTACAGGCGCTGGACGATACAGAACAGCCCGGACAGCACCTTGTCGATCGGGAAGTAGGCGCGCAGTTCTTCCTGGTTCAGGCTGTAGCGCTGCTGGCGCAGCTTCTCGGCGTAGTAGCCGAGGTCCCAGCTCTGCAGATCGTCCAGGCCCTGCTCGGCGGCGAAGGCGCGCAGTTCGGCCAGGTCGCGCTCGGCGAACGGCTTGCTGCGCACCGCCAGGTCACGCAGGAAACTCAGCACCTGCTCGGTGGATTCGGCCATCTTGGTCGCCAGCGACAGCTCGGCGAAGTTGCCGTAGCCGAGCAGCCCGGCCAGCTCGTGGCGCAGCTCGAGGATCTCGGCCATTACCGGGCCGTTGTCGAACTGCCCGGCATTCGGGCCCTGGTCCGAGGCGCGGGTGCAGTAGGCGGCGTAGACCTCCTCGCGCAGGTCGCGGTTGTCGGCGTAGGTCATCACCGCGTAGTAGCTGGGGAATTCCAGACTGATCAGCCAGCCGTCGAGATCCTTCGCCTTGGCTGCCTCGGCCATCTGTGCCTTGGCCGAATCGGTGATACCGGCCAGCAGGCTTTCGTCGGTGATGTGCCGGGTCCAGCCCTGGGTGGCGTCCAGCAGCTGGTTGGAGAATTTGCTGCCCAGCTCCGCGAGCTTCATCTGGATGGCGCCGAAGCGTTGCTGCTCGACCGGCGGCAGGTCGATGCCGGACAGGCGGAAGTCACGCAGCGAATGCTCGAGGATGGTCTTCTGCGCCACCTCGAAGCCAGCCGCCGCGGGGCTCGCGGCCAATGCCTGGTAGGCCTCGAACAGGTCGCGGTTCTGTCCGAGTTCGGTGTAGTAGGCCGACAGCTTGGGCAGGCAGGCCTCATAGGCGGTACGCAGCTCCGGGCTGTTGCACACCGAGTTCAAATGGCCGACCGGGCCCCAGGCGCGGCCCAGACGGTCGTTCAGTTCGTCGAGGCCGACCACCAGGGTCTGCCAGTCCAGGCTGTCGGCCGGGCGGCTAAGCAGTTCCTGGATCGCCACGCGGTTGTCGCCGAGGATGGTGTCGATGGCCGGCTCGACGTGCTCCGGGCGGATCTCGGAGTAGGGTGGCAGATCGAAATCTTGCAGCAGGGGATTGTTCGCGCTCACGGGGGACACCTTGTGACGAAAGGGATTGCAGGCCGCTTACTTGAGTGAGGCTGGACAGGCCAGCGCGCAGGCAGATGTCCTAGATGGACGCGCTGCCGCGCTTTTTCAACGCCGGGCGACGAAACGCGCCGCCGGGCAAGCAGCCGGTAGTTAACTCTGACCACGCCAGGCGGCATGCTGCTCAGGCCTGGTTTACCGCGGCAATGCCGGCCATCTTAATTACAATCGCACCTCCCCGCAGCCAAAGAGGTTTCTATCGTGGCGATACGCAGCTTCCAAAACAGCACTCCACAATTGGGCGAGCGCGTGTTCGTCGACGACTCCGCCGTGGTCATCGGCGATGTCGAGATCGGTGCCGACAGTTCGGTCTGGCCGCTGACGGTGATCCGCGGCGACATGCACCGCATCCGCATCGGCGCGCGCTCGAGCATCCAGGACGGCAGCGTGCTGCACATCACCCACGCCGGGTCGTACAACCCGGACGGCTTTCCGCTGAGCATCGGCGACGAAGTCACCGTCGGCCACAAGGTCACGCTGCACGGCTGCACCCTGGGCAATCGCATCCTGGTCGGTATGGGCTCGATCGTGATGGACGGCGCGGTGGTCGAGGATGAAGTGATTATCGGCGCCGGCAGCCTGGTGCCGCCGGGCAAGACGTTGGAAAGCGGCTATCTCTACGTTGGCAGCCCGGTAAAGCAGGCCCGTCCGCTGACCGAAAAGGAGCGCAGCTTCTTCAGTTACACCGCCGGCAACTACGTGAAGCTCAAGGACCAGCACATCGCTGAGCGCGGCTGATCCTGCTCACTTGGCGAACAGCTGACTCATGTCCTTGAATGCCTTGAACTCCAGCGCATTGCCGCAGGGGTCGAGCAGGAACATCGTTGCCTGTTCGCCGACCTGGCCCTGGAAGCGCACGTAGGGCTCGATGACGAAGCGCGTGCCGCGCGCCTTCAGCCGCTCGGCCAGTGCCTCCCATTGCTCCCAGCCAAGCACCACACCGAAGTGCGGCACCGGCACGTCGTGGCCGTCCACCGGGTTGCTATGCGCCGCCTCCTGATGCGGCATCTTCGGTGCTTCGTGGATCACCAGCTGGTGGCCGAAGAAATCGAAATCCACCCAGTGCTCGCTGCTGCGGCCCTCGGCGCAGCCGAACGCCTCGCCGTAGAAGGTGCGGGCGGCGGCCAGATCGTGGACGGGAATGGCGAGGTGGAAGGGCGAAAGCGTCATAGATGGCACTCCTGAGCATGGGACGCTTCGAGTCTAGAGCCTTTTTCCACCGATCGGCCTACGCTCAGCAGAACAGAGACGAAAGGAGAGCCGTCGATGCGCGCCATGTTGCTGGAACAGATTGGCCAACCGCTGCAGCTGCGCGAACTGCCCGAGCCGCAAGCGGGGCCAGGGGAGCTGCGGGTCAAGGTACTGGCTTGCGGCGTCTGTCGCACCGACCTGCACGTGGTGGACGGCGAGTTGCCGGAGGCGCCGCTGCCGATCATCCCGGGTCACGAGATTGTCGGCCGCGTCGATGCGCTGGGCGAAGGCGTCAGCGGTTTCGAGCTAGGCCAGCGGGTCGGCATTCCCTGGCTCGGGCATACCTGCGGCACCTGCAGCTATTGCCAGCACGCCGAGGAAAACCTCTGCGATGCGCCGCAGTTCACCGGCTACACGCGGCCGGGCGGTTATGCCGAATACGTGGTGGCCGACGCGCGCTTCGCCTTTGCCCTCGGCGAGGAGGGCGATGCCGTGGCACTGGCGCCGCTGCTCTGCGCTGGGCTGATCGGCTGGCGTTCGCTGGTCAAGGCCGGTGATGGCAAACGTCTCGGGCTGTACGGTTTCGGCGCCGCGGCACATATCGTCATGCAGGTGGCGCGTTGGCAGGGGCGCGACGTGTATGCCTTCAGCCGCCCGGGCGATGTGGCCGCGCAGGATTTCGCTCGTTCGCTGGGTGCGGTTTGGGCCGGGGATTCAGGGGAGCTGCCACCGGTGCCGCTGGATGCGGCGATCATCTATGCACCGGCCGGTGAGCTGGTGCCGGCGGCGCTGCGAGCCGTGCGCAAGGGCGGCCGGGTGGTCTGTGCCGGCATCCACATGAGCGACATTCCGAGCTTCCCCTACGACATCCTCTGGCAGGAGCGCGAGCTGGTTTCGGTGGCCAACCTGACCCGTCAGGACGGCCTGGACTTCTTCCCGGTCGCCGCGCAGGTCGGCATTCATACCGAAACCCATGCCTATCCGCTGGAACAGGCCAACCAGGCGCTGGACGATCTGCGCCATGGACGCTTCCAGGGCGCGGCAGTGCTGGTGCCGTGAAGAGCATGCTGCGCGAGCCATTTCGTGGGCCCGCGTCCTGATATGGCTTGGTCGTAGGGTGGATCGCGCTTTATCGATCCACGGGGTGGGGAACCACGGGTTAGCCGAGCGGGGGCTCGGTGGTTGTAAAAGGCGACATCCACCCTACGGCCAAAAAACGAAAAACCCCGCCGAGGCGGGGTTTGTTCAGCGCAACGCGGTCACGGTCAGAAGGCCGGAACGACGGCACCCTTGTACTTTTCCTCGATGAACTTGCGCACTTCTTCGCTGTGCAGTGCGGCGGCCAGTTTCTGCATGGCGTCGCTGTCCTTGTTGTCCGGACGGGCAACCAGGATGTTCACGTAGGGCGAGTCGCTGCCTTCGATGACCAGGGCGTCCTGGGTCGGGTTCAGCTTGGCCTCCAGCGCGTAGTTGGTGTTGATCAGCGCCAAGTCGACCTGGGTCAGCACGCGCGGCAGGGTCGCGGCTTCCAGCTCACGCACCTTGATGTTCTTCGGGTTTTCGGCGATGTCCTTCGGCGTGGCGGTGATGCCGGCACCATCTTTCAGCGTGATCACGCCTGCCTTGGCCAGCAGCAGCAGCGCGCGGCCGCCGTTGGTGGCGTCGTTGGGAATGACCACGGTGGCGCCACTGGGCAGCTCGTCCAGCGACTTGACCTTGCTCGAGTAGGCACCGAAGGGCTCGATGTGCACACCGGCAACGCTGACCAGATCGGTGCCCTTGCCCTTGTTGAACTCATCCAGGTACGGCTGGTGCTGGAAGAAATTGGCGTCCAGGCGCTTCTCGGCGACCTGGATGTTCGGCTGCACGTAGTCGGTGAAGACCTTCACGTTCAGCTCCACGCCTTGCTCGGCCAGCTGCGGCTTGACGAACTCCAGCAGCTCGGCGTGTGGCACGGCGGTGGCGGCCACGGTCAGGGTTTCGGCCTGCGCGGAAAACGCGGCAACGGCGGCCAGGGCGACAATCAGTTTCTTCATCGTTCGGTTCCTTCAGAGGTAGATCGGGGTGCGAATTTCGCTCGCCCTAGCAAGCCGTCGAAAAACTAGCTGCGTTGGTAATACTGCGTTAAAAACAGGCTCGGGTGCGAGCTCAGTCGGACTGCTCATTTAGAGTACTAAACTCCGCGTCCTCGCCTGTTTTGACTCGTTGCACTCGCCCTTCGGGCCAGCCTTTGGCTGTTACTCCCCCTGGTCGTAGCGCCTTGTCTTGCCTGCCTCGCCTACGTTTTTTCAACGGCCTGCTGATGGTTCATTTACGCGAAAAATGGGTGACCAGCCTGTCGCCGACGCTTTGCAGCACCTGCACCAGCACCAGCAGCAGGACCACGGTGACGACCATCACGTCGGTCTGGAAGCGCTGGTAGCCGAAGCGGATGGCCAGGTCGCCGAGGCCGCCGGCACCCACCACACCGGCCATTGCGGTGTAGGACACCAGGGTGATGGCGGTGACGGTAATGGCGGCGATGATGCCCGGACGCGCTTCCGGCAGCAATGCGCTGAAGATGATCTGCCGCGTCGTGGCACCCATCGCCTGGGTCGCCTCGATGATGCCGCGGTCCACCTCGCGCAGCGCGGTTTCCACCAGGCGCGCGAAGAACGGGGCGGCGCCCACCACCAGCGGTGGAATGGCCCCGGCCACGCCCAGTGAGGTGCCGGTGATCAGCACGGTGAAGGGAATCATCACGATCAAGAGAATGATGAACGGCAGCGAGCGCAGCACGTTGACCACGAAGGACAGCGCGGCATACAGCGGGGCATTTTCGAACAGCTGACGCGGGCCGCAGAGAAACAGCAGCACGCCCAGCGGCAGGCCGAGAAGGATGGTGAACAGCAGCGAGCCGCCGAGCATCAGCAGAGTGTCCAGGGTGGCCAGCCAGATTTCGTACCAGTCGACATTGCCCAACAAAGAACTAAACAACGCGTCCATCAGCGCAATACCTCCACATGCACGTCAGCGGCCTGCAGTTGTGCCATTGCCGCTGCCATGTCACCGCCGATCAGCGCCAGCGTGAGCTGGCCGTAGGGGGTGTCCTTGATGCGGTCGATGCGCCCGGACAGGATGCTGTAGTCGACCCCGGTTTCACGGGCGACCGTGCCCAGCAGAGGCTTGTAGGTGGCGTCGCCCTGGAAGGTCAGGCGCAGGATGCGACCCGGCACATGAGCGAAATCGTCGTGCAGCTCGCTTTCATCCATCGCCTCGTCTTCCAGCACGAAGCGCTGGGTAGTCGGATGCTTGGGATGCAGGAACACCTCGGTGACCGGCCCCTGTTCGACGATGGCACCGGCATCCATCACCGCGACGCGGTCGCAGACGCGGCGGATCACGTCCATCTCGTGGGTGATCAGCACGATGGTCAGCTTCAGCTCGCGGTTGATCTCGGCCAGCAGCTGCAGCACCGAGGCGGTGGTCTGCGGATCGAGGGCGCTGGTCGCCTCGTCGCAGAGCAGGATGCTCGGCTCGGTGGCCAGCGCACGGGCAATACCGACGCGCTGCTTCTGACCACCGGAGAGCTGCGCCGGATACTTGCGCGCGTGGTCCTTGAGGCCGACACGGTCGAGCAGGGCGGCGACGCGGGCGTCGATCTCACTGCGCGAGCGGATGCCGGCCAGGCGCAGCGGCATGGCGACGTTGTCGGCCACGGTCTTGGACATCAGCAGGTTGAAGTGCTGGAAGATCATCCCGACGCGCTGGCGGAAGCGCCGCAGGCCGTCGGCCTCCAGCGCGGTGACATCTTCGCCGTTGACCAGGATGCGCCCCCCGGAGGGTTCCTCGAGGCGGTTGATCAGACGCAGCAGCGTGCTCTTGCCGGCGCCAGAATGGCCGATCAGGCCGAAGACTTCACCGGAGGCGATCTCCAGCTGCGTCGGCTGCAGGGCAGGGACGTCTCTGCCGCCGGTCCGATAGGTTTTGTGGACTTGATGGAATTCGATCACGGGCGAACCTTGTGGGTGCGGCGTTCGTTGCCGGGATATTCGGCGAAAGCCGGGCATTCTACCCGTTTGCCGGCGAGGTCGCTTGTCTGTGCCGTTCCGATTGAGCAAATGCATCGGGCTTATAGCCAAAGCAAATCGGTTCGGCCGGCAACCATGTAGCCGCTATGGGGGTCACTAACCGGTACGCCGTGAATTGATCACGCATCAGGTCCAGACCGTGGCCCGATCGTTCGCGGTTCAGCTCACCGCTAATGGAGGCCCATCATGACCGAAAAGACCCCTAAACAGAGCGAGCTGGCCGGCACCGATACCGTCGACCGTGCCAACCACAACGCCAAGCTCGACCAACTGGAAGAATTTCGCAGCGACGCCACCGGCGAGGCGCTGCGCACCAACCAGGGCGTAAAGATCGCCGACAACCAGAACACCCTCAAGGCCGGCGACCGTGGGCCCTCGCTGCTCGAAGACTTCATCATGCGCGAGAAGCTCACCCACTTTGACCACGAGCGCATCCCCGAGCGCATCGTGCATGCGCGTGGTTCGGCGGCGCACGGTGTGTTCGTCAGCTACGCCGACCACAGCTGGCTGACCAAGGCCTCGTTCCTCGCCGCCGAAGGCAAGGAAACCCCGGTCTTCACGCGCTTCTCCACTGTGCAGGGCTCGCGCGGCTCGGCAGACACCGTGCGCGACGTGCGCGGCTTCGCCACCAAGTTCTACACCGACGAGGGCAACTTCGATCTGGTCGGCAACAACATGCCAGTGTTCTTCATTCAGGACGCGATCAAGTTTCCGGACTTCGTGCATGCGGTGAAACCCGAGCCGCACAACGAGATCCCGCAGGCACAGTCGGCTCACGACAGCTTCTGGGACTTCGTCTCGTTGACCCCGGAATCGGCGCACATGGTGCTCTGGACCATGTCCGACCGCGCCCTGCCGCGCAGCTTCCGGGCGATGGAAGGCTTTGGCGTGCACACCTTCCGCCTGATCAACGCCGAGGGCGTCAGCCGCTTCGTCAAGTTTCACTGGAAGCCGGTCGCGGGCGCCTTCTCGCTGGTCTGGGACGAGACGCTGAAGATTGCCGGCAAGGACCCGGACTTCAATCGCCGCGACATGTGGGAGTCCATCGAGATGGGCGACTACTTCGAGTGGGAGCTGGGCGTGCAGGTGGTGGAAGAGGCCGACGAGCACAAGTTCGATTTCGACCTGCTCGACCCAACCAAGCTCATTCCCGAGGAGCTGGTGCCGGTGCAGAAGCTCGGCAAGATGACCCTCAACCGCAACCCGGACAACTTCTTCGCCGAGACCGAGCAGGCCGCCTTCCACATTGGCCACATCGTGCCGGGCATCGACTTCACCAATGACCCGCTGCTGCAGGGCCGGCTGTTCTCCTACACCGACACCCAGCTGCTGCGTCTCGGTGGGCCGAACTTCCACGAGATCCCGATCAACCGTCCGTTGTGCCCGTTCCACAACAACCAGCGCGACGCCTTCCATCGCCAGACGATCCACAAGGGCCGCGCCAACTACGAGCCCAACTCGATCGACAGTGGCTGGCCCAAGGAAACCCCGCCGGCGGCCCAGGGCGGCGGCTTCGAGAGCTATCCGGAGCGGGTCGAGGGCCACAAGATCCGCAACCGCAGCGAATCCTTCGGCGACCACTTCTCCCAGGCGACGCTGTTCTGGAACAGCATGAGCGCGCCGGAGAAGGAGCACATCATCGGCGCCTACACCTTCGAGCTGGGCAAGGTGGAGCGGGTGTTCATCCGCGAACGCCAGGTCAACGAGATCCTCGCCAATATCGACCTGGAGCTGGCCCGCCGTGTCGCCGAGAACCTGGGTCTGCCGGCGCCGAGCGCACCGACCGTGACGCCGAAGACGCCAACCCCGCAGGATTCGCCGGCGCTGAGCCTGATGAACCATGCACCGGGCAACATCAAGTCGCGCAAGGTGGCCATCCTGGTAGCGAACGGCGTCGATGGTGCGGCGATCGATGCGTTCAAGGCCAAGCTGGCCTCGGAGGGCGCGCTGGCAAAGATCATCGGCCCGTCACCGGCGCCGGTGAAAACGGCGGACGGCAAGATGCTGCCGGTCGACGCCGCGATGGATGGCATGCCCTCGGTGATGTTCGACGCCGTGTTCGTCCCCGGCGGCGCCGATGCGGCGGCGGCCATGGCCAAGTCCGGCGAGGCCAAGCACTACGTGCTGGAGGCCTACAAGCACCTGAAACCTATCGTCATGCTCGGTGCGGCGCGGCCGCTGCTGGCATCGCTCGGCCTGCAACCCGACAGCGGTCTGCTGGAGGGTGACGATGTGGACGGTGTGTTCGGCAACTTCGCCCAGGCGCTTGGCCAGCATCGCGTCTGGTCCCGCGAGGCCGCCGCGGAGGCCATCCCCGCCTGAGGTTTGCGCGAGGTTCGAGCGAGCACCAGCCCGCTCGAACCTGGCGGCGAGCCATCGACACAGAACGCCGGCGCATACCGGCGTTCTGCTTTTTTTACTTGGTTAACTCGCCGCAAAGGCCCGCAATAGACACAGGTCATGGTCTCGCTGATCTGGCTTGCCCATGCTGAAGGCGTCTGTCAGCGGATGGAGCCATACCATGAGCGATACCCCTAACGTAGCCCTTCGCCAAGGTCTGCTCGGCATCCCGATCGGTCTGTTGGTGGCCGTACTGGCACTGATTGGCGTGCTGCTGATGCCGTTGCCGGCCGATCTGCCCGTGGCCGGCCAGCGAGTTCTGGCCATCCTGGTGTTCGCGGTGGTGGTGTGGATCACCGAAGCGGTGTCCTATGAGGTCAGCGCGATCATGATCACCGCGCTGCTGGCGTTCCTCATCGGTACGGCGCCTACGCTGGAAAACCCCGAGGTCGTCTACGGCACCTCAAAGGCGATCGGCATGGGGCTTTCCGGCTTCGCCAATCCGGCATTGGCGCTGGTAGCCGGAGCCCTGTTCATCGCTGCGGCGATGACCCTGACCGGGCTCGACCGGCGCATTGCGCTGATGACCCTATCCAGGGTCGGCACCAGTTCGCGGCATATCCTCGGCGGCACGCTGGTGGTCATCGTCCTGCTCAGCCTGGTTGTCCCCAGCGCCACGGCGCGCGCCGCCTGCGTGGTGCCGATCATGCTTGGCATCATCACCGCATTCGGGATCGACAAGCGTTCGAACTTCGCCGCCGGCATGATGATCATCGTCGCCCAGGGCACCAGCATCTGGAACATCGGCATCCAGACCGCAGCGGCGCAGAACCTGCTGCTGGTGGGCTTCATGGACAAACTGCTGGGTGAGCGAGTCAGCTGGATCGACTGGCTCATCGCCGGCGCACCCTGGGCCGTGCTGATGTCCTTCGTGCTGCTGTTCATCGTGCTCAAGCTGCTGCCGCCGGAAACCGAGCGGATAGCCGGTGGCAAGGAAGCCGTGGCACGCTCGCTCGCCGAACTTGGGCCGATGACCTCGGCGCAGAAACGCCTGCTCGCCGTGTCCATCGGGTTGCTGCTGTGCTGGGCCACCGAGGGCAAGCTGCACAGTTTCGACACCACCAGCACCACCTACGCGGGCCTGGTGATCCTGATGCTGCCGCGCATCGGCGTGATGAACTGGAAGGAGGTTCAGACGCGAGTGCCTTGGGGCACGGTGATCGTCTTTGGTGTCGGGATCAGCCTCGGCACGGTATTGCTCACGACCCAGGCCGGACAGTGGCTCGGCGCGCAGGTGGGCGCTCATACCGGGCTTGGCGTGGTTGGGCCGCTGGGCATCTTCGCCATTCTCGGCGCCTTCCTCATCGTGATCCACCTGGGCTTTGCCAGTGCCACGGCGCTGACCTCGGCCATGCTGCCGATCCTGATCTCGGTGTTGCTCAGCCTGCCAGGGGATTTCAGCCGGCTGGGGATGACCATGCTGCTCGGCTTCGTGGTCAGCTATGGCTTTATCCTGCCGATCAACGCGCCGCAGAACATGGTTTGCCTGGGCACCGAGACCTTCAGCGCCCGGCAATTCGCCAAGGTCGGCGTGCTGGTAACGCTGATCGGCTATCTGAGCATGTTGCTGTTCGCGATGACCTGGTGGCGCTGGCTGGGTTGGATCTGAGCAGCCCTACATTTCGGATCGACGCCTGGCAGCACTGATGCGCTAGGCGTTCTTGCCCGGTAGCGCCTCCAGCTCGCGCCAGTGCAGGAACAGGCGCAGATCGAACTCGATCTGCCCGTAGCCGGGCAGCATGTGTTCGCAGAGCTTGTAGAAGGCGCGGTTGTGCTCGCTTTCGCGCAGGTGGGCGAGCTCATGCACCACGATCATCTTGAGGAATTCCGGCGCTGCCTCGCGAAACAGTGCGGCGACGCGGATCTCCTTTTTCGCCTTGAGCTTGCCACCCTGCACCCGTGACACCGCGGTATGCAGGCCCAGCGCGCGATGGGTCAGGTCGAGGCGATTGTCATAGAGCACCTTGTCGATCGGCGGCGCGCTTTTCAGGTGGTCCTGCTTGAGCTGCTGCACGTAACCATACAGCGCCTTGTCGCTCTGCACCTGATGGCGGCCGGGGTAGCGCCGCTCGAGGTACTCGCCCAGGCGGTTGTCGGCGATCAGCTGGCGTACCTGAGCCAGCAGCGGCTCGGGGTAGCCGCGCAGGTACTTGAGATCGGTCATGGCCTCAGGCCCGCTTCGGCCAGGCGAAGCTGAGCAGGAACAACGCGGCGGCGCTGACCACGATGGACGGCCCGGCCGGGGTGTCCTCGTACCACGACAGCGTCAGCCCCAGGCACACCGCGACGATACCCAGCAGGCTGGCACCGAAGGCCATCTGCTCCGGCGTGCGCGCATGGCGTTGCGCCGCGGCGGCAGGAATGATCAGCAGCGAGGTGATCAGCAGCACGCCGACGATCTTCATCGCCACGGCGATCACCACGGCGATCAGCAGCATCAGCGCCAGGCGGATACCGGCCACCGGCAACCCTTCGACCTTGGCCAGCTCCTCGTGCACGGTGATCGCCAAGAGTGGCCGCCACAGCGGAATTAGCATCAGCAGCACCAGGGCGCTGCCGCCGATGATCCAGGCCAGGTCGCTCGGTCCCACGGCGAGCAGATCGCCGAACAGATAGCCCATCAGGTCGATGCGCACGTCATCCATGAAGCTCAGCGACACCAGGCCCAGCGACAGCGTGCTGTGGGCGAGGATGCCGAGCAGCGTGTCCGAGGCCAGCGGCTGGCGCTGCTGCAGGGTGACCAGCAAGAGCGCGAGCAGCACGCAGCCGACGGTCACCGCCAGGGTCAGGTTGACGTCGAGCATCAGCCCGAGGGCGACGCCGAACAGCGCGGCGTGGGACAGGGTGTCGCCGAAATAGGCCATGCGCCGCCAGACGACGAAAGAGCCGAGCTGGCCGGCGACCAGCGCCAGGGCGAGGCCGGCGAGCAGGGCGTTGAGAAGGAAATCGGGCATCGGAGGCTCTGTCTAGTGCTTGCAGTTCGGGCCGTGGACGTGGGGTTTGCCGGTCACCACGCTGCCGTGCAGGTCGTGGCTGTGATCGTGCTGGTGGTGGTAGATCGCCAGGCTGCGTGCGTCCTGGCCGAACAGCTCGACGAAGGCCGGGTCGCTGCTGACCTGCTCCGGATGCCCCGAGCAGCAGACGTGGCGATTGAGGCAGACCACCTGGTCGGTGGCGCTCATCACCAGATGCAGGTCGTGGGAAACCATCAGCACGCCGCAGCCGTAACGGTCGCGCAGTACGCCGATCAACCGGTACAGCTCGGCCTGGCCAGCCACGTCCACACCCTGTACGGGTTCATCCAGCACTAGCAGTTCCGGTTCGCGCAGCAGGGCGCGGGCGAGCAGCACACGCTGCATCTCGCCGCCGGAAATCTTCTGCAGCGGGCTGTCGATGACGTGTTCGGCACCGACTTCGCCCAGCGCCGCCAACGCACGGGCACGGTCGACGCCGGGCACCAGGCGCAAAAAGCGCAGCACCGACAAGGGCAGGGTGGGGTCCACGTGGAGCTTCTGCGGCATGTAGCCGACACGCAGCTTCGGCTTGCGCCAGACCTGGCCGCGATCGGGTTTCAGCAGGCCGAGCACTGCCCGTACCAGCGTGGTCTTGCCGGCGCCATTGGGGCCGATCAGGGTGACGATCTCGCCGCGATGCACCTGCAGTTGCGCGCCTTCCAGCACGTTCTGGTTGGCGAAGCGCACGTGGATGTCATCCAGCCGCAGCAGCACCTCGCTCATGCGGCTTTCCGGCAGTTTGAGCAGAGGCCGACCACTTCCACGGTCTGCCCCTCGACGGCGAAGCCGACGCTGGCGGCGGCGCTGTCGATGGCCTCGGCGATGGCGCGTTGCTCGAGTTCGATGGCGGTGTGGCAGTGCCGGCAGATGAGGAACTGGCCCTGGTGTGGATGCTCCGGACGGTTGCAGCCGATGAAGGCGTTGAGCGACGCGATGCGATGCACCAGGCCGTTCTCCAGCAGGAAATCCAGCGCGCGGTAGACGGTGGGCGGCGCGGCGCGGCGGCCATCCTGCTCGCTCAGTACGGCGAGGATGTCGTAGGCGCCGAGCGGCCTGTGGCTTTGCCAGACCAGCTCCAGCACACGCTTGCGCAGGGCGGTCAGGCGTACGCCCTGGCGCGCGCAGAGGCTGTCGGCTTCGGCCAGCGCGTGGCTGACGCAATGGTCATGGTCGTGGGGCGTACAGGCCAGCGGGGTCTTGGACATGAGCGGCGACGTGTTGGGGTAGAGACGTTATTATGTACCAATTCCCCCCGTACGAGTGACGCCCGTGAATCGTCTTTTTTCCCTTCCCTTGCTCGCGGCGCTGGTTGCTGGCGCCGCGTCCGCCCACGCCGAAGTCCGCGTGCTGACCAGCATCAAGCCGCTGCAGCTGATCGCCGCGGCGGTTCAGGATGGCGTCGGTGAGCCTGACGTTCTGCTGCCGGCCAGCGCTTCGGCGCATCATTACTCGCTGCGACCGTCCGACGTACGGCGTATCCGCGATGCGCAGCTGTTCTACTGGATCGGCCCGGATCTGGAGAGCTTCCTGCCGCGCGCACTGAGCGCTCGTGAAGGCACGACCGTAGCGGTGCAGGACGTGCCAAAACTGACTCTGCGTCGTTTTGGTGATGCGCACGCGGACGACGAGGCTGAACATCACGATCACGACGATCACGACGATCACGACGATCACGACGATCACGACGGCCATGACCATGATGCTCACGAGCATGACGAAGCCGCACATGGCGAGACCGCCCATGCCGACGAGCACGACCATGACCATCGGCCGGGCACGCTCGATGCGCACCTGTGGCTGCTGCCAGCCAACGCCCTGATCATCGCCGAGCGCATGGCCGCTGACCTGGCCGCCGCCGACCCGGCCAACGCACAGCGCTACCAGGCCAACTCGGCGGCCTTCGCCCAGCGCATCGAGGCGCTCGACGCCCGCCTCAAGCAGCGCTTCAGCAAGGTGCAGAACAAGCCGTTCTTCGTTTTCCACGAGGCCTACGACTACTTCGAGGCGGCCTACGGCCTGCGCCATGCCGGCGTGTTCAGTGCCGGTGGCGAGTCGCAACCCGGCGCCCGGCATGTCGCGGCGATGCGCGAACGCTTGCAGCAGGCCGGGCCGAGCTGCGTATTCAGCGAACCGCCGGCGCGTCCGCGACTGGCTGAAACGCTGACCGCCGGCTTGCCGGTGAAGATGGCGGAGCTGGACGTGCTCGGTGTCGGCCTGGCGACCGATGCGCAGGGCTACGAAAAGTTGCTGGAAGGCCTCGGCGACACCCTGGCGGACTGCCTGGAGTCGCTGTGATACCGGGCCCGGCCTGATCTGACAGGCCGGGTTGCCTCCCGCAGCGCTATGTCAGCCAGCCTTGCGGATACCGTCGGCGAGCAACTCCATCATCTGGTCGATCTCGGCCTTCTCGACGATCAGCGCCGGCGACAGCGCAATGGTGTCGCCGCTGGCGCGTACCAGCAGGCCCTTCTCGAAACATTCCCGGAACACCTCGTAACCGCGCTTGCCGACGCCATCGGCATGGGCAGCGAACTGGATACCCGCGACCAGCCCGACCGTGCGGATGTCGATCACGTTGGGCAGGTCCCTGAGGCTGAACAGTGCTTCCTGCCAGTAGGGCTCCAGGTCGATGGCCTTCTGGAACAGGTTCTCCTGCTGATAGATCTGCTGGGTCGCCAGTGCCGCTGCGCAGGCCACCGGATGCCCGGAGTAGGTGTAGCCGTGGAAGAACTCGATGACGCTTTCCGGTCCCTTCATGAACGCATCGAACAGGTGGTCGGCGACCAGCACCGCGCCCATGGGAATCGCGCCGTTGGTCAGGCCCTTGGCGCAGGTGAGGATGTCCGGCGCCACGCCCCAGCGCTGGGCGGCGAAGGCTTCGCCGACACGGCCGAAGCCGGTGATGACCTCATCGAAGATCAGCAGGATGCCGTGCTTGGCGGTGATCTCGCGCAGACGCTGCAGATAGCCCACCGGCGGCAGGATGACCCCGGCCGAGCCGGACATCGGCTCGACGATCACCGCGGCGATGTTCTCCGCGCCATGCAGCACCACCAGCCGCTCCAGTTCATCGGCGCGCTCCACGCCATGCTGCGGCAGGCCGCGGCTGAAGGCGTTGCGCTGCAGATCGAGGGTGTGCGGCAGGTGATCGACGCCCGGCAGCATCGGGCCGAAGGCGCGGCGGTTGTTGGCCATGCCGCCCACCGACATGCCGCCGAAACCGACGCCGTGATAGGCCAGCTCGCGGCCGATCAGCCGCGTACGCGAGCCCTGACCGATGGCGCGCTGATAGGCCAGGGCGATCTTCAGCGCGGTATCCGCCGACTCCGATCCGGAGTTGGTGAAGAACACCCGGTTCAGTCCTTCGGGGCTGATGGCGGCGAGTTTCTCGGCCAGCTCGAAAGGTAGCGGATGGCCCATCTGAAAGGTCGGCGCGAAGTCCATCTTGGCGATCTGCTTGCTCACCGCTTCGCTGATCTCGCGCCGGCCATGGCCGGCATTGCAGCACCAGAGCCCGGCCGTGCCGTCGAGTACCTGGCGGCCGTCGCTCGCCGTGTAATACATGCCCTCGGCGCTCTCCAGCAGGCGCGGCGTGGCCTTGAACTGGCGGTTGGCGGTGAAGGGCATCCAGAAGTGATCGGGCGAGGCGTTGGGATGGAAATCCTGTGACATGGGGCTGGCTCCGGGTGGCGAGCGGCTATGCTGCGACGGCGAGCCGCAGGGTTTTCATCGAGTCTATGTTTAATAAAACGAACAAAACAAGGCGATAGACCGGCCGTTCGTAAAAAATATTGATAGGGTCCGCGCCGCTGGTTTAGGGTGCCTTTTCCACAGCCCGAAGACCTGACTAGAGAGGATGCACCATGCCCACCCTGACCCTCGCCGACTGGCAACAGCGTGCCCGCGACCTGCACATCGAAGGTCGCGCCTTTATCCAGGGTGAGTATTGCGCCGCGGCGGACGGCGGCCAGTTCGACTGCATCAGTCCGGTGGACGGGCGGGTGCTGGCGCAGGTCGCCAGCTGCGACCAGGCCGACGCCGAGCGCGCGGTGGCCAGTGCCCGTGCCGCATTCGATGCCGGCAGCTGGTCGCGTTTGGCACCGGCCAAGCGCAAGGCGGTGCTGATCCGCTTTGCCGATCTGCTGGAAGCCCACCGCGAGGAGCTGGCGCTGCTGGAGACCCTCGACATGGGCAAGCCGATCGGCGACTCGCTGGCGGTGGACATCCCCGGCGCCGCGCGGGCGCTGCGCTGGAGCGGCGAGGCGATCGACAAGATCTACGACGAAGTGGCGGCCACGCCCCACGACCAGCTGGGCCTGGTTACCCGCGAGCCGGTCGGCGTGGTGGCGGCTATCGTGCCGTGGAATTTCCCGCTGATGATGGCCTGCTGGAAGCTCGGCCCGGCGCTGGCCACCGGCAATTCGGTGGTGCTCAAGCCCTCCGAGAAGTCGCCGCTGACCGCCATCCGCATTGCCCAGCTGGCGATCGACGCCGGCATTCCGGCCGGCGTGCTCAACGTGCTGCCGGGCTACGGCCACACCGTCGGCAAGGCGCTGGCGCTGCACATGGACGTCGATACCCTGGTCTTCACCGGTTCCACGCGGGTCGCCAAGCAGCTGATGATCTATGCCGGCGAATCGAACATGAAGCGCGTCTGGCTGGAGGCCGGCGGCAAGAGCCCGAACATCGTCTTTGCCGACGCGCCCGATCTCGAAGCAGCAGCTCAGGCTGCGGCCGGCGCCATTGCCTTTAACCAGGGCGAGGTCTGCACCGCCGGCTCGCGCCTGCTGGTGGAGCGTTCGATCAGGGAGCGCTTCCTGCCCATGGTGGTCGAGGCCCTCAAGGGCTGGAAACCGGGCAATCCGCTGGATCCGGCGACCAACGTCGGCGCGCTGGTGGATACCCAGCAGCTGAACACCGTACTCGGCTATATCGAAGCCGGTCGTGGGGCGGGTGCGCAGGTGCTGATCGGCGGCCAGCGTACGCTGGAGGAAACCGGCGGGCTGTACGTCGAGCCGACCATCTTCGATGGCGTCGACAACGCGATGAAGATCGCGCAGGAGGAAATTTTCGGTCCGGTGCTGTCGGTGATCACCTTCGACAGCGCCGAGGAAGCGATCGCGATCGCCAACGACACGCCCTATGGCCTGGCCGCGGCGGTGTGGACCGCCGACCTGTCCAAGGCGCACCGCACCGCCCGGGCGCTGCGCGCCGGCAGCGTGTGGGTCAACCAGTACGATGGCGGCGACATGACCGCGCCGTTCGGCGGCTTCAAGCAGTCCGGCAACGGCCGCGACAAGTCGCTGCACGCCTTCGACAAGTACACCGAGCTGAAGGCGACCTGGATCCAGCTCTGACGGCATCCGTAGGTGGGTGTCGCTTTTTACATCCACCTTGTTGCACAGCCATGGTGGATCGATGAAGCGTGATCCACCCTACGGTTTTTTGAGCATTCAGCTAGCTTTGCCCCCACTGCCCGCTGCGGCGCATTGCGCCCCAGTGGTGCTTGCGACGCGAGAACCATTGCCAGAGCCCGCGGCAGCGCCAGACGGTATTCAGCTGGCGGTAGCCGAAGTTTTCCAGCACGGCCATCAGAAACAGCTGCAGCATGTCGCGCCGACGGCTGTAGACGCGGAACGACATGGTTTCCAGCAGCAGGCCGTTGACCGACAGCAGGATGCCCATGCCGATCGCCACCAGCAGGAAGGCCGCCAGCGCCGCGTAGGACACCGCGCCGAAGGCGAAGCCGGCGAGCATGAAGCCGTAGCCGACCAGCTCGATCAGCGGGCCGATCCATTCGAACAGCGCCATGAACGGCCAGGCCAACCAGCCCGGCGTGCCGCCACGCAGGCTGAAGGCCAGCCGCGCATGCCGGCTCAGGCTTTCGGCCAGGCCGCGTTGCCAGCGGCTGCGCTGGCGGCCCAGGGTGCCGAGGTCTTCCGGGCATTCGGTCCAGCAGATCGGGTCCGGCAGGTAACGGATGCGGTAGGGGATGCGTTTCTCGCGGTGATAGCGATGCAGCCGCACCACCAGCTCCATGTCCTCGCCGACGGTATCGGTGCGATAGCCGCCGACCGCCATCACCCGTTCGCGGTCGAACAGGCCAAAGGCGCCGGAGATGATCAGCACGGCATTGAGCGGCGACCAGCCGAGACGGCCGAAGAGAAACGCACGCAGGTATTCGACGATCTGGAAGCGCGCCAGCCAGTTGCGTGGCAACCCGGCCTGGATAAGAAAGCCGCCGCGCACCTGCGAGCCGTTGGCGATGCGCACGGTGCCGCCGGCGGCGATGGTGCGTTCGTCCTCGAGGAAGGGCTGCACCACGCGCAGGAGGCTATCGCGCTGCAGGATCGAGTCGGCGTCGACACCGCAGAACAGGCCGTAGCGCGCGGCATTGATACCGGCATTCAACGCATCGGCCTTGCCGCCGTTGGCCTTGTCCACCACCCGCAGATTGGCGTAGCGCCGCGAACGATAGATGAGATGGCCTGCACCGGTTGGTGGGCCACGGCCTGGCGCAGCGGCTCGGGGTGCGGCACCAGGTCGAATTCCTCGATCAGCACGGCGAGGGTGTTGTCCTTCGAACCGTCGTTGATCACCACGATC
Source organism: Stutzerimonas stutzeri (assembly GCF_000935215.1). Taxonomy (GTDB): domain Bacteria; phylum Pseudomonadota; class Gammaproteobacteria; order Pseudomonadales; family Pseudomonadaceae; genus Stutzerimonas. The sequence continues at coordinate 40,633 of NZ_JXXD01000027.1, forward strand.
TCGAACTCGGGATACTGCAGCTGCAGCATCGAGCGCACCGAGGTGCGGATGGTCGCTTCCTCGTTGAACGCCGGCATCAGCACCGATACCGGAGGCTCCACACCCAGGTAGGGCGCCAATTCGCCGGTTTCCGCCCGTTGCCGGATGTAGCCCATGAGGCTTGCCATCGACAGCATGTTGAGCAGCAGGTACATGCCGTTGAGCAGCAGGAAATAGAGGATGAATGCGATCTGCAACCACCACAGCCAGGTATCGGTCACCGGCGCACCTCCGCGATGGCGCGGCGCAGGGCGTCCCTGCCGTAACGATCACGAACCTGTTCAAGCATATGCTGCAGCCCCTCCAGCGTTGCGCCCGGCATCGCCGCGAGGCTGTCGGCCGCCGCCTGGCGCACCCACCAGCTGCTGTCCGATAGCAGCGGCAGGAACAGTTCGCTGTCTTCGCGGCGTGCCTGTTTGTGCAATGCCTGCAGCGCCGCCAGACGCACGGTGTCCTGTTCATGCTGCAGGGCGCGTAGCAGGCGGTGGCGGTCGCGCGGGTCGCCGAGTTCGCACAGGCAGCGCAGCGCTACCTGCAGATATTCTGCCGGTGCGCCTTCGTCCAGCCGGGCACGGGCCCAAGGCGCGGCGTGGCGGGGATCGCCCTGCACGAGCAGGGGAACCAGACGCTCGCGACGCGGATCTTCCGAGGAGGACAGCACGATCAGCAGCGGCGTGGTCACGGCCTGTTCGCCAGCCTGCTGGCAGAGACTGATCAGCCGCGGCAGCGCCCAGTCGGGGCGATTCACCGCCGCCGGCAGGATCAGCGCCATGGCTTTGCTGGCGTCCATCGCCACCAGGGTCTGGGCGGCGGAGAGGGCGACGATGGAGTTGCGGCTCAGCAGTAGCGGTTGCACCGCCTGCCAGTGCGCGGGGTCAGCCAGATGCCGCAGGCAGGTCAGGCCGATCAGCTTGCTGCGCACTCTCCCGCGCAGCAGGATCAAGGCCTGGCGGTCCATGCCCAGAGCGATCAGCGCGCGGTTCATGCGCTCGCGTGCGGCCCCGCGCAACTGTAGCTGGGTGCGGTTCCACTGCAGCAGGAACCACAGCTGTCGCCGCCGTGGCAATGGCGCATGGCTGGGCGGGAGTTCGTCGCTCAAGCTGCAGAGGGCGAAGAAGGGCCGCCACTGTTCGTTGAACTGCTGCCGGCGTACGGTGCGCCGGCGTGATACCTCACCGAGCAGCAGAACCTGCAGCAGCACCAGCACCGTCAGTGCGCCGAGGCCGAAGGCGCAGTACAGCGCCAGTTGCAGCATGCGGTCTTCCTGCCAGAGCTGCGCCCAGGCGTTCGCCGATGCTTCGCACAGCCAGTGGGGGCAGCGCGCCAGCCATTCAGAAAGCATGACGCAGGCCGAGCTGCAGCCATTGCCGGTCGTAGTAGCTGCCCTGCTGGTGATGGCCGATTTCCCAGCTCAGCGCCCAGCGGCTGTCGAACCAGTGGCGACCTTGCAGGCTGATGGCGCGCACGTCGCTGGTGATCAGCTGCTGTTCCTCCACCGCTTCTTCCTCGCCGACGGTCAGGCGCAGGCCGGCGTAGCTCAGGCCCTGGTAGTAGTAGTCCAGCGCTAGGTCATGACCGATCGGCGTTCCGGCATTGGCGACATCGGTGACGTTCAGCGTGTAGCCGGCGCGCCAGGCGTTCCAGTAGCGTTCGGCGCTCAGCGCCAGGCGGTCGACCCGGGTGGTCTCGTACTCGGTGCGGCGGACACTGACGGCGCCGAGGTAACCGTCCGGTAGCCGCCGCTGCAGGCGCAGATCGGCATGCCACTCGGGAAGGAAATAGGGCGACGGCTGGTAGCCGACCTCCGGTTGCAGGGTCCAGTTCTCGTCCAGCGCAATGACGGCGCCGGCTTCGACGCCTTCGTCCCACTCGCCGAAGCGTTGCTCGCGTGTCAGCGCGCCATACCAGCCGAGACTCTCCGGTTTCGTCGAGGCGTAGTCCAGGCGCTGGCTGCGCCAGTTGTCAAAGCCGCTGTCGAGCCAGTCCTGGCGAGCGGAGATTTCCAGTTCGTGGCGTCGCCTGGTCGCGGCGTCGACCACCGGCACGGGCGCCGCTGCGGTGCTGGGCACGGTCAGCGCAGCACGGGCCTGCTGGATCACCTGCTGCACCTCGGCATAGTCCGGGGCGAGCTGGGCGGCGCGCTCGAGCGATTCCAGCGCCCGTTGCGGATGACCGGCCCAGAGTAGCGCCTGGCCCTCGCCGAGCAGATAGTCGGCGTTGTCCGGCTGTTGCTGCAGCAGGCGGCGATAGATCGGCAGCGCCTGTTCAGGGCGGCCTTGCCAGCTCAATACGCGGGCGAGCAGGAACTGCGCCGCGGTGTCGTCCGGCTGCCCGGCCAGATGCGCCTGCAGCGTGGCCTCGGCCGCGTCCAGTTGTTGCGCCTGGACCTGCCGCTCGGCGGTAGCGACGTCCGCCAGCGCCGCACTGCATGGCAGCGCCAGGGCAATCAGCATGGCCGCTCGCTTCATCGGCGGCCCCTCAGCAGTCGGCGGATGCGCGCCAGCAGTTCCTCCGGCTGGAAGGGCTTGGTCACGTAGTCGTCGGCGCCGAGTTCCAGTGCTCGGACGATGTCCACTTCACGGGCCTTGGCCGTCAGCATCAGCACCGGCACGCTGTCCCAGCCGGGCTGCGCCCGCAGCCGTTCGATGAGTTCCAGGCCGTCATGGTAGGGCAGCATGATGTCCATCAGCGTCAGGTCCGGCGGCTCGCCCTGAGCGAAGTACTCCAGTGCCTGCCGCCCATCGGCGGCGTGGTCGACCACGAAGCCGTGACGTTCGAGCATGTAGCGGATGAGAAAGGCGATGTCTTCTTCGTCTTCCACCATGAGAATGCGTTTGCTGGCGGATTCGCTCATGGGTGAGCCTCGTCGGTTTCGTGTGTGTGCCCCGGCGGCCAGTGTTGCAGCAGGTGCTGGATCAGCCTGGCCAGCTCATCGCCGTCGTGACGGGATTTCACCAGTTGGCGCAGCGCCAGGCGGTCGTCCTGAATCGGGGTGTCGAGCGCGGAAAAGATGATCACCGGCGGCGGTGGGACGCTCTGCGCGAGCTGGTCGAACAGCTCGGTACCCTGACCGTCCGGCAGCATCAGGTCGATGATGGCCAGGTCGAACGTCTGTGCCGCGATCAGCTCGCGCGCTTCGTGCAGCGTCGCGGCGCCGGAAAGGTCGACGTCGAGCACGGCAATCTGCCTGGCCAGCAGCACCCGCAGGTCGTCATCGTCCTCGACGTGCAGGATGCGCGGCCGGTGTCCACCCAGCTGCAGACAAGCGCGGATGACGTCCATCACCCGCGAGGGGTCGATCGGTTTGTGCAGCCAGTCGATCACGCCCACCGCGCCGCCGCGCAGCGTGCCGTCGTCGTCATCGCGGCGCTGCGGCTGCAGGCTGACGATCAGCACCGGCAGGTTGCGGTAGTTGTGCTGGCTGCGCAGGCTCTGCAGGAAGGCCGCGCTGTTTTCGTCATCCAGCGCCGGGCTGAGGGTCAGTGCCTCGATGTCGAACTGCTGCAACAGCCGGCGTGCCTCGGCTGCGGTGCCGCTGATCAAGGTCGCGTAGCCATGCTGCTGCAGCGCCGCGGCCAGCTGCTCGGCCGCATGGGTGTCCGGCTCGAGGATGAGGATCAACGCAGCATTGTCAGGCTGGGTTGCTCTGGCTGGCGGCGTAGTGGGGCGCTGCAGCGGCGCCGCGGATCGCACCTCCAGCGGCAGCTGCAGCCAGAAGCGCGAGCCGTGACCTTCCTGGGAGTCGAAACCGATCTGTCCGTGCATCTGCTGCACCAGCGAGCGGGTGATCGCCAGTCCCAGCCCGGTGCCGCCGCGCTGGCGGGCGTCGGAGGAATCGGCCTGGGCGAAGCGCTCGAAGATGCGCCCACGGAAAGCCTCCGGAATCCCCGGCCCCTGATCCTGTACGCCGAGTTCCAGCACGTTGTCATGGTGACGTAGATCGACCGTCACGCTGCCGCCGGCGGGGGAATGCTTGATCGCGTTGGACAGCAGGTTGGCCATCACCTGGGCGAAGCGGTCGGGGTCGACCATGGCTTCGCTCGACAGCGACTCATCGGCGCCCACCAGCGTGAGATTGACGTCGTAGTCGCGGGCGTACGGCTGGATATCCGACAGCGCCTGCTGCACCAGCGCGCGCACGTCATGGTGGCCGAAGTTGAAGGCCAGGCGTCCGGCTTCGAGTTTTTCGATGTCGAGGATGTCGTTGATCAGGCGCACCAGGCGTTCGCTGTTCTTGTGAGCGATATCCAGCAGCGGGCGGGCGTCGTCGCCGATATGTCCGGCAATGCCTCCGATCAGCATACCGAGGGCGCCGCGGATGGCGGTCAGCGGCGTGCGCAGTTCGTGGCTGACCGTCGAGATGAATTCCGTTTTCATCCATGCGTCGGCGCAGGGAGATGTCCACCGCCACCGTGACCACATGACAGGTACGTGTCGAGATCCGCAGCGGGCGCTTGACCACCTGGAACCAGTGCTCCGCGCCATGGGCATCGGTCAGCGCGACCTCGGTGCTGCGCAGATCGCCGCTGCCTCCCGCCAGTTCGGCCAGCTCTTCGTCACCCAGCAGCAGCGGTTGCAGCCGCACGGCAGACGGCACCTCGTCGGGGCGGCGCTGCTCGATGTCCTGCGGGCGCACGTCCAGCAGGGCCGCGAGCGCCGAATTGCAGAGCAGGAAACGACCCTGGGCGTCGCGAACGAAGATCAGGTTCTCGTCGGTGTCGACCACGCGGCGGAGAAAGACCTGCTGGTCATGCAGGCTGTCGCGGTTGCGCTGCAGTTCGCTGACGTCGCGCGCGATGGCCAGATGATCGCCCAGCCCGGTGGGCGTCAGACGAACCTCGAAGGTGCGCTGGGTCTGCAGCTCGCACCAGGTCTTCTGGCGCAGTGCGCCCTCGTCGGTCTGATTGAGCAGCTCGATGAGCAAGGGTTCGATCGCTTCCGGCGGCGGTGCGCGGCGCGGGGTGCCTCGCGAAATGCTCGACACCTGCTGCCGCTCATCGACCGCGTAGAGGTGGTCCGGGATGGCCTGCAGCAGCGCCCCGAGGCGTGCCTCGCCGGCCTGGGCGCTGCGGGCGAGCTGCTGGCGAATCTGCAGATTCCGCTGCAAGGCCCAGAAGGCCGCCAGAAACAGCCCGATCACCACCAGCGTGCCGATCAGTGCCAGTTGCTGCGCGCGCTCGGTGGTGCGTGCCACGGCTGCGCTGGCGGCGGCCAGGTGGCTGCGCTCGTGCTGCTCGACGGCGTTGAGCAGTGCGCGCAGGCGGTCCATCAGCAGGTGCCCGCCGGCCTCGCGCAGACGCTCCACGGCAGCCTGCAGCCCGGCCTCGCGGCGGGTTTGCATGTTGCCGGCGGCAACTTCGAGGCGGTCGGCGATGGTCGCATCGAGGGTCCGGAACCAGCGTCGGTCGGGATAATCACGTCCTTCGACCTGGCGCTGCAGGCTGCGTCGGTTGCCTTCCAGTTGTCTGAGGCCACGTTCGTAGGGTTCGAGATAGGTGGGGTCGCCGGTGAGGATGAAACCGCGCGAACCGGTTTCGATGTCCTGTAACGAAGAAAAGATCGCCTGGACCGAGGTGATGATTTCCAGGCTGTGGCTGACCGAGCGATTGGTCTGCAACAGCGCTTCCTGCGTGCGCTTGCCTTGCCAGCCAAGCGCGACGAGCAACAGAAACGCAGCGAGAAAGGCGATTGAATGCCAACCGATCGCGAGTCTTGCGGGCAAATCGGACTCCTTCCGCCGGGGATGACTGCACAGAATCCCCAGTTGCCTCGCTACCGCGTGGTCACCGGGATGAACTCAGTGTAGTCAGACCTGCACGAACCACAGCGGTTCGCCGCCGAAAGGGCCGGGCGCTCAGCGCTGGGCGATTTGCACCTGGTTGCGGCCGTTGTGCTTGGCCACGTACAGCGCCTGGTCGGCATGCTCGAGCAGCAGGCCGGAGGCGCTCTGGCCGTCGGTCTCGCAGATGCCGGCACTGAAGGTCACGCGGAACTCCTGGTCGCCGGCATTGAAGCTCAGCGCAGCGAAGCGCACGCGGATTTCGTCGAAAATGCGTCGGGCCTGCAGGGCCGAGCATTCGGGCAACACGGCGACGAACTCCTCGCCACCGTAGCGGCCGAGGCTGTCGATACGCCGCAAGCGCTGGCGCAGCAGGTTGGCCAGGGCGCGGATCACATTGTCGCCGGCGGCGTGCCCGTAGGTGTCGTTGATCTGCTTGAAATGATCGAGGTCGAGCATCACCACGCTGGCGGGTTTGCCGGTGCGGGTGGTGCGCTGCACTTCCAACGCCAGCTGTTCCTTGATATCAGCGTGCTTGAGCAGGCCGGTCAGGCTGTCGCGGGCCAGCGCCGTACTCAGCGAGCGCGCACGCTGTGCGTGGGAATACACCGCGGCCACCAGCGCGGTATCGCTGATCGGTTTGGTGATGAAATCGTCGCCGGCCTTGAGCAGTGCGGCCATCTGCCGGTGGGTATCGGTCTCGGCGGAAAGGTAGATGATCGTCACCCGCAGCCATTCGTCATGCAGGCGGATCATCTGCGCCAGCTCTGGCCCCGAGCAGTCCGGCATGTTGACGTCCAGCAGCAGCACCTCGGGGTTGAAGCTGCGCATGGTTTCCAGCACGCGGGTCGGCTCGGTGAGTATCTGCACCTGCATCTGTGCGTTGCGCAGCACCAGGCTGTAGCGTGCCGCCAGCTCCGCATCGTCATCGACGATCAGCACACGGAAGGGTTCGCCCTGCTGTCGATCGAGGCAGCGCTCCAGGCTGTTCTCCAGCTGGGTGATATCCAGCGGGCGGACGAAGAAGCCCTGCGCACCGGCGCGCACCGCAGCCAGCTGGCTGGCGAAATCGGCCCGGTCGTGGATGAGCAGCAGCGGCAGTGGCTGCTCGAGGCCTTGCTGCAGAGCGGCGAGCGCCTCGAAATCGCTGTCCTGCTGCACGCTGACGATCAGTGCGTCGGGCAGCTCATCGGCTACGGCCTGTTGCAGTGCGGCGAAATTGGGCCACTGGCTGACCAGATAGCCGAAGTTGCGCAGGGTCACCGCCATGCTGGCGCCCGCGACCGGATCGGCCTTCATCAGGTAGATGCGACAGCCGGGTGCCGGCTCTTCGTGATGCTCCGGCAGTTCCGCCGCGCCGTGGCGTTCCTGGCCGGGGGTTTCACTGGCCAAGTGCAGCACCGCGCGGGCGAAGGCCTCGGCGGCGCGGCTGCCCGGCTTGGCCGAATCAAGCCAGCGATCAGCCCGCTGCTCCAGCTGCCTGGCGCGCTCCCCGAGCTTGGCGAAGCCGAAGGTGCCGGCGGCGCCGGCCAGCCGATGCAGGCGCTCGCGGATGCTCAGCATCACTAGCCGGCGGCTGGCGGTGGCACGGGTCTGCTGCAGATCCTGGGCGAGCGTGGCGAGGTCGGTCAGGTCGGCCTGCAGGCGCTCGCCGAACTGCTGTTCCAGCTGCGCCAGTTGCGCCTGCAGCGCCAGGCGGGTGCGATCATCCATGCTCGGCCTCCCAGATCTGCCGCAACTGGTTGGCAAGTTGCAGCGGATCGAACGGCTTGCCCAACACCTGACGTACGCCGAGCTGGCGCAGCTCCTGCAGCCGTTCGGGCTGCAGGTGGCCGGTGAGAAACACCACGGGCGTCTGCTGCAGGTCGACCAGATCGGCCAGTTGGCGAACCAGCTCGATGCCGTCCATCTGCGGCAGCATCACATCGAGCAGGATCAGGTCGGGGGCGAAGGCCTGTACCTGGTCGAGCGCGGCCTGGCCGGACTGACAGCTGAGCACTTCGAAGCCGCCGAGCTTTTCCAGCGCGATACGCGTCACCACTTGGATGGACGGTACGTCTTCGACGTGCAGGATGCGCTTGAGCTGTTTCATCACGGGCTCTCCTTGGCCTGGCCTTGTATGGGTAGTTCGAACCAGAAGCAGGCGCCCTGGCCGGGCTCGGATTCGAAGCCGATCTGCCCGCCCATGTGCTCGATCAGCTCCTTGCTGATCGCCAGGCCCAGTCCGGTTCCGCCTTGCTGGCGGCTGTCGGACGAGTCGGCCTGGGCGAACTTCTGGAATACCCGCGCACGAAATTCGTCGGAAATGCCCGGGCCCTGGTCTCGGACGCTGACCCGTACCCGGTCGTCACTGACCTGCGCCGACAGCTCGACCCGTTCACCGGCCGGGGAAAACTTCGCCGCGTTGGACAGCAGGTTGCTCAGCACCTGCTGTAGGCGCATGGCATCGACCGTCACGCTCACTGCCGGGCAGGCGCCGAGGTGCAGCTGCACGCCATGCCGTTCGGCATAGCTGCCGTTGCTGCGCAGGGCCAGCTCCAGCTGGGGTTGCAGCGGTTGTTCGAGCATGTCGAAGCGCATCTTGCCGGCGTGCAGCTTGTCCATGTCCAGCAGGTCGTCGATCAGCGCGCTCAGGCGCTGGCTGTTCTGCTGGGCGATCTCCAGCAGTTCGTGCATCGACTCGGGCACTTCGCCCATGACGTTCGAGCAGATCAACGCCAGCGCGCCGGTGATGGACGTCAGCGGCGTGCGCAGCTCATGGCTGACGGTGGAGATGAACTCGCGCTGCAGGCGTTCGATGCGCTTGCGTTCGGTGATGTCGTGCAGCACGACGACCGCGCCCATGCGCTGGCCATCGGAGGTGTACAGCGGGTCGGCGTTGGACAGTACGTGCCGCGGTGCGCCATTGCTCAGCAGCACCATCTCGTGGTCGATGACGTGCTCGCCATTGAGGGCGCGGCGCAGGGGAATCTCTTCGGGTTTCAGCGGGGTGACGCCATCGGCGCGGTACAGCCGGTAATGGCGGGCCCATTCGCTCGGCGATAACGGGGCGACATCGGCGCCATGCCACTGCTTGGCCTTCTCGTTGAACAGGGTCAGATTGCCTTCGGCATCGCAGGCGATCACCGCTTCACTCAGCGCCTCGAGCAGGCGCCGGTTCATCTCCTGCTGTTTGTCCAGCTCCAGCTGCTCGGCCTTGCGCGCGGTGATATCGGTAACGAAGCCGTGCCAGAGCACCGAGCCGTCGACCTGCTGCAGCGGGGTTGCCCGCGCCTCGACCCAGATCAGCCCCTTGTGCGGGTGCTCGACACGGTGCTCGCTGTGCCAGGGCGTGAGTTCACGAGCCGCCTGGCGGATGCTGAGCAACAGGGCGCTGCGGTCGGGGCCGTGGACCCGGCCGACGATCGGCGCAAAGCTGCTGGCCAGCTGCGCCGGGCTGAGCCCGTAGATCTGCTCGACCCCTTCACTGACATAGGGAAAGCACGCCGGTCCATCGGCGCGCCAATGGAACTGGAAGAGCATGCCCGGGACCTGCGCGGCGATCTGCTGCAGGCGCAGTTGCAACTGCTCCTGATAGGCCAGGTCGTAGGCGTTGACCAGGTAGCCGCGCAGGTGCTCCTGCTCGTCATGGATCGCGGTCACGCCCAGCAGCACCGGCACCTCGTTGCCGTTCTGGTGGCGCAGGCGCCATTCGGACATGTCGCGCCGCCCGCGGTGAAGCGGCGCGGTCAGCACCGAGAAATCGGCCTCGAGCGGTATCTGCAACTCGCTGGAGAGCAGCAGCGCCCGGCGCTGCAGTGCCTCCGGGCAGAACAGCGCAGCGGTCAGTGGATGGCCGACCAGCGCCTGTTCGCTGTAGCCGAGCAGGCGCTCGGCGGTCGGGTTGACGCTGGTGACGACGCCGTCAGGTCGGGTCACCAGTACCGCGCTGGAGGCACTGTCGAGGATCGCCTGTTGCAGTGCCGCCTGCTCGGCGTGACGGTGCGCCAGCAGATGCTGCTCGAACAGGCGGATCACCTGGCGTCCGAGGCGCTCCAGGGTCTCGCGCTGTTGAGCGCTGAGCCGCCGCGGCTGGCGGTCGATCACGCACAGGGTGCCGAGGTTGTAGCCATCCGGCGAGGTCAGCGGCGTGCCGGCATAGAAGCGGATATGCGGATCGCCGAGCACCAGCGGGTTGTTGCAAAAACGCGGGTCCTGCAGCGTATCCGGTACCTCGAAGATCTCGTCGCCGGCGATGGTGTAGGTGCAGAAGGAGATCTCCCGCGAGGTCTCGCTGACGTCGAGGCCGACCCGGCTCTTGAACCACTGACGGCGGTCGTCGACCAGCGAGATCAGCGCGATGGGCGTGTCGCACATCTGCGCGGCAAGCGCGGTGAAGTCATCGAAGGCGCTGTCCTCGGGGGTGTCGAGGATTTCGTAGCGCAGCAACGCTGCCAGGCGTGACAGCTCGCGCGGCTGGACGGTGGATGGCATCGGCGTCGTGCTGTGTTGCGGTGACTCCATCGTCGGCGCCTTGCTGGTTCGGTGAAGGGCGTCCGGGTCGGGTCGGGTAGCGTGGCACGACCGGGGCTTAAGCAGTTCTGCCTAGTATCGGCCACTCAGCCAGATGCTGCGAATCTGCTCGGCCAGCTGCATCGGGTCGAACGGCTTGACGATCACGTCGCGCGCGCCCAGCTTGCGCAGGTGCTCGATCTCGCTCGGCTGCACCTTGGCGGTCATGAATGTTACCGGAATCCGTTCCAGGTCGATGCGCTCGCGCAGCCTGAGCAGCGTCTGCGGGCCGTCCATGCCCGGCATCATCACGTCCAGCAGGATGAAGTCGGGGGCGAAGGCTTCGACTTCCTCCAACGCCTGTGCACCAGAGGAGCAGGACAGCACCTCGTATCCGCCAACGGCCTCCAGGGCCAGTTTGGTCACCGCCTGAATCGACGGATCGTCTTCAACGTGCAGGATGCGCCTTAGCTCGGCCATTGTGCCTCCGGGGGTCGTTTGCGTGCGCGTCCGCTTAACGGAAGCATCAGGATCGATCTTGCGCCAGCGGCGCGACTGGCAGTTCGCACCAGAAACAGGCGCCTTCGCCAGGCTCGGAATCGAAACCGATCCGGCCGTGCATGTGTTCGATCAGTTCCTTGCTGATGGCCAGGCCCAGGCCGGTGCCTTCCTTCTGGCGGCTGTCGGAGGAATCGGCCTGGGAGAATTTCTGGAATATCCGTGTGTGGAATTCAGGGGCAATGCCCGATCCCTGATCGCGTACCGAGATTCGCACCCAGTCATTGCGTCGCTCGCTGCCGAGCGTAACGGTGCCACCCTGCGGCGAGAATTTGACCGCATTGGAGATGAGATTGGCCAGTACCTGCTGCAACCGGTCGTCGTCTGCCATCAGCTGCACGTCCGGCGCTGGCAGCAGCTCCAGCGTGACGCCATGCTTGCTGGCGTAGCCCTGATTGGCGGCAATTGCCTGTTGCAGTTGCGCCGGCAGCGCATGCGCGCGCAGGTCGAGGGTCATCTTGCCGGCGACCAGCTTGTCCATGTCCAGCAGGTCGTCCACCAGGCGCCCCAGGCGCAGGCTGTTCTGGTGGGCGATGCTGATCATCTGGCGCATGTTTGGCGAGGGTTCGCCCAGGGCACCGCCGACGATCAGGCCGAGGGCGCCGGAGATCGATGTCAGTGGCGTACGCAGCTCGTGGCTGACGATGGACACCAGCTCACTCTTCATCCGCTCGATGCGCTTGCGTTCGGTGATGTCGCGCACCAGGCCGATGAATCGGCGCTCGCCGTGGTGGTTGATCTGCGACACGCGCAACTCGATGGTGAAGGTTTCGCCGGTACGCCGCAGGGCGGTGAGTTCGCGGTTTTGTTCCAGCGCGCGAGGTATGCCGCGTCTTTCGTAGGTCTCCAGATAGCCGTCGTGGGCGGAGCGGTCCGGTTCGGGCATGAGCATCGACAGGTTGCGGCCGATGACCTCCGCGGCGCTGTAGCCGAAGATATGTTCGGCGGCATGGTTGAAGGTTTCGATGATGCCTCGGGCGTCGATGATGATGATGGCGTCGATCACGTTGTCGATCAGCATGCTCAGGTAGCGCTCGCGCTCCTGCATCTCTTCCTTGGCCAGCGCCTGGTCGGTGACATCCCAGATGAAGCCGTCGCACCAGCCCACCGGGTCGTCGCGCTCGTGCAGTACGCGGGCTTTTTCGCGCACGTAGACGGTGCGGCCTTCGGCATTGATGAGGCGGTAGACGCCCTCGAAGGTGTCCTGCTCGGCGTGTTGCCGGGCCAGCTCGAGGTCGTCTGGGTGGATCAGGCTGGCGTAGCTGCGCACGCGGTCGCCGACGAAATCGCCGGCCGGGTAGCCGGTCAGGCGTTCGATGCCGTCGCTCAGGTAACTCATGCGCCGGCGGCCGTCGTTGCGGCAGCGGTAGACCACGCCCGGCAGGTTGCTGACCATGGCGCGGAAGCGGCTCTCGCTCTTCTGCAGCGCGCGGGTGGCTTCCATCAGTTCGGTGATCTCAGTCACGAAGCCGTGCCAGAGCACGGTGCCGTCAGGACGTCGCTCGGCGGTGGCACGTCCCTCGGCCCAGAGCAAACCGCGTTGCGGATGCTGGATGCGGAACTCCACCGAGCCGGTTGTCGACCCAGCAGCCACACGCAGCAGTGCGGCTTTCAGTCGTGGCAGATCCTGCGGGTGAACGTGCACCAGGGCCTGGGAAGCATCTTCCAGTAGCCGCTGCGGGTCGATGCCGTACAGGTCACGTGCGCCCTCGCTGGCATAGAGGAAGGCATAACGGCCGTTGGCGAAGCGCTTGAGCTGAAACACCACGCCGGGCAACAGGCTGGCGATCTTCTGTGCGCGGTCGAGCAGGCGCTGGCGGCGTCGGCCCTGCTGTTGCTGGCTGAACTGATGCTGCAGCTGCGCGCCGATGCGCCGTTGCAGCAGTACCGCCAGGGTCAGCAGCAGCGCCTCGGCGATCAGCCAGGCCAGACTCCATTTGATCAGCAGCCGGCGCTCGGCCTGTTGGTGCTCCTGCTGCATCGCGGTGATGTCGCGCCAGACCAGCGCCGCTGCCAGCAGCGGCGCCGATGGCTGGGCCCGACGGTCGCTGTGCAGGGGAATCTGATTGAGCATATAGGTGCGGCCGTCGGCACTCAGCAGGCGCAAGGCCAGGCCGCTCTCCGGCTCGGGCAACATGCCTTGCTGCGCCCAGTGCAGTATCTGCGTCGCCGAATGCTCGATCAGCAGCCAGTCGCCGTCGCTGCGCAGTTGCACGCCACTGGGGGATTCCACGTCCGCCGCCTGCAGTGCCTGACGCTTGACCACCAGCGCCAGCCCGGCAGCCAGCTGATCGCCCAGCTCGGGCAATTCCGGCAGCACGTTGTAGCCGACTTCCAGGGCGCCGATGATCTCGCCGGACTCGCTGTCGGTGGCACGCAAAGGAACGATGGCGCGACTGCTGGCGCCGAGCGCATTGACCTCCATGCCGTACTGCATGCTGCCTTCGCTCATCGCGCGGCGCAGCATCGGGCGCTGCGCCGCCATTGCGTCACCGAAGCGCTCCGGTTGCTGCATGCGCAGCAGGGCGACCCCAGCGTCGCTCCAGAAGATCTGCAACTGCAACGCGCCGTGGCGTTGCATGGCGCTCCAGGCCGGGCTCAACGCGGCGCGCAGACGCTGGCGTGCCAGCTCGATACGTGCATCGCCCATGGCCCGGCCATCACGTAGCGCCGTATCGATCTGGCGTACCTGGCGCAGCACTTCGGCATTGCCGGCCAGCGCCGTGGCGACCATGTCGGCCTGCCGTCGCTGATTGAGCTGCGCGCTCTGCAGCGCCAGGCTCTGCAGTTCGCCGTGGGTGTCGATTTCCAGGTGCCAGGCGGCATCGCGCGCGCGGTAGTCATTGAATGCCAGGCTACCGAACAGCAGCACGAGCAGCAGGCTGCCGAGCGTGAAGATCCAGTGGGGTGTGGTGATGCCGGCGTTCGTCATCGGCGGGCCGGCCAGAGGCGCGAGGTGCTGCGCTCGACGTACGACGTTTGCATGAGCCGCAACTTTCCAGGGCAAAAAAGAAACAATGATAGCTCTATGCCAGTACGGCCGATAGCGTCTTTCGGAATGCACATCAGCATGGCGCTACGTGCCCAAAGCGTAGCGATTGCAGCCGAATCTGGCTAAAAAATCACCAGCTTTTAGACGGTCGGTCGGGCCGTTTCCTAGACTCGCCGACGCCTGGTGTTAGGCTGAAGGCAGGTGGACGCCAGCGGAGGTCGCTGGCGCACCGTTCTGCAAGAGGCACCCCGTTATTATGTGGCACACCGGTTTACTCGACCTGTCGGTCTGGCAACTCATCGCGACCACGCTGCTGCTGACTCACGTCACCATCGTCAGCGTAACGGTCTACCTGCACCGTTACTCGGCGCACCGCTCGCTGGAGCTGAATCCGGCGCTCAAGCATTTCTTCCGCTTCTGGCTGTGGCTGACCACGGCGATGAACACCCGCGAGTGGACTGCCATCCATCGCAAGCACCACGCCAAATGCGAGACCCCCGACGACCCGCACAGCCCGGCGCACAAGGGTCTGAGCACGGTGCTGCGCAAGGGCGCCGAGCTGTACATGGAAGAGGGGAAGAACGAGGAAACCCTGCGCATCTACGGCAAGAACTGCCCGGACGACTGGATCGAGCGCAACCTCTATTCGCGCTTTCCCAATACCGGCATCGTGCTGATGCTGCTGATCGACCTGGCGCTGTTCGGCGCGCTCGGCCTCACCGTGTGGGCCGTGCAGATGATCTGGATTCCGTTCTGGGCCGCCGGCGTGGTCAACGGTCTCGGTCACGCGGTCGGCTATCGCAACTTCGAATGCCGTGATGCGGCGACCAACCTCCTGCCGTGGGGCATCCTCATCGGCGGCGAGGAGCTGCACAACAACCACCACACCTATCCGAACTCGGCCAAGCTGTCGGTGCGCAAATGGGAGTTCGACATGGGCTGGGCCTGGATTCGCCTGTTCAGCCTGCTGCGGCTGGCCAAGGTCAACCGTACCGCGCCGATCGCCCACCGCATCGAGGGCAAGCAGCAGCTGGACATGGACAGCGCCATGGCGATCCTCAACAACCGTTTCCAGATCATGGCGCAGTATCGAAAGCTGGTCATCGTGCCGCTGGTGCGCCAGGAACTGGGCCGCGCCGACGCCACGCTGCGTCATCAACTGCGCCGGGCCAAGCGTCTGCTGGCGCGGGAGCCGAGTCTGCTGCAGCAGGAGCAGCAGGCGCACATCGACGACATGCTGGCGCAGAGCCAGTCGCTCAAGGTGATCTACGAGAAGCGTCTGGCGCTGCAGCAGATCTGGACGCGAACCAGCTCGAACGGCCACGAAATGCTGGCGGCGATCAAGCAGTGGGTGCACGAAGCGGAGGCCAGCGGCATCCAGTCGCTGCGCGAATTCGCCGAGCATCTGCGCACCTATTCACTGCGCCCGTCGGTCGCCATCGCCTGACCTTCCATCGGCTCAAGCACAAGGTCTGCAGCCGGCCGGAACTTTGCCTCTGGCCGGCTCTCTGAACAGCATTCTCAACATGCAGTACCGTCGCAATCGCGACGGTCGTTTCAGGAAGAAGGCTATGCGGCTGGCGAGTAATCAGGGTGATTCGGGTATGGGCATGCTACCGGGCGGCGATGCGCAGACATTGCTCGCACTGATGCATGCGCGCGCGGAGGCTGCCCGCCTGGGCGAGCGCGAGCAACTGTTCAGCACCCTGCTGGGCGGCGTCAACGCCGTGCTCTGGGCGTTCGACTGGCAGGCGCAGCGGATGATCTACGTCAGCCCGGCCTACGAGCGCATCTTCGGTCGCTCGCCGGCCCTGCTGCTGGCCGATTACGGCGAGTGGCGCAATGCGATCTATCCGGATGACGTCGAGTTCGCGCAGAAGAGCATGCTCGCCGTGCTCGACGAGGGCGCGGTGGAAACCCGCGAGTACCGCATCATCCGTGGCGACGGGCAGTTGCGCTGGTTGAGCGACAAGTGTTTCCTCGGCCGCCGCGCCGATCGTGGCCAGGGCCCGATCATCGTGGGTATCGCCGAAGACATCACCGAGAAGAAGCAGCTCGAAGGCGAACTGCAGCGCCTGGCCACTACCGATGTGCTGACCCAGAGCAGCAACCGCCGGCACTTCTTCGAATGCGCCCGCGGCGAGTTCGAGCGGGCGCGGCAGTTTGCTTCCTCGCTGGCGTTTCTGCTGCTGGATATCGATGACTTCAAGCGCATCAACGACACCCACGGCCACCAGATGGGCGATCAGGTGCTGCAGAAGGTGGCCCGCTGCGGCGCCGCCGTGCTGCGCCAGAGCGACCTGTTCGGACGCATCGGCGGTGAGGAATTCGCCGCGGTACTGCCAGGCTGTCAGCCGGATCTGGCCGAACAGATCGCCGAACGCCTGCAGCGCGAGATCGAACGGGTGGTGTTTACCGCCGACAACGGCGAGCGTTTCCGCGTCACCGCCAGCCTGGGCCTGACCTACCTGAAAGCCAGCGATCCCGAGCTGAGCAGCGTGTTCGCCCGCGCCGACGCGGCGATGTACACCGCCAAGCGCCTGGGCAAGAACCAGGTGATCGTCGGCTAATTGCGGCGGGCTGGCCGGGCTGGCTTGCCCGGCGCGCTCTGCCGTCACTGGCCAAGCTGCTGCCCGAAGCTCTCCATCTGCTGCTTGAACTCGGTGCATTTGGCCTGACGCTCGGACGCGGGGACATCCTTCCACTTTGCCTCGCTCTCCTTGACGCCGTCGGCAAAGGCCGTATCGAAAGTTGCCGGG
The DNA here is from genome assembly GCF_000935215.1 of Stutzerimonas stutzeri. Classification (GTDB taxonomy): domain Bacteria; phylum Pseudomonadota; class Gammaproteobacteria; order Pseudomonadales; family Pseudomonadaceae; genus Stutzerimonas. Next base: position 57,251 of record NZ_JXXD01000027.1, read on the forward strand.
TCCATCCCGGCGCGGGTCGCCTGGGTTTTTTGCTGCTCTCTATGCTCGGCAAGTTTCTCGTCGGTGTAGTCGTCGCAGACTTTAGCTGTCACATGCATGGCGCCACCAAACTTGGCCAGCTGCGCGTGCATGTTGGTCATCATCTGTTGATTCGGCTCCTGCGCCTGAGTGGTCGAGCTGATCAGCGTGAGCGCTGCGGCGAGCGCCAGGGATGGCAGGTGGATGGCTGAAGACATGATTGCTCCTATGATCGGTATTTGTTTATTCGGTGCGTGGCGAGGCCTCAGTGGTTTCGGCCTGATGGTTGTGATTCGACTCAGCGAAGCATTCGGTGAATGGCAATGGCTGCCTCGATCGCCTGGTCGTTGGTGATGTACTCCATGCTCTCCACTTTCTGCAGGGCGATACCGGCAGCCGTAGCGGTGACGGTGACCCGGCCGACGACCACCTGAGGGCCGATGATCCCCAGCTGAGCGCTGGGGTCCATACGCTTGCTGACATCTACCACGAAGCCGCCGATGTCCTCGGCGCGGGCGTCGTCATGGACCATGCCCAGTTTGCGAAGCATCTGCTCGTCCGAGGGGGTTTCGTCGACAGAAATGGCGATGGAAAGGCCGCCGCCTTTGACGTGCTGGGAGATATCGCCGCTCTGCATTTCCCGGGAAAGCCAGGAGCAGCTGATGCCATAGACGGTCAGGTTGTCGTAACGGCCCCCATCGTCCAGATCCACCTGGGCCAGACCATCCAGAAGCGGCGTGAGTCGTGCCGCGATCCGTTCACACTTGGGCAGCTGTTCCAGCGTCGGAGCGGCATTAGCGGCCTTGGGAATGGATGCTGAGCCCTCTTCTTCGCTGCAGCCATTGGCTGCGAGAGCGAGCGACAGCAGCACGAACTGGACTGAACGGGGGATCGACAAGAGGTGTTTCCTGGCGGGGCGCTGGGATGTGTGACCGCACCAACGGTCAAGCGAACCCCAAATGTAGACCAGATCGACAGGGCTTCAAGTCAGCGGGGGCCTGCCGGGCTCTGGCATCAGCGCGACTTGCGGTATACGTCGTCGAAACGCACGTTGAGCCCGCCGCAGTGGCTGTTATCGGTCACCACCAGATTGCCGGCGACATGCTGCAGGGTCACCTGGCAGTCGTATTCGTCATCGCCTTCGCTGATCTTCAGCAGGTCGTCCGAGGGTCGAGCATGGCCGGAGAATGCCCCGACATGAACGATTGGCTCTCCGTAGCTGTTGAGGCCGCCTTGCCACAAGGCCTCGCCTTCAACGGTGAAGGGGCCGTCGGGCGAGGGTTGGGTAATGAGGATGCTGTTGCCTCCCGCGATGGGGTGCCAGCGGCCGATCCAGTCGCCGGCCTTGGGTACCGGCGTAGCGTGGTCGATACGGACGTGGTGCGCCGGCAGCCAGCCGACGAACTCGCGCTTGCTGGAGAAATACCAGGCACAAGCCCAGCCATCCGTCTCCTTGCCGACCAGCAGCTTGTCACCATTCACTAGATAGGCGCGTCGGATGCAGTATTCCTGCTCCGGGCAGCCAACCGCGTCATCGCGAAAATGCACGGGTTGATCTGCATTGGCTACAACCTCCGCATGCCTTACTTCGCCGGCGAAGGCCGGAAAGAAGCCATTGCGGCAGGAATACGGCTCGATAGCCTGCGCTGATGGCGCCAGCAGCATGCATAGCAGGATGGCTCTGATTCGCACGGTGCGCGGTCTCCTCATTACAGCCATGTTGACCCGCCCAGGGGATCAACTACATGGCTGATCGGTTCAGCGGTGCCGGCTGCTGCTGGGTGATGCAGTGGATGTTGCCGCCGCCGAGGAGAATCTCGCGGCCAGGCACCATGACGACCCGGTGCTCCGGAAAGACCTGCGCCAGGATGCGCTCGGCTTCGGCGTCCAGCGGGTCGCCGAAGGCTGGGGCGATGATGCCGCCGTTGACGATGAGGAAGTTCACGTAGCTGCCGGCCAGGCGTATCGACGGGTCGCGCGGCTGGCTGCCATCCAGGGCGAGGACCCCGGCGCATTCTTCGGCAGTCGCATGCAGCGGGCCGGGAATCGGCATCTTGTGCACCGTCAGTGTGCGGCCCTTAGCGTCGCGAACGCTCTGCAGCACGGCCATGGCCGCCTGACAGCGCTCGAAGTTGGGGTCGTTCGCATCGTCGGTCCAGGCCAGCAGTACTTCGCCCGGGCGCACGAAGCAGCAGAAGTTGTCGACGTGGCCGTCGGTTTCATCGTTGAACAGGCCGTGCGGCAGCCAGATGATGCTGTCGACCGCCAGCTGTTCCCGCAGCACGCTCTCGATCTGCTCGCGGGACAGATGCGGGTTGCGATTGCGATTGAGCAGGCATTCCTCGGTGGTGATCAGCGTGCCCTCGCCGTCGACGTGGATCGAGCCGCCCTCGAGCACGAAGCCCTCGGTGCGGTAGCGGTCGCAGTATTCGAGTTCGAGGATCTTGCGCGCCACTTCGTCGTCGCGCTGCCAGTCGGCATAGAGGCCGCCGTCTTCACCGCCCCAGGCGTTGAACGTCCAGTCGACGCCGCGCAGGCCGCCTTGGTCGTCGATGACGAAGGTCGGCCCGGTATCGCGCACCCAGGCGTCGTCGGTGCTCAGTTCCACCACGCGGATGCGCGGATCGTCCAGTGCCGCGCGGGCTGCGAGGTACTGCTCGGCGCTGGCGCAGACGGTAACCGGCTCGAAGCGTGCAATGGCCTTGGCGACAGCGGTGAACGCGGCCTGCGCGGGCGCGCCGTTGTTACGCCAGTTGTCCGGGCGTTGCGGCCAGACCATCCAGGTCTGGCTGTGCGGTGCCCATTCGGCGGGCATGAAGTAGCCATCGGTACGCGGCGTGGTGGTCAGGGTGGTCATCTGCATCTCTCATGAAGCGGGAAAGGACAGGCCTTTCCCGTGGTTCGTAGCGGCGGGCGCGCGGCTCACTCTGAAGGCTGCGAGCCGTCCAGGGTCCGGATCGAGCCGTAGAGATTCGGCCGGCGATCGCGGAACACGCCCCAGGCGCTGCGGATGTGTTCGAGCTGGTCGAGATCGAACTGGTGCACCAGCACGCCCTCGCTGGTTTCGTCCATTTCCTCGACCTTGGCCCCGAACTGGTCGGCGATGAACGACGAACCGTAGAAGGTGATGTCGTAGCCGTCCTGCTCTTCGCGGCCGATGCGGTTGCTGGCGATCAGCGGCATCAGGTTGGCGCCGGCATGGCCCTGCTGTACGCGCTGCCAGTGGTCGCGCGAGGTGATGTTCGGGTCGTGCGGCTCGCTGCCGATGGCGGTCGGGTAGAACAGCAGTTCGGCGCCCATCAGCGCCATGCTGCGCGCGGTTTCGGGGAACCACTGATCCCAGCAGATGGCCACGCCGATCTTGGCGTAGCGGGTGTTCCACACCTTGAAGCCGGTGTCGCCCGGGTTGAAGTAGTACTTCTCGTGATACCCGGGGCCATCCGGAATGTGGCTCTTGCGGTAGACGCCGAGCAGCTTGCCGTCGGCATCGATGATGGCGATGGAATTGAAGCGGGCGCGTCCGGCCAGCTCGAAGAAGCTGATCGGCAGCACCACCTGCAGCTCGGCGGCGACCTTCTGAAAATGCTGGATGGCCGGGTTTTCCTCGACCGGCGTCGCCAGCTGCAGGTACTCGGCGTTGGGCTTCTGGCAGAAGTAGGGCGTCTCGAACAGCTCCTGGATGAGGATGATCTGCGCGCCCTTGGCGGCGGCTTCGCGCACCAGCTTGTCGGCATTGGCGATGTTGGCCTGGCTATCCCAGGAACAGGCCATCTGGGTGGCGGCAACGGTAACGACTCGGGACATGGAAACCTCGCGGCTGCAGTTGAAAGGGCGACGGCTATCGAAAGCGCAAATTTATTCGATAGTTATCTGGATTGGTAGAGGGCTGAACGCCGATAGAAAATAAATGGCTGACCGTTTATCGATATTTATCGATCAGTGGCTCAGTGTTTCCCGCTTCGGCAGGCATGGCGGCAGATACAGGCCGAGATAGGCATCGAATACACGCAGGCCTTCCTCGGCCATGCGTGGCGTCAGGCTGCCGTACAGCTGTATGGATCGAGCATAGACGCGGTCGCCGAGTTCCACGGCCATGGCGAACACATCGATGTCCTGCGGCAGAGGCGGCAGGGCGAAATGTCGCTCGAACACGGCCTGCATCGCCTGGCCGAGTTCCAGGTCCAGGCGCTGATCGGTCTGCGTTACCTCGCCGAGGCCGTGCTGCACGAGGATCAGCTGGCGGGCGGCGCTGTCCTGCTCGTAGACCCCGAGCATGCGCTGTTCGATCAGTCGCGACAGGTCGCGCCAGCTGCTCAGGCTCTGGTGATCGATGGGCTGCTCGAGGCTGTCCCTGAACGTTGCGTGCACATCGGCCGTCAGCGCCGCGAGCAATGCCGGCACGCCGGAGAAGAAGTGGTAGACGGAGGAGGGCGGAATGCCGGCGCGCTCCGCCACCGCGTACACCGATAGCGTCGCGGCGCCCTGCTCGGCGAGCAGTTCACGGGCGCTGGAGAGAATCTGGCGGATGCGCACCTGGCTGCTGGCGCGCGGGCGGCGACTGGGCATCGCGGGGCTGGGCTTGGTCATCGGCCTATTTGAAGCCAGCACGGCGGCGGATGCAAACCGCCGTGGCGGTCGCCCCGCTGCACGCGGGCCTGCGGCTAGACGGTATGCAGATACCAGTTGTACTCAAGGTCCGAGATCGAGTGTTCGAACTCGGCCAGTTCGCTTTCCTTGCAGGCGACGAAGATGTCGATGTAGTCCGGGCTGATGTAGCGCGCCATGATCTCGCTGTCGTCCAGCTCGCGCAGGGCGTCGCGCAGGTTGGTCGGCAGGCTCTGCTCGACCTGCTCGTAGGAGTTGCCCTCGATGGGGTCATCCGGCTCGATCTTGTTGGTCAGGCCGTGGTGCACCCCGGCGAGGATGCCGGCGAGCAGCAGGTAGGGGTTGGCGTCGGCGCCGGCGACCCGATGTTCCACACGCACGGCGTCGGGGCTGTCGGTCGGTACACGCAGCGCCACGGTGCGGTTGTCCATGCCCCAGCACGGCGCATTGGGCACGTAGAACTGGGCGCCGAAACGGCGATAGGAATTTACGTTGGGGCAGAGGAAGGCCATCGAGGCCGCCATGGTCTGCTGCAGGCCGCCGATGGCGTGACGCAGCGGCTCGCTGTCCAGCGGATTCTCGGTGGCGAATATGTTGTTGCCATTCTTGTCGAGCAGCGAGATGTGCACGTGCAGCCCGTTGCCGGCCTGTCCCGGATAGGGCTTGGCCATGAAGGTGGTGTCCATCTCGTGGTCGTAGGCGATGTTCTTGATCAGGCGCTTGAGCAGCACCGCGTAATCGCACGCCTTGATCGGATCGGCGACGTGATGCAGGTTGACCTCGAACTGCGCCGGGGCGCTTTCCTTGACGATGGCGTCGGCCGGAATGCCCTGTTCCTTGGCGCCTTCGAGAATGTCCTGCAGGCAATCGACGTACTCGTCGAGATCGTCGATCAGATAGACCTGGGTCGAGTGTGGGCGCTTGCCGGAGATCGGCGAGCGCGGTGGCTGCGGCCGGCCGTTGATGTTCTCCTGATCGATCAGATAGAACTCGAGCTCGAAGGCGGCGCAGATGGTCAGGCCCAGCTCGTCGAACTTGCTCACCACCTGGCGCAAGACCTCGCGCGGGTCGGCGAAGAAGGGGTCGCCGTCGCGCTCGTGCATGGTCATCAGCAGCTGCGCAGTGGGACGCTTCTGCCAGGGTTCCTTGCACAGCGTGTTGGGGATCGGGAAACAGGTGCGGTCGGAGTCGCCGATATCCATGCCCAGGCCGGTGCTTTCAACGGTGATTCCGTTGATGTCGAGGGCGAACAGCGAAGCGGGGAGGTTGATGCCCTTTTCGTAGACCTTGTGCAGGCTGGCGCGCTCGATGCGCTTGCCGCGCACGACTCCATTCATGTCGGTGATCAGCAGATCGACGTACTGAACCTCCGGATGTTCCTTGAGAAATGCGTTAGCTTCGTTGAGCTGAACGGCACGCGGCGGGGCCATGATGAATTACCTTAATTGTTAAAAATTTCAATCATCAGATGCTTGTCTGGGAGTCAATCGAAAAGCCTGTTCACTGTCAATAGTAGCCCGCCAGCGCCCCATGAGTGCCCACAATGGGCCTTTTTTGGGGCATCTCCGGTGCGCTGAATCCATCGCGCACCGGGCTAATGCTCGGGCTATTGTCTATAAAAATGAACAAGACTACTCTCCGGTATGCCCCATTCGAACAACGAGTATCCCATGCCTCGCAAGCCTCTGATCGGCGTTTCGGCCTGTACCAAGCAGATCGGACATCACGGCTTCCACATCGCCGGTGACAAGTACCTGCGTGCCGCGGCGATTGCCGGCGTGCCGCTGGTGATTCCGGCGCTGGAGCTGATCGACCCGGCGACCCTGCTGGAGACCTTCGATGGCCTGCTGTTCACCGGCTCGCCCTCGAACGTCGAGCCACATCACTATGGCGGCCCGGCGAGCGAGACGGGCACCCATCACGATCCGTTGCGCGACCGTCTCACCCTGCCGCTGATTCGCGCGGCTGTCGAGGCGGGCATCCCGGTGTTCGGCATCTGCCGTGGGTTTCAGGAAATGAACGTGGCCTTTGGCGGCAGCCTGCACCAGAAGGTTCACGAAGCCGGCCCGTATCAGGACCACCGCGAACGTCCGGACGATCCATTGGAGGTGCAGTACGGACTCAGCCATCCGCTGCACGTGCAGCCGGGCGGGCTACTTGAGCAGCTGGGCCTGCCGGCGCAGATCCAGGTCAACTCGGTGCATGGCCAGGGCGTCGAGCGGCTTGGAGCCGGTCTGCGCATCGAGGCGCTGGCGCCGGACGGACTGATCGAGGCGTTCTCCGTCGAGCAGGCGCGCAGCTTCGCCCTCGGCGTGCAGTGGCACCCGGAGTGGAAGGTTCACGAGCATCCGCATTATCTGACGCTGTTTAGCGGCTTCGCCGAAGCCTGCGAGGCGCGCGCCCGACAACGCTGACGGCCGATCCAGGCGGCCCTCCCCAGCAACCCCGAGGTCAACATGAGTATCCAACTCGACCAGCTCACCGGCTGGCTGAAAGAACACAAGATCACCGAAGTGGAATGCCTGATCAGCGACCTGACCGGGATCGCCCGCGGCAAGATTTCACCAACCAACAAGTTCCTCGGCGAGAAAGGCATGCGCTTGCCGGAAAGCGTGTTGCTGCAGACCGTGACCGGCGATTACGTCGAGGACGATATCTACTACGAGCTGCTGGATCCAGCCGACATCGACATGTTCTGCCGCCCTGACCCGAACGCCGTATTCCTCGTGCCCTGGGCCATCGAGCCCACCGCCCAGGTGATCCACGACACCTACGACAAGATGGGCAACCCCATCGAACTGTCGCCGCGCAACATCTTGAAGCGCGTGTTGAAGATGTACGCCGACCGCGGTTGGCAGCCCATCGTCGCGCCGGAGATGGAGTTCTACCTGACCAAACGCTGCGAGGACCCGGACCTGCCGTTCCAGCCGCCGATCGGCCGCTCAGGCCGCCAGGAAACCGGCCGCCAGTCGTTCTCCATCGACGCCGCCAACGAGTTCGATCCGCTGTTCGAGGACATGTACGACTGGTGCGAAGCGCAGGGCCTGGATCTGGACACCCTGATCCACGAAGAAGGCACCGCGCAGATGGAGATCAACTTCCGTCACGGCGAAGCACTGCACCTGGCCGACCAGATCCTGGTGTTCAAGCGCACCATGCGCGAGGCGGCGCTCAAGCACAACGTTGCCGCCACCTTCATGGCCAAGCCGATGACCGGCGAGCCAGGCAGCGCGATGCACTTGCACCAGAGCGTTATCGACCTCAAGACCGGGCGCAACATCTTCTCCAGTGAAGACGGCTCCATGAGCCAGCTGTTCCTGCACCACGTCGGCGGCCTGCAGAAGTACATCCCCGAGCTGCTGCCGATGTTCGCGCCGAACGTCAATTCGTTCCGCCGCTTCCTGCCCGACACCTCGGCGCCGGTGAACGTCGAGTGGGGTGAGGAGAACCGCACCGTGGGCCTGCGCGTGCCGGACTCCGACCCGCAGAACCGCCGCGTCGAGAACCGCCTCGCGGGCGCCGATGCCAACCCCTACCTGGCCATCGCCGCGAGCCTCCTGTGCGGCTATATCGGTATGGTCGAGCAGCTGCCACCGAGCCAGCCGGTCAAGGGCCGTGGCTATGAACGGCGCAACCTGCGCCTGCCGCTGACCCTGGAAGCAGCGCTGGAGCGGATGGAAACCTGTCGTGAGCTGGAGAAATACCTGAGCCCGAAATTCATCACCGGCTACGTCGCGGTTAAACGCGCCGAGCAGGAAAACTACCACCGCGTGATCAGCTCATGGGAGCGGGAATTCCTGATGCTGTCGGTGTAAGCGCCGCTTCCTGCCGGAGCCGGTCGTAGGGTGGATGACGCTTTTCTCGTCCACCGAACATGCACGAACTTTTATCGAGAGGTGACTGATGAGCGATTCGCAAACCCTGCACTGGCAAGCGCTTAGCCGCGACCATCATCTGCCGCCGTTCACCGATTACAAGGCGCTGAACGCCAAAGGCACGCGCATCATCACCAAGGCGTCAGGCGTCTATCTGTGGGACAGCGAAGGCCACAAGATCCTCGACGCCATGGCCGGGCTCTGGTGTGTCAACCTGGGCTATGGCCGCGAGGAGCTGGTCGAGGCCGCGACCAGGCAGATGCGCGAGCTGCCGTACTACAACCTGTTCTTCCAGACCGCCCACCCGCCGGCGGTGGCGCTGGCCAAGGCGATTGCCGACATCGCGCCGGCCGGGATGAACCACGTGTTCTTCACCGGCTCCGGCTCGGAGGCCAACGACACCGTGCTGCGCATGGTGCGCCATTACTGGGCGATCAAGGGCCAGCCGGCGAAGAAGGTGGTCATCGGCCGCTGGAATGGCTATCACGGCTCGACCATCGCCGGCGCCAGCCTCGGTGGCATGAAGGCCATGCACGAGCAGGGCGACGGCCCGATCCCGGGCATCGAGCATATCGACCAGCCCTACTGGTTTGGCGAGGGCGGCGACATGAGCCCGGAAGAGTTTGGCGTGCGCATCGCCGACCAGCTGGAGCAGAAGATTCTCGAGGTCGGCGAGGACAAGGTCGCCGCCTTCATCGCCGAACCGATCCAGGGCGCCGGCGGCGTGATCATCCCGCCCGAGAGCTACTGGCCGCGGGTCAAGGAAATCCTCGCGCGCTACGACATCCTCTTCATCGCCGACGAGGTCATCTGCGGCTTCGGCCGTACCGGTGAGTGGTTCGGCAGCGACTACTATGGCCTCGAGCCGGACTTGATGCCGATCGCCAAGGGCCTGACCTCAGGCTACATCCCCATGGGTGGCGTGGTGGTGCGCGACGAAGTGGTGCACACGCTCAACGAGGGCGGCGAGTTCTACCACGGCTTCACCTACTCGGGGCATCCGGTGGCCGCCGCGGTGGCGCTGGAGAACATCCGCATCCTGCGCGAGGAGAAGATCGTCGAGCGGGTGAAGACGAAGACGGCACCCTATTTGCAATCCCGTTGGCAGGAACTGCTCGAGCATCCGCTGGTAGGCGAGGCGCGTGGCGTCGGCCTGCTCGGCGCGCTCGAGTTGGTGAAGAACAAGAAGACCCGCGAACGCTTTGCCGATCCCGGTGTGGGCATGCTCTGTCGCGAGCACTGCTTCCGCAACGGCCTGGTGATGCGTGCGGTTGGCGACACCATGATCATTTCGCCGCCGCTGGTGATCAGCGAAGAGCAGATCGACGAGCTGGTTGGCAAGGTGCGGTTGTGCCTCGACGCCACGGCCAAGGATGCGCTGGGTTGAGCCGTGCGGCGGCCCGCGCCAGCTGAGCTAAGGTTGTCGTTTGCACCGCTGTGCGTTCGGCTTGTTGAAAAGAGGGTCCTGACCTTGCCAGACTGCGCGCGTGCTGGAGGCCAGACCTGCCGAGGGGTGTGTCGATGCCGCCACACCGCCAGGCCGCCGCGTGTTCATGGCCTGTTCCACTGCCCCGACATTAATGATGACAACAGGAGCTGCACGGATGAATCCCTTCGCCAAGACACTACTTGCCATGACGCTGGCCGGCACCGTTGCCGGGGCTGCGCAGGCCCAGGAAAAGGTTCTGCACGTCTACAACTGGTCCGACTACATCGCCGAAGACACCCTGGAGAACTTCACCAAGGAAACCGGTATCAAGGTCGTCTACGACGTCTTCGACAGCAACGAAGTGCTGGAAGCCAAGCTGCTGGCCGGCAGCTCCGGTTATGACGTGGTGGTGCCGTCCAACCCCTTCCTAGCCAAGCAGATCAAGGCTGGCGTGTTCCAGAAACTGGACAAGTCCAAGCTGCCGAACTGGGAAAACCTCGACAAGGACCTGCTCAAGGCGCTGGATCCGAGTGATCCGGGCAACCAGTACTCGATTCCCTACATGTGGGGCACCATTGGCATCGGCTACAACGTCGACAAGGTCAAGGCCGCGTTGGGTGACAACGCGCCGGTGGATTCCTGGGACCTGGTGTTCAAGCCGGAAAACATCGAGAAGCTGAAGTCCTGCGGCGTTTCCTTCCTCGATTCGCCGACCGAAATCCTGCCCGCCGCCCTGCATTATCTGGGCTACGCCCCGGACAGCGGCAAGGCCGACGAGCTGAAGAAGGCCGAAGAGCTGTTCATGCAGATCCGTCCGCATGTGGCCTACTTCCACTCTTCCAAGTACATCTCCGACCTGGCCAATGGCGAGTCCTGCGTGGCGATCGGCTATTCGGGTGACATCTATCAGGCCAAGGCGCGCGCCGAGGAAGCCGGCAACGGCGTCAACGTCGGCTACAAGATTCCCAAGGAAGGTGCCGGCAGCTTCTTCGACATGCTGGCCGTACCGGCTGACGCGAAGAACGTCGAGAGCGCCCACGTCTTCATCAACTACCTGATGAAGCCGGAAGTCATGGCGTCGATCACCGACTACGTGCAGTTCCCCAACGGCAACGCCGCGGCCACCCCGCTGGTGGATGAAGCGATCCGCACCGACCCGGGCATCTACCCGAACCAGGACGTGCTGAAGAAGCTGTACACCTTCCCCGACCTCGATCCGAAAACCCAGCGCGCCATGACCCGCAGCTGGACCAAGATCAAGTCGGGCCGCTGATACGACCGATCCGTTGCCGGGCCGCATGGAGTATGCGTACCGGCACCGGAGCCCGGTTGAGCGCAGCTCGTCGTGTAGCCACGTTCCCTGTCTTTTGTGATGCACCGACATTTGCATCAAATCTGTTGATTTTCAGAGGTTTTTCCAATAAACAGCCCGCCTTTCCCGCCGGGATCACGCGCGGCCTGTAACAAGAGGACTCATCCCATGCGCTCGACACTCAAGTCGTTGATCGTCGCCGCCGCCGTAGCCGGTGCGGCCACCGCCCAGGCCGCCTCCGTGCATATCTACAACTGGTCGGATTACATCGGCGAAACGACGCTGGAGGAGTTCGAGAAGGAGACTGGCATCAAGCCCGTCTACGATGTCTTCGATTCCAACGAAACCCTTGAAGGCAAGCTGCTGGCCGGCCGTAGCGGCTACGACGTGGTGGTGCCTTCCAACCATTTTCTCGGCAAGCAGATTCGCGCTGGTGCCTTCCAGCCGCTGGACAAGAGCAAGCTGCCGAACTGGGAAAACATCGATCCGGCACTGCTCAAGCAGCTGCAGAAGAACGATCCCGACAATGCCTATGCGGCACCCTATCTGTGGGGCACCAACGGCATCGGCTACAACGTCGAGAAGGTCAAGGCCGCACTGGGCGTCGACACGATCGACTCGTGGGCGGTGATCTTCGAACCGGAGAACGCCGAGAAGCTGGCCAGTTGCGGCATAGCCTTCCTCGATTCGGCCGATGAGATGATCCCGGCCATGCTCAATTACCTGGGGCTCGACCCCAACAGCGAGAACGCGGCGGACTATCAGAAGGCCGAGGAGAAGCTCCTGGCCGTGCGGCCGCATGTACGTTATTTCCACTCGTCCAAGTACATTTCCGATTTGGCCAATGGCAATATCTGCGTCGCCGCCGGGTTCTCCGGTGATGTGTTCCAGGCCGCCGCCCGCGCCGAGGAAGCCGGCAAGGGTGTCGAGATCGCCTATGCCATTCCCAAGGAGGGCGCGAACCTCTGGTTCGACATGCTCGCCATCCCCGCGGATGCCAGCAATGTCGAAGAAGCCCATGCCTTCATCAACTACCTGCTGCGCCCCGAGGTGATTGCCGCGGTGAGCGACTACGTCGGTTACGCCAACCCCAATCTTAAGGCGGGCGAGCTGATGGACAGGAAGTGCGTGGGCGATGCGTCGGTGTATCCGCCGCAGGAAGTGCTCGACCGGCTGTACGTCTCCGCTGAGCTACCGCCGAAGACTCAACGTCTTTCGACCCGCTCCTGGACCAAGGTGAAATCCGGCAAGTGAACTCCATGGCCTGTTCCCGTTTCGTCTGCGGCATTGCCGGTGACGAATCGGAACCGGCCGATCGGGAGCATGTCAGGCGACGCGCTCTCTGCAACGACCATTAGATCCCCGGCCCAGGCCGGCCAACCTTTTTCATTTCGGGAGTTCGCGCATGGCCGTTGCCTCCAGCGCCTACAAGAAAGCCCTCAGTGGCGAAAGCAAGAACAAGCAGGTGCTGCTGAAGATCGACCGCGTCACCAAGAAGTTCGACGAAACGGTGGCGGTCGATGATGTCTCGCTGAGCATCCATCAGGGCGAAATCTTCGCCCTGCTTGGTGGCTCGGGTTCGGGCAAGTCGACCTTGCTGCGCATGCTCGCCGGCTTCGAGCGGCCCACCGAGGGGCGCATCTTCCTCGATGGCCAGGACATCACCGACATGCCGCCCTACGAGCGGCCGATCAACATGATGTTCCAGTCCTACGCGCTGTTTCCACACATGACGGTGGAGCAGAACATCGCCTTCGGCCTGAAGCAGGATGGTCTGCCGAAACAGGAAGTCGAGGCGCGGGTGAAGGAGATGCTCGGCCTGGTGCAGATGACCCAGTACGCCAAACGCAAGCCGCATCAGCTGTCGGGCGGGCAGCGCCAGCGTGTCGCCCTGGCGCGTTCGCTGGCCAAGCGGCCGAAGCTGCTGCTGCTCGATGAGCCCATGGGCGCGCTGGACAAGAAGCTGCGCTCGCAGATGCAGCTCGAGCTGGTGCAGATCATCGAGCGCGTCGGCGTGACCTGCGTGATGGTCACCCATGACCAGGAAGAGGCCATGACCATGGCCGAACGCATCGCCATCATGCATCTGGGCTGGATCGCCCAGGTCGGCAGCCCGATGGACATCTACGAGACGCCGGCAAGCCGCCTGGTCTGCGAATTCATCGGCAACGTCAACCTGTTCGACGGCGAGCTGATCGAGGACATGGGCGACCACGCCGTCATCGCCAGCCCAGGCCTTGAGAACCCGATCTACGTCGGCCACGGCATCAGTACCCGCGCGCAGGACAAACAGATCACCTACGCGATCCGCCCGGAAAAGCTGCTGATCGGCACCGAACTGCCGGAACTGGAGCGCCCCGGCTACAACTGGGCTAAAGGCGTCGTGCACGACATTGCCTATCTTGGCGGCCACTCGGTGTACTACATCAAGCTGCCGTCCGGCGGTGTGCTGCAGGCCTTCATGGCCAACGCCGAACGTCACGTGAAGCTGCCGACCTGGGAGGAAGAGGTGTACGTGTACTGGTGGGATGACAGCGGCGTGGTGTTGCAGGCATGAAGCGCTCGCCCCTGAATACCGGGCGCCGACTGGTCATCAGCGTGCCCTTCCTGTGGCTGATGCTGTTCTTTCTGCTGCCCTTCGCCATCGTCCTGAAGATCAGCTTTGCCGAAGCGGATGTGGCCATTCCGCCGTACACCGACATCTTCGCCTACGCCGACCAGCAGCTGCAGGTGCTGATCAACCTGGGCAACTACATCTTCCTCAGCGAAGACGAACTGTATCTGGCGGCCTATCTGGGCTCGCTGAAGATTGCCTTCTTCAGCACGCTGCTCTGCCTGCTGATCGGCTATCCGATGGCCTACGCCATTGCCCGTGCGCGCAAGGATCTGCAGACGGTTCTGCTGCTGCTGATCATGATGCCGACCTGGACCGCCATCCTGATTCGCGTCTACGCCTGGATGGGCATCCTCAGCAGCAACGGCATCCTCAACGGACTGTTGCAGGGCCTCGGCCTGATCGACGCGCCGTTGCAGATACTCAATACCGACGCTGCGGTATACATCGGCGTGGTCTACTCCTACCTGCCGTTCATGATCCTGCCGCTCTACGCCAACCTGGTGAAGCACGACCCGAGCCTGCTCGAGGCTGCGTCCGACCTCGGCGCGCGCAACCTCTCCAGCTTCTGGAAGATCACCGTGCCGCTGTCGAAGAACGGCATCATCGCCGGCTGCATGCTGGTGTTCATTCCGGTGGTAGGCGAGTTCGTCATCCCCGAACTGCTCGGCGGTCCGGAGACGCTGATGATCGGCAAGGTGCTCTGGCAGGAATTCTTCAACAACCGTGACTGGCCGGTGGCCTCGGCGCTGGCGGTGGTGATGCTGGCGATCCTGCTGGTGCCGATAATCCTGTTCAACCGGAACCAAGCCAAGGAACTGGAGGGCAAGCTATGAAACGCTGGAGCTTTTCCAACCTGATTCTGGTGCTCGGGCTGCTGTTCATCTACCTGCCGATGGTCATCCTGGTCATCTACTCGTTCAATGCCTCGCGGCTGGTGACGGTGTGGGGTGGCTGGTCGCTGAAATGGTACGCCGGCCTGCTCGACAACTCCCAGTTGATGGGCGCGGTAATGCGCTCGCTGGAAGTCGCGGCCTATACCGCGATTGCCGCGGTGGCTCTGGGCACGATGGCGGCTTTCGTCCTCACCCGTATCCCGGTGTTCCGCGGCCGTACGCTGTTCGGTGGCCTGGTCACCGCGCCGCTGGTGATGCCGGAAGTGATCACCGGTCTATCCCTGCTGCTGCTGTTCGTCGCCATGGCGCAACTGATCGGCTGGCCGGCGCAACGCGGGCTGGTGACCATCTGGATCGCCCACACCACGTTCTGCTCGGCCTACGTCGCGGTAGTGGTGATGGCGCGCCTGCGCGAGCTGGACCTGTCCATCGAGGAAGCGGCGATGGACCTCGGAGCGCGGCCGTGGAAGGTGTTCTTCCTGATCACCATGCCGATGATCGCGCCCTCGCTGGCGGCCGGCGGAATGCTCTCCTTTGCCCTCTCGCTGGACGATCTGGTACTGGCCAGCTTCGTCTCCGGTCCCGGCTCGACCACTCTGCCGATGGAGATCTTCTCCGCCGTGCGCCTGGGCGTGAAGCCGGAGATCAACGCGGTGGCGAGTCTGATCCTGCTCAGCGTGTCGCTGGCGACCTTTCTCGCCTGGTACCTCAGCCGCCGGGCCGAGAAGCGCCGTATTCGCGCGATGCAGCAGGCGATGGATGAAACCGCTGGCAATCCCACCTGGCGTCAGGTGATCGACAGCCGCAAGGTGCTGGTGCCGCCCTCGGCGCATACCTGATGATGGTTTGAGCAGCAAAACGAAAAGGGCGCATCGATGCGCCCTTTTCGTTTCAGATGGAGTGTCCCCTGCCGCAGAGCGGTAGGGTGACTAACGCGAAGCTTATCCACCGCCGCGCCTTCTCCGTCCCCGAGCCCGCATTCACGGCTCGGTTGTCTGTTCGCCTGCAGCGAATACCGCGTCCAGTTGCCGATCACTGCTCAGGTCCGGCAGCCCGAACCCGTGCTGTGTTCATCCATCGGTTCTTCACATCCCGTACCACCGTCCGGGCGCGGGCGCAGCCAGATCGGTGCCAGGTAGCGCAATGCCAGGCCAAAGACTGTCAGCCAACCGAGCCCGGCGAGCATGTTCAGTAGCGGCACGGGAGCGCCCGGCAGCCCCGCACTGGCACGCAGCAGCGCGGCGAGCACCAGCAGGCAGGTCGCTATCGGCACCCAGCGCCGCTGATCCAGTGCATAGCCACTGTGGGTACGCCCGGCGATGCACAGCACCGCGAGAATCGATACGCCCATGGCCCCGAGTGTCAGCAGATGGCGGCCTGCGCTGCTGGCAAAGCCGTCGGCTAGCAGCGAGACACCCAGTGCGCCATAGCCCAGCGCCATCAGCCAGTAGACGCTGTAGAGCATCAGCGACCAGCGCTCCAGCAGCGCTCGGCCGATGTGCCAGTCGTTGAGCAGATTGAACATGGCGGCGGCTGTGGCCAGGGCCAGCCAGCCGTTCAGCGGGGCCGGCAGTGCCAGCCATTCGGCGAGAGTGAACAGGCTGATGCAGAAGATCGCCAGATTGCGTCGTGGCGGACGCGCGCGGTAGTCGTCGTCCACGTCGTGCCCGGCATCCCGGCGTGCCTGGGTGGCGTCGTTGAGAATGCGCATGGAGATTCGGCTCATGGCCACCACGATCAGCACCATCATCACGCCGATGCCAGCGTACAGCCAGCGCATCGGGTATCGGCCGCCGACGGCATCGACATGAAAGCCCACGGTCACCAGCGCCAGCGCGCCGAGCCCGCCGAAGAAGCCGTACTGCCGGCGCAGCGGGTCGCCCAGCAGGCGCGGCGCGAGCAGCACAAGCAGGGCGATGGCGAAGGCACTGTTGAACAGTGCCGCCGGCCACGGCCCCATGACGCCGGAAAGCCAGAAGCTCAGCCTGGCGGCTAGCCACAGCAGTAGAAAGCCGAAACCCACATGCCGACCGAACGCTGCGGTAGCAGTGAATTCCGGCACCGCGGTGAGAACGAAGCCGGCGACCGCCGCCAGGCCGAAGCCGAGCAGCATTTCGTGGGCATGCCAGACCATTGGTCCACCCGGCACGCCTGGCAGCGGCAACCCGAACCCGAGAAAGCCCAGCCAGAGTGCAACACCAGTCACCGCCAGCAGCACGGTGGCGAGAAACAGCGGACGAAAGCTGCACAGCAGCAGCGGCCAGTTGGCGAGTCGCGGCGATAAGGTTTTCAGCATCGTGAGCGCGCTCTGCTGGCGGAGGGTAAGGGGGCCGCCTCGCGAATGGCGACTTTGGCGGCGCCAGGCAAGGTCTGTTGCGCGCGGGTGGCCAGGCCGAAGCTCTCTCGTACGGCCGGCAACTGCAGCAGCTCGGCGGTGTGCTGATAGATCCAGGCATCGCTGCGCTGCACGGCTGGCAGATCCAGCTCCAGGTGGCTGACGATGCGCCCCGGCGCCGCCGCCATTACCAGTATGCGGTCGGCCAGGCGCACGGCTTCCATCAGGTCGTGGGTGATCATCAGCACGCCCATGCCGCGTGCAGCCTGCTCGGCCAGCAGCAGGGCGTAGAGGTCTTCCTTGAGGCCGATATCCAGCGCGGCGAAGGGTTCGTCGAGCAGCAGCAGGTCCGGCTGCAGCACCAGCGCCCGCGCCAGCGAAACGCGGCTCTGCATGCCGCCGGAAAGCTGGTGCGGAAATTTGCCGAGATCGCCAGCAGCCAGGCCCAGGCGCAGCGCGAGGGAACTGGCTTGCTGCAGGCGTTGCTGCCGCGGCATGCCGGCCGCCTTGAGCCCCAGGGCGATGTTGTCGAGCGTGGTTTTCCACGGCAGCAGCCGCGGTTGCTGGAACATGCTGGCGGGGTTGCCGAAACCGTTGTCGATGCGACCTTCCTGGACGTCCAGCAGCCCCGCGCAAAGATGCAGCAGGGTGGTCTTGCCGCAGCCGGAGGGGCCGACCAGGGCGACCACTTCGCCCGCCGCCAGGTTGAAGTTGATGCCGCTGAATATCTCGTCGCGACCGAAGGCGTGGGCCAGGCCGTGGATGTGCAATTGCGTCATGAGGACACCTCGCGCCAGCGCTCGACTTCGCGCTTGATCGGTTCCAGCAGCAGGTACTCCACCGCCAGCAGCAGACCGACCACCGCGGTGATCCAGGCCATGGTCGCGCTGGTATCCAGGTGCGAGCGTGATACCGCCAGCGCGGCGCCGACCCCGTCCTGGGTGGCGAGTAGTTCGGCCATCACCACGATCTTCCAGGACATGGCGAGTGCGGTGATCCAGGCGGGGAACAGGTAGGAGACGACGTGCGGCAGGTAGACATCGAGCAACAGCATCCGCCGCGGCAGGCGAAATGCCAGGGCCATGTCCTTTAGCTGGTTGTCCAGCGTACGGGTGCCTTGCAACGCACCGACGAACACCAGCGGAAAGCTGGCGATGAACACGGTGAACACCGGGGTGCCGTCGCTGGCGCCGAACCAGAGCATCGCCAGTACCAGCCAGGCGATTGGCGGCATGCCCATGAGCACGGTGACCAGCGGCCGCGCCATCATCGAGGCGGTCATGGAGACACCGGCGGCGAGCCCGAGCACGCTGCCGACCGCCACGGAAAGAGCGAAGCCGAGCAGCGCCCGGCGACTGGTGGCCAGCAGCTCCGGCCAGGCGGCACCTTCATCAATCAGCTGAAGCAGGCGGGAAAACGTCTCCAGAGGCGTCGGCAGCACCAGTGCGCCATAGTGACTAGCCACTGCTTCCCAGCCCGCCAGCAGCAGAAACAGGCTGGCTAGCGCCCCCCAGCCGCTCCACAGATAGCCGGGCAGGCTGGTCAGCCAGCTGCGCAGGAGGCTCATGGCTGATCGCTGACTGGCGAGTAGAAGTCATCGGCCGGTAGCTTGCCGCCGATCAGCGCCGGATTCTTCTTCAGCAGCAGCTCGAACAGATACTCGACTTCCGCCCGCGCCTCGGCGGCGGGCACGGCGGCCATCTGCGCCACGGCCAGCGAATCGGTCACCGCTTCGGCGCTGAGCATCGGCAGATGACTGGCGACCAGCTGGCCGCAGCGCTCGGCGTTGGTGCTGCACCATTGCAGCGAGTCGGCGTAGGCCTGGGCGATCCGTGCGGCGATCTGCGGCTGGTCTTTCACGCTGGCCATCAGCGCGATACCGGCCTGCGGGATGCGTGCTTCGCGCTGCAGCAGACGGCCCCATTCCTGTTGCAGGTCGACGCTGCGATACAGGTCCGGCGCGACCAGCCCCAAGGGACCCTCGCTGGCCTTGCGCAGTGCCATGGAGATGGCCGGCTCGGCAAGCAGGGCGTGGTCGGTACGGCGCATCAGCAACAGCTGCATGGCGTCGATGGGGGTGGCGACGTAACGCAGGCGCAGGTCCTTGCGCACATCGATGCCGGCACGCTCGGCCAGCAGGCCGAAGAGGATGTCCGGCATGTCGCCACGGAACGGCATGGCGATTTCCTTGCCGCGCAGGTCGTCGAGGGTGCTCAGGCCCTGCTCGCGGGACACCAGCCAGAGCAAGCCCCAGGTCGAAACGTTGAGCATGCGCAGCTTGGCGCCGCGGTTGTAGAGGTTGGCGGCAACGTTGACCGGCATGGCCAGCACGTCTGCCTGCTGGTTCAGCGCCAGCAGGCGCAGCTGGTCGGGATCGCGCCAGCTGACGAATTCCACCTTGTCCGCCAGGTCGTCCAGCGCACCGGATTCGACCATGTGGATCAGCGGGTTCGATACCGACGAGGATGGGCCGGCCAGGACCAGGCGCGGCAGCTTGTCCGCCAGCGCTGGCGCTCCAGCCGCCAGCAGAACGGCCATCAGTAGGTGGCGCAGCATCAGAAGCTCCCGCTCAGCGCGACGGTGATGCCGCGCCCGGGTGCTTGCAGCTCGTTGCCGCTGATGCCGTCAGCCAGATGCTCGTGGTAGGCCTTGTCGAACAGGTTGCTAAGGCGCGCGTCGAGGTTGGCAGTCTGCAGCACGCCGATCTTGCCGAAGCCCCAGCCGAGGCTGGCATCGGCAGTAACGAAGCCTGCGGTACGGTCCTCGCCACCGCGGGTGAACTCGGTCGCTACACGATCCTGCTCGGCGACCGCACGCAGCTGGGCATGCCAATAGAGGCCGCGCTCGGCCGGCTGGCCAATGCCCAGGGTCAGCTCGTGGGCCGGCATCTGGTGCAGCGGTTCGTCGTCCTGTTTGTTCTCGCCGCGCAGCCAGGTGAAGCTGCCGTCCACCACGAAGGCGCCAACGGCATTGCTGGCGCTGCCTTCAAGGCCGTAGATCACCACCTTGTCGAGGTTCTCGGTGCGCTTGATCGGCAGTCCATTCGGGGCGTTGGTGCCGGTCACGCGGCCGGCGATGTAATCGTCGATGCGGGTGTGGAAGGCCGCCAGCTGATAGGTGAAATCGCCATCGCTACCCTTGAGGCCGAGCTCGAAACTGGTGGAGCGCTCCGGGTCCAGCTGCGGGTTGCCGACGTGGAAGTAGCCGTCGCCGCGCGGCGCGTCGTCGTAGCGCTCGCGCATGTCGGCGGCGCGGTAGGCCTGGCCGACGTTGGCGTAGAGGTTCAGGGTGTCAGTCAGCGGATGCAGCGCGCCCAGCGACCACGACAGGTTGTGGTCGGTGCTGTCCAGGCCGCTGGTTGTAAATGAAGGACCGTTGCCCTTGGCTCGGGCGTCGGCGCTGACGCGGTCGTAGCGGGCGCCGGCCGTCAGGCGCGTCTGGCCGAGGTCGAATTCATCCTGCACGAACAGCCCGTAGGATTCGATCTCGGCATCCTTGAAGGGGTCGTTGCGCTGGTTGTTGTTGAAGGTCGGCGGGCCATCCACGTAGCGTTCCGGATCGCCGGTCATCTTCCAGCCGTCGACGCCCACCGTCAGCAGGTGATCGGCTACTGGCACCACCCAGCTCGAGCGCAGCCCATGGGTGATGAAGCTGACGTTGTTGCGTACATAGTCGCGGTCGAGCCGCTCGGAGTAGGCGCGGATCTCCCGGTAGACCTCCTGACGATAGAGCTCGGTGGTCAGAGTGCCTTCACCGAGGCCGTTTTCCAGGCCGATCTGGAACAGCTCGCGCTGCTGTTCCGGCGAATGGATGGTCGCGGTGCCAAGTGGTACCGGGATGCCGGCGCCACCCGGCTGCCCGCCGGTACGCGCCGAGCCCGGGTACCAGACGTCGCGGTCGGTGTGGCGCTGGATGTTCAGGTTGACGCTGACATCCTCGGCCAGCCGCTGCTTGTACTTGAGCAGCAGGGTATCGGAGCTGTAGCCGGTGTTCTCTTCGGTACCGTTGGGGCTCTTGTAATCGTTGACCTTGCGCCCGGCAACGCCCAGCACCAGGGCATGATCGGAGCTGGAGTCGCGCAGCAGCGTAGCGCCGGTAAAGCCCTTGTCGACGCTGCTGGCGCTGGTGGAGAAGCGTCCGCTGCGTTCGTCCTGCTCGGTGAAGCGTGCCTGTGGCGTGATCAGGTTGACCACCCCGCCCATGGCACCGCTGCCGTACAGCACCGAGCCCGGACCCTTGACCACTTCGGCGCGTTCCAGCAGGCCGAGATCGAGCATGGAGGCCAGCGAGCCCTGCGGCTGGCCGGAATTGACCCGCACGCCGTCGACCATCAGCACCACGCTTTCCTTCTTCATGCCGCGCAGCACCGGGTTCTGCCCCCAGGCGCCGTCGCTATGCACGGCCAGGCCCGGCTTGCCGCGGAACAGACTGCCGACCGGCGCTGCCGTTTCGGTTGGCTGAGCCTGCAGCACCTCGATGGCTTGCGGAATGTCCTGCGTTGCGGCCTCGTAGCCCTTGGCGGTGACGACGGTTTCCTGCAGCTCCAGCGGAGCGGCGAAGGCGGACGCGCTGCTGACGGCCAGGCAGGCCAGGGCGAGTGGGTGAAGGCGGAGTATCATCGAACGGCTCCCGGATAATTCGTCGGCGGTGATGCCGACTTGGATGGGAGCAATTCTCGTTTAACTGATAATAATTATCATTTGATCGCGATCAAGTTTACCTGTCGCAAGCGCGCTACTGCTGCCAGTCGCAGAAACAGGCCACCGCCAGCGAATGGGTGGCGCGCACCTTGCGCCCGGCCAGCACGGCATCGAGGATAGGCTCGACGAAGCTGTTGTCCGAACTGCACACCGCACCCTCGCTGTAGGGGCCGATATAGACCAGCTCCCCGCTTTGATCCCAGATGCCTACAGCGGGGCTGGCCGGTAGTTGCTCGGAGCCGGGCGGGGCGCTCAGCGGTTTCAGCGCTGCCAGCGGCTGCGGCAAGCGGCCCTTGCTGCCCGGCTTGCGTACTTCGTAGAAGTCCACGGGTTGTCCGGCAAAGCGCTTGAGCAGTTCTTCCAGGTGCTGCTGATTGCCGACGTTGCACGGGCATCCCGGGTCCCAGAAATGCACGAAGCGCACTGGTCCTGGGCCCTGCAGCTCGGCCGGCAGGCGAAGGGCGTCGCCGGAGAACAGCTCGGCGCGCTCGCCGTCGAAGGTGCGCAGGTAGCGCGCCTCGAACCACCAGAACGCAGCCAGCATGGCGCCGCCCCAGAGCAGGGCGATCAGTGCGGCGATCAGGTATTTGCGACGAGCGCTCATGGCGGGCTCCGATGTGGGTGCGCAAGCTTGCCATGGGGCGGCGCAGAGCTGAATATCCCAGGTCAACGCAATCGAAGAATTTCCATGCCCTCGCGTATCGATCCCGAGCGCCTGCGTAACAGCCTGCCCGCCCTGTCCGAGGCGGTCGCCGCAAGCGCCGAAACACTCCATTACCAGAGCTATTACGGGCTCGACCTGCCGCATCGCACGCAGGTCCAGCGCCGCCTGGGGCGCTTTCGCGTGCATGACTACGATGTCGTCGCTCAGGCCTGGTGGCCGGAGCAGCCCCACGCCAGCCTGCTGATCCTGCACGGCTACTACGACCACATGGGCCTGTATCGCCATGTGGTCGACTGGGGACTGGAGATGGGGTTCGCCGTGCTCGCCTGCGACCTGCCGGGGCATGGGCTGTCCAGCGGTCCCCGGGCGAGCATCAACGAGTTTGCCGAATACCAGGCGGTGCTGAGCGGTCTGTTCGAACAGGCACGCCAGCTCGACCTGCCGCGTCCCTGGCACCTACTTGGCCAGAGTACCGGCGGTGCCATCGCGCTGGATCACCTGTTGCATCAGGCCGAAAACCCCGACCTGGGGCGCACCATCCTGCTGGCGCCATTGGTTCGCCCGCGCGCCTGGCTGCGCTCGCGCATCAGCTACGAGTTGCTGCGGCGCTTCGTTCAGCAGATCCCACGAACGTTCAGCGAGAACTCTGGCGACCCGGCCTTCCTCGAATTCGTCCAGAGCCAGGACCCGCTGCAGCCGGACATCCTGCCCACGGCCTGGGTCGGCGCCCTGTCACGCTGGATTCCACGTATCGAGGGTGCGGCTGACAGTAGGCACGCGCCGTTGATCATTCAGGGCGAGGCGGACATGACCGTGGATTGGCAGTACAACCTGCCGATTCTGCAGCGCAAGTTCCCAAGTGCTGAGGTGCTGCGACTGCCCGAGGCGCGCCACCATCTGGTGAACGAGCGCGAGGAATTGCGCCAGGCGTACTTCGACTTCCTGCGCGAGCGCTTCAGATAGCGGGGTCAGATGCCCTGCTGCGGCTCCAGCTCGGCGCCGCTCATGCCCACCGCCAGGCCGGCGCGTAGCGCCTGCAGCGCGGCCTGGTAATAGGCCTTGCCTTCGTCCGACTGGGCGAATGTCACATATTCCTCCAGTTCGGCATCGGACAGGTCGCGATAGACGTACAGCAGCGTGTTGTCGAGATCGGCCTCTATTTGCTCGATCATGCGTTGGCGCTGGCTGCTCAGCAGGCTCTGCGCCTGATTGCCACCGAGCAGGCCGGGAATCATCTGGCTGAGACTGTCGGCGGCGACGCCGGCCAGTGCCAGGCTGACTTCCGCGCCCGCTTCGCTGGCTGGCAGCGCCTGGGCCAGGTGGCGGATCAGCAGCTGTCGGTTGCTGCCGGCTTCCACCCGCGGCAGGCCGGCGGCGTGCTTGGCCAGCTGTTCGCGCCGTGCGGCGAGCACTTCGGCCGAGACGATCTTGCGTCCCAGGGTCGACTGGAAGAATTCCAGCGCCGGCTGCGGCTCGGCCAGGTTGCCGCGCAATGCCTGCTGCGCGCGCTGGTCGATGGCATGGGCGGCGAAGCGGCGGTTGCTGTTGGTCACCAGTGCCTGGAATACCGCCGGTGGCAGGGTGTCCTTGTAGCGTTGCTGGGCCGCGGTCAGGGCATCGCCGAAATTGGCGCGCTGTTCGGTCCAGCCGGCGGTTTCGTAGAGTTCCTGATAGGTGTCGGCGAAGCTGCTGAAGCTCAAGGTCAGCAGTACACAGGTCAAGAGGGCGCGCATGGAAGCTCCTGTCTGGCGGGCGGTTCATTTTCCGTGCGTCGACGCGTGCTTGTCGAGGCGCACGGTTACTGCTGCCATTTGGCGCAGCGACGCAGCTTGCAGCGGAGTCTCAACAGACCCTAGACTCCTGCGGTATCCCTTCGGAGTCACTTCCTTGCCGTTCTCTTCGATCATCGACGACCTGGCCGAGCGCGGCTGGTCGGTGCAGAGTTCTTTCCTTCCCAGTGATGTGACCCACAAGCTGGCCGACGAGTGCCGCAGGCGGGAAGCCGAGGGTGCGCTGGCACCGGCAGGGGTCGGCCGCGGCGAGGCGCAG
Source organism: Stutzerimonas stutzeri (assembly GCF_000935215.1). Taxonomy (GTDB): domain Bacteria; phylum Pseudomonadota; class Gammaproteobacteria; order Pseudomonadales; family Pseudomonadaceae; genus Stutzerimonas. Next base: position 81,748 of record NZ_JXXD01000027.1, read on the forward strand.
GCGGTGCGCGAAGGCATTCGCAGCGACCATATTCAGTGGCTCGAACCGGGCCAGTCGGCAGTCTGCGACGATTACCTCGAACTCATGGACGGCTTGCGCCAGCAGCTTAACCGCGAGTTGTTCCTCGGGCTGGAAGACTTCGAGTGCCATTTCGCCTTCTACCCGCCGGGCGCCTTCTATCAGACGCACCTGGACCGCTTTCGCGATGACGACAGCCGTTCGGTCACCGCCGTGCTGTATCTGAATCCGGATTGGCAGCCCGGCCATGCCGGTGAATTGCGCATGCACATGCCTGATGGATCGCAGCTGGACGTGCCTCCGCTGGCGGGCAATCTGGTGGTCTTTCTCTCCGGCGATTTCCCCCACGAAGTGCTGGTCACCCAGGCCGACCGTCTGTCGCTGACCGGCTGGTTCCGTCGGCGGCCGGCCGATGTGCTGGCGCTCTGACGAGCCCGCATCGACATTTGCGCAGACGAAAAAAAGCCCGGCTCAGGCCGGGCTAAAGGGAAGTAAGTGTTTCGGGCTACATGCCCAGCATGTTCGGCAGCGCCAGGGAAATCGACGGCACGTAGGTGATGATCACCAGGAAGCTCAGCATCAGCGCCAGCCATGGCAGCACTGCGCGGATCACCTGGGTCACCGGCATGCCCGTCACCGCTGAGGCGACGAACAGGTTCAACCCCACCGGTGGCGTTATCAATCCGATCTCCATGTTCACCACCATGATGATGCCAAGGTGGATCGGGTCGATGCCCAGCTGTATGGCAATCGGGAACAGGATCGGCGCCAGGATCAGGATGATCGCCGACGGCTCCATGAAGGCGCCGGCCACCAGCAGCACGATGTTCACCACCAGCAGGAACATCCACGGCTGCAGACCGGCCTCGATGACCCAGGCAGTGATCGCCTGCGGAATCTGCTCGGTGGTCAGCACGTGGGCGAAGAGCATGGCGTTGGCGATGATGAACATCAGCATGATGCTCAGCTTGCCCGACTCCAGCAGTACCTTCGGGCATTCGCGCAGCTTGAGGTCCTTGTAGACGAAGATCGCGACGAAGGCCGAATACACCGCCGCGACCGCTGCCGCTTCGGTGGGCGTGAACATGCCCGAGTAGATGCCGCCGAGGATGATCACCATCAGCAGCAGGCCCCATACCGCCTTGCGCGCGGCGGACAGCCACTCGCGGAAGCTGGCGCGCGGCAGTGCCGGCAGGTTCTTCTTCACCGCGATGATGTAGATCGCCAGCATCAGCGCGCCGCCGAGCATGATGCCCGGGACGACACCGGCCATGAACAGCTTGCCCACCGAGGTCTCGGTAGCCGCGGCGTAGACCACCATGACCACCGACGGCGGGATCAGGATGCCCAGGGTACCAGCGTTACAGACGATGCCAGCGCCGAAGGCCTGTGGATAACCGGAGCGCACCATGCCGGCGATGGCGATGGAGCCCACCGCGGCCACGGTGGCTGGCGACGAGCCGGACAGCGCTGCGAAGAGCATGCACGCCAGCACCGCACCGATCGCCAGGCCGCCACGGATGTGGCCGACACAGGCGTTGGCGAAGTCGATCAGGCGACGCGCCACGCCGCCGGTGGTCATGAAGGCGCCGGCCAGGAGGAAGAACGGGATCGCCAGCAGGGTGTAGTGCTCGGAGGTCTCGAACAGCTTGATCGCCAGCGAGCGCACCGAGTCCTGGCTGAAGATCATGATAGTCAGCGAACCGGCCAAGCCGAGGGATACGGCCACCGGCACGCCGATGAACATCAGCACGAAGAGGGCGACGAACAGGAACAGGATGGTCATTACTTGGGCTCCTCTTCGCCGTGCTTGAGCGCATCGGCCGCTTCATCGGCGAGGCCGAGGCCGGTCTGCTCGTTGCGCAGGATGCGCACGAAGATTTCGGCGAAACGGATGAACACCATGGCGAAGCCGAACGGCACGATCATGCCGATGTGCCATTGCTTGACGCCGACATGGCCCAGGTCTTCCGCGCCGATGTTGGCAACGAACAGCGCCTGGATCCACTCGAAGCTGGCCACGGTCAGCAGACCGGCGTAACCCAGGCAGAGCAGGCAGGCGATGATGCCGATGACGCGCTGGATGTGTCGCGGCGCCAGCTTCACCAGTGCATCGACACCGATGTGGCCGGCGGTGCGCACGCCATAGGCGAGACCGGAGAAGATCAGCCAGGCGAACAGCGCCTTGGTCAGCGCGGTGCTCCAGGTCATGGACTGGGCCAGGCCGATGATGAAATCACCGATGGCGAACCAGAAGTCGGCGCTTCCCTCGAACCGGTCGCCCAGGTCGTAGAAAAGTGTGTAGAGGTTGTTGAGGATCACGTAGACGAAGGTCACCAGTGTCATGGCGGCCAACAGAAAGGCGATGAAACCTTCCTCGAAGTGGTCCCAGACGCGCCAGAGGGCGTTCATGGATGACATCTCCCGATGGACTGCTTGTTGTATCGAAGGCAGCACGGAGGTGCGCCGTGAACCAGCCGGTGCAGGCTGGGAGACAGAGCAATGAAAAACTCTTGTTGTCGCCATCGAAGCGGCTCAGCCCGGGATCGCCTTGGCCTGACCTGTCTGCCCTTGGTGCGGGCTTCGTCTTCGCTAGCTGCTTTGTTTTTTCACTGAGCTGTCGGGTATCGCTGGGTGGTGCAGCAAAGGGGCGGAGTGTCCGCCCCTCGGCAAAGGCTTATTTAGCCTGGTTGGCAGCTTCGGCAGCCTTGATCAGGTCAGCACCGATTTCGCCTTCGAACTTCTTCCAGACCGGCTTCATTGCTTCGCGCCACTTGGCACGCTCTTCCGGCGTCAGCTCAAGGATTTCAGTAGTGCCGGCGGCAAGAATGTCAGCCTTGGCCTTCTGGTTCAGGGCGTCGGCCTGCTTGTTCACTTCAACAGTGACTTCTTCCACGATCTTTTCCAGCTCGCCACGTACATCGGCAGGCAGGCCGTCCCAGAACTTGGTGTTGGTGATCAGCATGTAGTCCAGCAGGCCATGGTCGGACTCGGTGATGTGCTTCTGCACTTCGTGCATCTTCTGCGAGTAGATGTTCGAGTAGGGGTTCTCGGCACCGTTGACCACGCCGGTCTGCAGGCCCTGGTAAACCTCGGCGAAGCTCATCTTGCGCGGGTTGGCACGCAGCGCCTTGAACTGCTCGTCCAGCACTGCAGAAGCCTGTACGCGGAACTTCAGGCCGCGCGCGTCTTTCGGCTCACGCAGTTCCTTGTTGGCCGACAGCTGCTTCATGCCGTTGTGCCAGTAGCCCAGGCCGGTGATGTTCTTGTCTTCCATGGAACGCAGCAGGCCCTGGCCAGCCTCGCTCTTCTGGAAGCGGTCGACTGCCGCGATGTCGTCGAACAGGAATGGCAGGTCATAGACCTGAACGCCCTTGGAGTAGTGTTCGAACTTGGCCAGCGACGGAGCGATCAGCTGAACGTCACCCAGCAGCAGGGCTTCCATTTCCTTGCCATCACCGAACAGCGAGGAGTTCGGGTAAACCTGTACCTCGACCTTGCCGGCCAGACGCTCTTCCACCAGTTTCTTGAACATCAGGGCGCCCTGGCCTTTCGGCGTGTTTTCGGCGACCACGTGGGAGAACTTGATGGTGATCGGGTCAGCCGCGTGGGCCAGACCAGCGATGCTCAGCGACAGGGCGCATGCCAGCGCCTTGGCAGTCAGTTTGAACATTGATGTTTCCTCTTGTTGTGGGTGGGAGGCCACACGGCATCCCGGCAGTAACCAGCTGGACAAGTCTAGGCGCTGAAGCCCGGGTGCGATGCTCTATCGCGACTCGTTCCGTCCGGTTCATTGAGTTTCAGGAGCAATGCCTGTGCCAAGAGCTGGCAGAGCCGCCTGAGGGCAGCGAGTTTACCCAGCAATAGATGAAGGTTTGAATGGCCAATTGCCAACAAGCGCGTCTAGGTCGCACCTTTGCGCGGGATCGCCGGTGCTGGCGCGGGCCACGCACGTGCCGTGGTCTGTGCCGGCGAGTTCGACCCCTGATCAGCATCGAAGATGGCGGGTTTCCGCCATCTAGTCGTTTTCATCGGGCGAGCTTCCGCCAGCATCGGTAAAACTCAGCCCGTGCTTGCGCAGCTTGTCGTGCAGCGTCTTGCGCGGCAGGCCCAGCGCTTCGGCGACGCTGCGCAGCGAGCCATGCGGGCGATTCAGCTCATCGGCGATCAGTGCGCGCTCGAAGGCCTCGACCTGCTCGCTCAGATTGCCACCTCCGGCTATCCCGGCAGCCGGTTCGCCGGCCGACTGGTCGAGCCCCAGGCCAAGGCCCAGGGCGAAGCGCTCGGCGGTGTTCTGCAGCTCGCGCACGTTGCCCGGCCAGGCGTGACGTAGCAGTGCAGCGCGTTGTTCCGGCTGCAGCTCGCGGATCGGCAGGCCATGACGCTGGGCGGCGGCTTCGGCGAAATGCTGGAACAACAGCAGGATGTCCTCGTTGCGCTCGCGCAGCGACGGAATTCGCAGCGGCGCGACGTTGAGCCGGTAATACAGGTCGGCACGGAACCGGCCCTGATCCGCGGCCACCCGCAGGTCCTCCTTGGTCGCGGCGATGACCCGGATATCCAGGGCGATCGACTGGTTGCCGCCGAGCCGTTCGACCACCCGCTCCTGCAGCAGGCGCAGCAGCTTGACCTGCACATCCAGGCTCATGCTCTCGATCTCGTCGAGGAACAGCGTGCCGCCGTTGGCGAATTCGAACTTGCCGATGCGCCGCTTCTGCGCGCCGGTGAAGGCGCCCGGCTCGTGGCCGAACAGTTCGCTTTCGACCACCGATTCGGCGAGCGCCCCGGCGTTGATCGCGACGAAGGGGCCGTTGCGCCGGCTGGACAGGTCGTGCAGCGCCCGGGCGACCACCTCCTTGCCGGCGCCCGTTTCGCCGAGAATCAGCACATCCGCCTGGGTCCCGGCCAGCGCGCCGATCTGTTCGCGCAGACGCAGCATCGCCTGGGATTGTCCGAGCAGGCGCGCCGACAGCTGCTGCCGGTCGGCCAGGGCCAGGCGCAGGGAGCGGTTGTCCAGTACCAGTTGGCGTAGCGCCAGGGCACGACGCACGCTGTCCAGCAGCGCTTCGCTGGGGAAGGGCTTTTCCAGGAAATCGTAAGCGCCGGCGCGCATCGCCTGCACCGCCAGCTGAATATCACCGTGCCCGGTGATGAGAATCACCGGCATCTCGCTGTCGCGCGTGCGCAGCTGTTGCAGCAGCTCGAGGCCATCGATGCCGGGCATGCGAATGTCGCTGACCACCACGCCTGGCCAGTCCGCTGGCAGCCGCGCGGCCAGGTCGCGGGCATCGCCCAGGCTGACGACCTTGAGACCGGCCAGGTCGAGGGTCTGGCTCAATGCCTGACGCAGGTGCGGATCGTCGTCGATCAGCAGCACCTGCGCCTGGGCGCTGATCGGCTGGTCACTGCTCATTGAAAATGGTCCTCGGTGGGGAAGGCGACGCCGGGCTCGGCGCAACGCAGAAACAGGCCGAGCTGCGCACCACCCTCGGGATGGTTGCTCATGCGCAGCTCGCCGCCCAGGGCGCGGGTGAGGGTATCGCAGATTGCCAGGCCGAGGCCCAGCCCCTGCGCGCTGGTCTTGGTGGTGAAGAACGGCTCGCGGGCACGCTGCAACGCTTCCTCGCTGAAGCCGGGGCCGTTGTCGCGCAGGCTGAGCAACACGCCGTCACCCTGCAGTTCGGCGCGCAGCCAGATGCGCCGCGGTTGCGGCCGCTCGGCCAGCGCATCGAGGGCGTTGGCCAGCAGGTTGGCGAGGATCTGCCGCAGCCGCGTCTCGCCGGCCTGCACCCACAGGGTGGCCTCCGGCAGGTCGCGGATCAGCTCCACGCCCATGGCCTGGCGGCGCTTGGCGAGCAGGGCCAGGGCGTCGTCCAGCGCCGGCTGCAGCGCGACCCGCTCCGGCGCGTGCTGGTCGCGACGGGCGAAGGCGCGCAGGTGGGCGATGATCGACGCCATGCGCGCGGTCAGTTCGCTGATCAGCCGCAGGTTGTCGCGGGCTTCGGCGTTGCGCTGCTGATCGAGCAGCACCCCGGCGTTGTCGGCGTAGCTGCGGATCGCCGCCAGCGGCTGATTGAGTTCGTGGCTGATGCTTGCCGACATGGTGCCCAGCGCCGACAGCTTGCCGGCCTGCAGCAGCTCGTCCTGGGCGCGCACCAGTTCCTGCTGCGCCTGCTCGCGCTCCAGTACCTCGACCTTGAGTCGGCTGTTCAGCGCTTCCAGGTCGCGCGTGCGTTCCAACACGCGCTGTTCGAGCTGCTGGCGCGCCTGGGTGTCCAGCGCCAGACGTTCGATGAAGTGCCGGCGGCGCTGCATCAGCAGGCCGATCCAGAGCAGCAGGGCGAGCAGTGTGGCAGCGCCGATGGCGACCACGGTGCGCACTGGTCGCTCGATCAGGTTGATCGGCGCGAGGATGCGCACCGTCCAGCCGGTCTCCTTGAGCTCACGGCTCTGGATCAACCAGGCATCGATGTCCAGCGTCAGGTCCTGCGGATAGAGGGTTGGATAGGGCTGATCGAAGGCGATCTGTTCGCGCTCGTCGACGCCCAGCCCTCGGGTCGCGCGGAAACGCCACTCCGGGCGCGAGGTGAGAATCACCACGCCGAAGTTGTCGGTCACCAGCAGTTGCTCGGGCGTGTTGCCCCAGAGGGTCTCGGTGTGGTCCAGGTCGACCTTGACCACCAGCACGCCGAGCACTTCGCTGCCGTCGCGCACCGCCGCGCCGAAGTAGTAGCCGCGCTTGCCGGAGGTGGTGCCGAGGCCGAAGAAGCGGCCGAGGCGGCCTTCGACGGCCTGGCGGAAATACGGGCGGAAGGCGAAGTTGCGGTCGACGAAGCTGTCCTCCTCGTTCCAGTTGGAGGCGGCGAGGGTGGTGCCGTCCAGGCTCATCAGGTAGATCACGTCGGCGCCGGTCTGCAGCTGCAGGTGCTTGAGCTGCCGGTTGGCCTGGTCCTTCAGCCGCGGGTCGTCGGGTTCGCGCAGCGGCGCGCGCAACTCCGGCAGGGCGCCGAGGATGCCCGGCAGCACTTCGTAGCGCCGCAGCGTGCCGAGCAGGTTGGCGACATAGAGGTCCAGCGTCTGCCGGTTCTGTTCGGTCAACTCGTTGCGGTAGTAGCGCTCGGCGAGTTGCTGCAACGGCCAGAGCAGGGGCGCCAGCAGCAGCGCGAGCAGGGCGAGGTTGCGCCAGCGAGGGCGGTTGGGTATGAGCGGTGCGGTCATGCGTGGGCGCCTGTGGGTCGGGCGCATTATGCACGCGGATCGCTTCGCGGTTCATCGCCGGCATGCGAGGAACGCGGGTGGCTCGACGTGTGGGGTATCGGCCTGCGTCGGGATCAGCGTCCGATCGACGCCGCCTGTGCCATCTGCGTGGCCGCTGCGATGGATTGCGGCTGCGAACGGGCCAGGCATTCGTGCAGCGCGGCTTCCCAGTCCCCCAGACGGATGTCCCAGTCCTGCTGCAGGCGGGCGCAGTTCAGCCGCGAATTCAGCGGGCGCGCGGCGGCGGTGGGGTAGTCCCTGGAGGGGATCGGATCGATGCGCGCCTTCAGCCGGCCCTGCTGGCGCAGGTGTTCGGCGATGCTGCAGGCGAAGCCGTACCAGGACGTCTCGCCGGTCGCGGTGAGGTGATAGAGGCCGCCGGGGCCGCCTTCGCCGGCCTGGCGCTTGCGCACCATCTCGGCGGTCGCCCGGGCGATGCGGGTCGCCGAGGTCGGCGCGCCGATCTCGTCGCTGACCACCGACAGCGCGTCGCGCTCCTGCAACAGGCGCTGCATGGTCAGCAGGAAGTTCTTGCCGTGCGGGGAGTAGACCCAGCTGGTGCGCAGGATCAGGTAGTCGCCGTCGACCGCCTGGATCGCCTGTTCGCCGGCCAGCTTGCTGGCGCCGTAGACGTTCAGCGGGCGCGGCGTGTCCCGCTCGGCATAGGGTTCGGGCTTGCTGCCATCGAACACGTAGTCGGTGGAATAGTGGATCAGCGGTATGCCGAGCCGGGCGGCTTCCTCGGCGAGCACGCCGGGGCCGCGGGCGTTCACCGCATAGGCCTGCTCGCGGTGGCTCTCGGCCGGATCGACCGCGGTGTAGGCGGCCGCGTTGATGATCAGGTCCGGGCGCAGCAGGCGTACCTGCTGGCGAATCTGCTCGGGGTCGGCCAGGTCCATGGCGTTGTGCCCGAGGGCGAGGGGGTTGCCGACACCGGCAAGTTCGAGCTGCAGTTCTCGGGCGAGCTGGCCTTTACTGCCGGTGATCAGGATCTTCATGGAAACAGCTCCGCGTCGCTGAGGCGCTTGCCGGCCTGGTCCTTGGCGGACAGCTGCGGTGGTTCGTCGATCGGCCATTCGATGGCCAGTTGCGGATCGTTCCACAGCAGGCTGCGCTCGTGCTCCGGCGCATAGTAGTCGGTGGTCTTGTAGAGGAATTCGGCGCTCTCGCTGAGCACCACGAAGCCGTGCGCGAAGCCTTCGGGAATCCACAGCTGGCGCTGGTTCTGCGCGCTCAGGCGGGTGCCGACCCAGCGGCCGAAGCTCGGCGAGCTCCTGCGCAGGTCGACGGCGACGTCGAACACCTCGCCCGCCACCACCCGCACCAGTTTCCCCTGCGGCTGCTGGATCTGGTAATGCAGGCCGCGCAGCACGCCGCGCTGGGACTTGGAGTGGTTGTCCTGGACGAACTGCCGCTCGAGGCCCGTCGCGGCCTTGAAGGCGGCGGCGTTGAAGCTCTCGTAGAAGAAGCCGCGTTCGTCGCCGAAGACCCTGGGCTCGATGATCAGTACGTCGGGAATGCCGCTCTCGATCACGTTCATGCGTCTTCACCCGCCAGCTTGAACAGGTACTGGCCGTAGCCGGTCTTGCCCAGCGCGTCGGCGCGGCGCAGCAGCTGCTCGCGGTCGATCCACTGGTTCTGGTAGGCGATTTCCTCCAGGCAGGCGACCTTCAGGCCCTGGCGGTGCTCGATGGTCTGCACGTACTGCGAGGCTTCCAGCAGGCTGTCGTGGGTGCCGGTGTCGAGCCAGGCGAAGCCGCGGCCGAAGCGCTCGACGTTGAGGTCGCCGCGCTGCAGGTAGGCCATGTTGACGTCGGTGATCTCCAGCTCGCCGCGCGGCGAGGGCTTGATCGACTTGGCGATCTCGATCACGTCGTTGTCGTAGAAGTACAGGCCGGTGACCGCGTAGCTGGACTTGGGCTTCTTCGGTTTTTCCTCGATGGACAGCGCCTTGCCGCTCTCGTCGAAGTCGATCACGCCGAAGCGCTCCGGGTCCTTGACCCAGTAGCCGAACACGGTGGCGCCCTTTTCCTGGGTGGCGGCGCGCTGCAGCTTCTCGGTGAAGTGCTGGCCGTGGAAGATGTTGTCGCCAAGGATCAGGCACACCGAATCGTCGCCGATGAACGTTTCGCCGATCAGGAAGGCCTGGGCCAGGCCGTCCGGCGAGGGCTGCTCGGCGTAGCTGAAGCGGACCCCGAACTGGCTGCCGTCGCCCAGCAGGTTCTTGTACTGAGGCAGGTCCTGCGGGGTGGAAATCAGCAGGATGTCGCGGATGCCAGCGAGCATCAGCACCGAAATCGGGTAGTAGGCCATCGGCTTGTCGTAGATCGGCAAGAGCTGCTTGGATACGCCAAGGGTGATGGGGTGCAGACGGGTGCCGGAGCCTCCGGCGAGGATGATTCCTTTCATGCGTTCTCCAGGGCGCCAAGGCGCTCGCGTTGATAGCTGCCGTCCTGAACACGACGGCACCATTCGAGGTTTTCCAGGTACCACTGCACGGTCTTGCGCAGGCCGGTCTGGAAGGTTTCCTGCGGCACCCAGCCGAGCTCGCGCTCGATCTTGCTGGCGTCGATGGCGTAGCGCAGGTCGTGGCCCGGGCGATCCTTGACGAAGGTGATCAGGTCTTCATAACGGGCCAGGCCGGCGGGCTTGTTCGGCGCCAGCTCTTCCAGCAGTGCGCAGATACCGCGTACCACCTCGATGTTCTTCTGCTCGTTGTGGCCGCCGATGTTGTAGGTCTCGCCGACCACGCCTTCGCTGACCACCTTGAACAGCGCGCGGGTGTGGTCTTCGACGAACAGCCAGTCGCGGATCTGCGAGCCATCGCCGTAGACCGGCAGCGGCTTGCCATCGAGGGCATTGAGGATCACCAGCGGGATCAGCTTCTCGGGGAAGTGATACGGGCCATAGTTGTTCGAGCAGTTGGTGATCAGCACCGGCAGCCCGTAGGTACGCTGCCAGGCGCGCACCAGGTGATCCGACGAGGCCTTGCTGGCCGAGTAGGGCGAGCTGGGCGCGTAGGGTGTGGTCTCGGTGAACAGGTCGTCGACGCCATGCAGGTCGCCGTAGACCTCGTCGGTGGAAATGTGGTGGAAGCGGAAGGCCTCGCGCCGCTCGACCGGCAGGCTCTGCCAGTAGGCGCGGGTGGCCTCGAGCAGTTGATAGGTGCCGACGATGTTGGTCTGGATGAATTCGGCCGGGCCGTCGATGGAGCGGTCGACGTGGGACTCGGCGGCCAGATGCATGATGGCGTCCGGCTGGAACTCCAGCAGCGCCTCGCTGACCCGCTCACGATCGGCGATGTCGGCCTGGAGGAACTGATAGCGCGGGTTGTCTTCCACGGCTGCCAGCGACTCCAGGTTGCCGGCATAGGTCAGCTTGTCCAGGTTGAGCACGCTGTGCTCGGTATCGAGAATGAGATGGCGGATCACTGCGGAGCCGATGAATCCGGCCCCGCCGGTAACGAGAATGCGCATAATGATTGGGCTTCCTTGGCGCGCTGTTGAGCGTCAGGCTCTTAGCATGTCGGCACGATAGACCGGCCGTCGATACAAAAATTCCCGAGCGGTGACGGTAGCGGATGGCGATTACGGTGCGGCACGGCTTGATGGTTAATCGCGGTACCGGGCGACCCCGCGTTACAGAGCAATCGCTCGATGGCCTCGAATGTTCCGAGATGCTCGCAAAGGAGATTGGTCTTGTCGCAGCTTCCGCCAGCAGGTGCTGATCACGATACGCACGCGGTGCCAGCGTCCGGCGAGCAGAGTCATGGCGTCGCCAGCATCCTCGATCGCCTCGATGCGCTGGTTTACGTCTCCGACATGCAGACCTACGAATTGCTCTACCTGAACGAGTACGGCCGCAACGTCTGGGGCGACTACCAGGGTAAAACCTGCTGGCAGGTATTGCAGGCCGACCAGGACGGGCCATGCCGCTTCTGCAGCAATGGAAGGCTGCTCGATACCCAGGGGCGGCCGGCCGGCGTGCATGTCTGGGAATTTCAGAATACCGCCAACGGTCATTGGTACCAATGTCGGGACCAGGCGATACCCTGGCCGGACGGGCGTATCGTGCGGCTGGAGATCGCCACCGACATTACCGCGCGCAAGCGCATCGAACAGGAACTGCACCTGGCCGTGACACGCGCTGAGGCACTGGCGCGAACCGACGAGCTGACCGGGTTGAACAATCGTCGGGCATTCTTCGAACTGGGCGAACGGCTCTTCCCGCACAACCGTCGGGCGCGGCCGATGGCAGTCATCATGTTCGATATCGATCACTTCAAGCAGGTCAACGATACCTATGGGCATGCGATAGGCGATCAATTGCTGCGCTCGGTAGGGGAGGCGCTGCGTCCGTTGGTGCGCCCGAATGATGTGCTCGGGCGTCTGGGCGGTGAGGAGTTCGCAGTGATTCTCGCCGATACGACGTTGGAACAGGCGGTGGCCACTGCCGAGCGGCTACGCACGGTAATCGAGGCGGTACAGGTGGCGGAGGGTGATCGAACAATACGCTGTACCGCGAGCTTCGGTGTCGCTGCATGCAATTGCGCCACCTGCAACCTCGACGCTGTGCTCAGCGAGGCCGACGACGCCCTGTTCCGGGCCAAGCACAGGGGACGTAATCGCGTTGTGGCAGGTAGATCGGCCTAGCGCAACGACACCCGCAAGCGAGACAGTGCGCCAAGAAAGAACACCACGCCGATCACCACCAGCGCCAGTAGCTGCGGCCAGACGATCGCCGCGCCGGCATTGCGGAACAGGATCGCCTGGGCCAGCTCGACGAAATGCGTGGTGGGTGCCACCAGCATGATGTTCTGCACCAGCTCCGGCATGCTCTCGCGCGGCGTCACCCCGCCGGAGAGGATTTGCAGCGGGATCAGCGTGAGGATCACCAGCAGGCCCAGTTGCGGCATGGAGCGCGCCACCGTGCCGAAGAAGATGCCCATCGAGGTGGCGGCGAACAGGTGCAGCGCCGCGCCGCCGGCGAACAGCCACAGCGAGCCCTGGATCGGAATATCCAGCCAGCCTTCCACCACGAAGCGCAGGGCGAACGCGGCTGCGGCCAGCACCACCAGGCCCATCGCCCAGACCTTGCCGACCATGATTTCGAATGGCGTCACCGGCATCACCAGCAGGTGCTCGATGGTGCCGTGTTCGCGCTCGCGGATCAGCGCCGCGCCGGTGAGGATGATCGCCAGCATGGTGATCTGGTTGATCACCTCGTTCACCGCGCCGAACCAGGCGCGGCTCAGGTTGGGGTTGAACGCGGTGCGCACCACCGCTTCGACCGGCAGTGCGTCGTTGCTGCGGTAGCGACGGACGAACTCGGCGGTTTCGCTGGCGATGATCTGCTGGATATGCCCGGCGCCGGTGAAGGCCTGGCTGACCTGGGTGGCATCGACGTTGAGCTGGATGGTCGGCTGGCGGCCGGCGAGCAGGTCCTGCTGGAAGCGCGGCGGAATGTTCAGGGTGAAGGTGTAGAGGCCATCGTCCATGCCGCTGTCCATTTCCTGCAGGCTGATCGCTTTCGGCTCGATGAAATAGGGCAGTTGAAAGGCGTTGATGATGCGCAGCGAGGCTTGCGAGCGATCCTCGTCGACCACCGCGATGCTCGCCCGGTGCGGTGCCTCAGGCACAGCGGTGGCACCTTCGTAGATGGCCAGGGTGAACGAATAGATGATCAGCACCAGCATCGCCGGGTCGCGGTAGAGGCTGCGCAGCTCCTTGAGGCCGAGCTGGAAGATGTTGCCGAGCTTGCGTCGCAGGCCGCCCATGTCATTTCTCCTGCTTGCGCAGGCCGGCGACGCTGAGCAGGGTCAGCAGCGGGATCGCCAGCAGCATGGGAATGAAATAGGGGTACAGCTCGGCCAGCCCGAGCGCCTTGGAGAATACCCCGCGGCTGATGATCAGGAAGTGGCTGGTCGGGTAGAGCTTGCCGATGAAGGCGCCGGCGCCCTCCATCGCCGAAACCGGGTGGATCAGTCCGGAGAACTGGATGGCCGGCAGCAGGGTGACGATTGTGGTGCCGAAGATCGCCGCGATCTGGCTGTTCAATATCGACGACATCAGCAGGCCCAGGCCGGTGGCGCAGGTCACGTAGAGCAGGGCGCCGAGGCAGAGGGTGAGGATGCTGCCCTTGATCGGAATACCGAAGACGAACACCGCCAGCAGCGCCAGGGTGGCGAAATTGAACATGCCCAGCGCGATGTAGGGCAGCTGCTTGCCGAGCAAAAATTCCAGGCGGGTGGTCGGCGTGACGTAGAAATTGGTGATCGAGCCCAGTTCCTTTTCGCGCACCACGCCGAGGGCGGTGAGCATCGCCGGGATCATCATCAGGAGCAGCGGGATCATCGCCGGTGCCATGGCTGGCAGGCTCTGCACGTCCGGGTTGTAGCGATAACGAATGGCCACGTCAGCCGGTGCCAGCTGCCCGTCGACGCCCGCCTCGCGGGCCAGCTGCTGCAGGTAGTTGAGGTGGATGCCTTGCACATAGCCCTTGATGGTGTCGGCGCGCATCGGCATGGCGCCATCGATCCAGAACGCGACTTGCGGCACAGCGCCGCGCTTGAGGTCGCGGCCGAAATTCGGCGGAATCTCCACCGCCAGGCTGATGTCGTTGCTGCGCATGCGCTGGTCCAGCTCGGCATGGTTGGCCAGCGGCGCCTGCTCGATGAAGTAGCGCGAGCCGGCCATGTTCAGCAGGTAGTGCTGGCTGGTGGTGGTCTGGTCGCGGTCGAGCACGGCATAGGTCAGGTTCTCCACGTCGAAGCTGACGCCGTAGCCCATGATGAACATCAGCAGCACGCTGCCGAGCATCGCCAGCGTGGCGCGGATCGGGTCGCGGCGCAGTTCCATGGCCTCCCGACGGGTGTAGCTGAGCAGGCGGCGCAGGCTGAAGCGGGCCTGACGGCCATTGTTGCCGGCCGGTTGGATCGGGTTGCGCGTCGCGGCAGGCGGCGCTGCTGGCTGGTCGGCGGCATGTGCGGCGGCGGCTTCCTCCAGGTAGGCGATAAAGGTCTCTTCCAGCGTCGGCAGGCCGCGCTTGGCCATCAGCGCCTGCGGCGTGTCGCTATCGAGCACCCGTCCGGCATGCATCAGCGAGATGCGGTCGCAGCGCAGTGCCTCGTTCATGAAGTGGGTGGAGATGAAGATGGTCACGCCGTCCTCGCGGGACAGCTGCACCAGCAACTCCCAGAAGCCATCGCGCGCCACCGGATCGACCCCGGAGGTGGGCTCGTCGAGGATGAGGATTTCCGGGTTGTGGATCACCGCCACGGCCAGCGACAGGCGCTGGCGCACGCCCAGCGGCAGGCTGCTCGGCAGGCTTTCGGCATCGCCGGTGAGATCGAAGCGGGTGAGCATCTCCTGAATGCGCGTGGCGCGCCGCTCCACCGGCAGGTGGAACAGTCGCGCATGCAGCTCGAGGTTCTGCAGCACCGTCAGCTCGCTGTACAGCGAGAAGGCCTGGGACATGTAGCCGACGCGTTGGCGGGTCTGCATGTCGTGCGGGTCCACCGGTTTGCCGAACAGCAGCGCCTCGCCCTCGCTGGCCGGCAGCAGGCCGGTGAGCATCTTCATGGTGGTGGTCTTGCCGCAGCCGTTGGATCCTAGAAAGCCGAAGATTTCGCCGCGGGAGATGCGGAAATTGACCTGATCCACTGCGACGAAATCGTCGAAACGCATGGTCAGGCCGTGAGCCTCGATGGCGACGCTGTCACTGTGCGGCTGTGGCGGAATGACCAGCTCGCGATGCTGGCTGCGCTTGGCTTCCGGCAGGAGGCGGATAAAGGCCTGCTCCAGCGAGTCGCTGCCGGTGCGCGCCAGGAGCTCGGCCGGTGTGCCGGTGGCCAGCACCTTGCCGGCGTCCATCGCCACCAGATGGTCGAAGCGCTGCGCCTCGTCCATGTAGGCGGTAGCGACCAATACGCTCATCTGCGGGCGCTCACTGCGGATGCGCTCGATCAGCTCCCAGAATTGCGCGCGCGACAGCGGGTCGACGCCGGTGGTGGGTTCATCGAGGATCAGCAGGTCGGGGTCGTGGATCAGGGCGCAGCAGAGGCCGAGCTTTTGCTTCATGCCGCCGGAGAGCTTGCCCGCCGGGCGCTCGACGAAGGGCGCGAGGCCCGTGCTGCGGGTCAGTTCGGCGATGCGCCAATGGCGCTCTTCGGCGTCCTGACCGAACAGCCGGCCGAAGAACTCGAGGTTCTCGAACACCGTCAGCGTCGGGTAGAGGTTCTTGCCCAGCCCCTGAGGCATGTAGGCGATACGCGGGCAGACCGCGCGGCGGTGGCCGGCATCGCCCATGTCGCCGTCGAGCACCTGCACTTGGCCCTGCTGCAACTTGCGCGCACCGGCGATCAGCGCCAGCAGGCTCGACTTGCCGACCCCGTCCGGACCGATCAGGCCGACCATGCAGCGCGCCGGCAGGCTCAGGCTGAGGTCATCCAGCGCGCGGGTCTTGCCGTACTGCAGGCTGACTCCGCTGATCTCGGCGACCGGGTCAGGAGACTGGTTCATTTGCCGACATTGATCTGCAGGTGCGCCGGCCATTCGGTGTCAGCGTCTAGCTTCAGATAAGCCATGCCGGGCAGCCCGGTCTTGACCTGCTCCATGTGTTTTCTAAGGAGTTCCGGATCGATCCGCGCCTTGACCCGGAACATCAGCTTCTCCCGCTCGCTCTCGGTTTCCACCGTCTTCGGCGTGAACTGCGCGACACTGGCGACATAAGTGACCTTGGCGGGAATCACGTACTGTGGCGCCGCATCGATCACCAGGCGCACCTCGCTGCCCATCGCCACCCGGCCGGCCTGGCGCTCGGGGAGGAAGAAGGTCATGTAGACGTCGGCCAGGTCGACCAGATTGAGCAGCTTGCCGCCGGCGCCGAGTACCTCGCCCGGTTGCGCCACGCGGTACTGCACGCGCGCCACGCGATCGGTCTTCAGTTCGCTATCCGTGATGTCCGCCTGCAGCCGAACCACGCTGGCCTGTGCCGCCTCCAGTGCAGATTGCGCTTCGATGACCTGGGACCTGGCGGCGGCGATACCGGCGTCGGCGGACAGCACCTGTGCGCGGGAGGCGGCCAGCGCGGCCTGGGCGCTCTGCATGGCGGCGAGATCGTCGTCCAACTGCTGGCGCGGCATGGCGTTGCGGTCGACCAGCGTCTTGGTACGTTGGTGGCGTTTCTGCGCGGCGGTCAGTTCGGCGCGCCGCTGCAATACCACTGCCTCGGCTGTGGCCTTCTCGCTCTCGCGCTGGGTGACCAGCGCCTGGGCGGTGAGGATGGCGTTTTCCGCCTGGCGCAC
Source organism: Stutzerimonas stutzeri (assembly GCF_000935215.1). GTDB lineage: Bacteria > Pseudomonadota > Gammaproteobacteria > Pseudomonadales > Pseudomonadaceae > Stutzerimonas. The sequence goes on from NZ_JXXD01000027.1 coordinate 98,327, forward strand.
CTGGGCGCGGGCCTGGTTGAGCTGGGCGTCGAGCACTTCGGTATCCATGCGCGCGATGATCTGGCCCGGCTGGACGAAGTCGCCCTCGTCGACGGTGATCTCGCGGATGCGCCCACCGAGCTTGGTCGCCACATCGATCTCGGTGGCCTCGATCCGGCCGTTGCCGCTGGCAAAGCCCTCGCCCAAGCCATCCGTGCGCAACTCCGACCATGCCAGCAGGCCGATTACCACGAGCGCGACGAGCGCGAACAGCACCCGTCGAAGATTTTTCTGGGCTGGCGCTTTCATGGGCGTTCCTTACGTGAAGCGATAGTTCGCATGCTAAGCGATTGCCCTGAAGGTTACGCTTAGCCTGAGTCAATAAAACTGCGATTCAGCGTCTTTAATCGACTTTTTCGCCGGTTTTCACTGCGCGGGATGGCTTTTTGCTACCGCCACGACCCAGCTTTGCAACTGCTGACTCAGCTCGTCGCTGGCCTGGGCGAAGGCATCGACGACGCTTTCCAGTTGTGGGCTGTGGGCGGGCTGGAGAATGTCGAAGCGGCGACTGGCGAGAATCCGCTGGTCAGCGGTCGAGGCGAGCTGCGCGTCGAGACGGATCCGCACATGAGGGTGGCCGTCGATGTATTCGCTTTGAAACGCCCTCAGATCGCTGAACAGCTCCAGCTCGGCGAACAGGTTGCTTTCCTCATTGCTCACTGCCGCGGCCTGCCCGCCTTGCCTGAACTGCTCGACCAAGCGGTCGCGCAGTAGCGTCGGTGCCGCATCGCCCCAGCGCGCGCCCTGATAGCTGCTGATCTGGTTGCCGTTCGGCACCACGGCGATGCGTGGCCCGGCAAGGATGCGGCTTGCATGGGGGGTATGAATACGCAGTGCCTGGCGCAAGGTGCCAGTGGACTGATTTGCCGGCACGTCGCCGGTCGGCAGCAGAAACACCCGGATTGGTTCGGCGTCGGGCAGCAAGGTGCAGGCCGAAAGCGTGCCGAACAGCGTCGCGAGGACGAGGGGGCGGAACAGCGCTAGGCGGCTCATGGGGTGAACTCCTGAATCTTTTCGCGGCCGAGCAGGAAGCCGCTCGGGTTGTCTTCGAGGCGCTGGGTAACGCGACGCAGCGCGCCGAGGGTGCCGCGCAGTTCGTTGATCGCCGGGCCCAGATCGCTGAAGCCTTGCAGGCCGTTGTTCAGCGCGCCCTGGTTGTCTGCCAGCAGGGCGTCCAGTCGCGAGGTGGCGCGTTCCAGTGCCGCCATCGATTCACCGGCAGTGCTCAGCAGCTGGCGCCCCTCATCATCGATCAGGCCGTTGGCGTTCTGCGTCAGGCGAGTGATTTCCGCCAGTGCGGTGTTGGTCTGCTGCCCCAGTTGGCCGAGCTGGGTCAGCGCTTCGCTGAGATCGCCCCGTTGCTCGGCCAGCACGCTGGTCGCCTGTTCCAGATTGGCCAGGGTGCGGCCGATACGACCGGCATTGTCTTCGGAGAGCATCAGGTTGGCGCTGCGCAGCAGGTTGTTGATGTTGGTCATCAGGTCTTCGCCGTTCTCCAGCAGCGCGCTCAGCGGCGATGGGTCGGCGATGATCAGTGGCGGCTCGCCGCGCTTGCCCTCCAGTGGCGGGCTCTGTGGCGTGCCGCTGTGCAGCTGGATGATCATGCTGCCGGTGATGTTGGCCAGCGCCAGGCGGGCACGGGTGTCCTGCTTGATCGGCGTGCCGGAATACACGCGGATGCGCGCCCGCACCTTGCGTGGGTCGTCCGGCTCGAGCCACAGCGCTTCGACGTCGCCGACCTTGATGCCGCTGTACTCCACAGAGCTGCCGTTGGACAGCCCGCTGACCGCGCGATTGAAGCTGATCTCGTAGTAGTTGTATTCGCGATCCATGCTCGACTTGCCCAGCCAGAGGGCGAACAGCAGGGCGCCGCCGACTGCCAGGACGGTGAACAGGCCGATCAGCACGTGATGGGCGCGGGTTTCCATGTCAGTTCTCCTGCAAGTCGGCAGCCTGTTGCGCCGCCCGGCCACGTGGGCCATGGAAATAGTCGCGGATCCAGGCGTCGTCGGTGGCTTTCACCACCTCCAGGCGATCAGCCACCAGCACCCGCTTGCGCGACAGCACGGCGACCCGATCACAGATGGTATAGAGCGTATCCAGATCGTGGGTTACCAGAAACACGCTGAGGCCCAGCGCGTCGCGCAGGGTCAGGATCAGCTGGTCGAAGGCTGCCGCGCCAATAGGGTCGAGGCCGGCGGTGGGCTCGTCGAGGAACAGCACCTCCGGGTCTAGCGCCAGCGCGCGGGCCAGGGCGGCGCGCTTGACCATGCCCCCGGACAGCTCGTCGGGATACTTGCACGCGGCATTGGCCGGGAGACCGGCCAGTGCCAGCTTCAGCCTCGCCAAGTGCTCGGCGTCGCGGCGCTCGAGCCCGGCGTGCTCGATCAGCGGCAGGGCGACGTTCTCCTGCAGATTCAGCGAGGTGAACAGTGCGCCACGCTGGAACAGCACGCCGAAGCGTCGTTCCAGCTGTGAGCGGCGCTCGGCCGACAGTTCCAGCAGGTTCTCGCCAAATACCGTTACGCTGCCGGCGTTGGGCCGGCGCAGGCCGACGATGCTGCGCAGCAGCACCGACTTGCCGGTGCCCGAACCGCCAACCACGCCGAGAATCTCACCACGGCGGATGTCCAGGTCGAGATTCTCGTGCACGGTCTGGCTGCCAAAACGATTGACCAGTCCGCGTACCTGAATCAGCGAGTCGTTGCTCGTCACCAACCCATCTCCATGAAGAACAGCGCGGCGATGGCGTCCAGCAGGATCACCATGAAGATTGCCTGGACCACACTGGAGGTGGTGTGCTCGCCCACCGACTGCGCACTGCCGCTGACCTTGAATCCTTCCAGACAGCCGATCACCGCGATGATGAAGGCGAATACCGGGGCCTTGCCCAGTCCGACCAGGAAATGGCTGACGGCGATATCGCGCGCCATGATGTTGAAGAACATCGTCGGCGAGATGTCCAGCGCCAGCACGCACACCACCAGCCCGCCGGCGATGCCGCTGAGCATGCCGACGAAGGTCAGGATCGGCAGCGTGATCAGCATCGCCAGCACCCGTGGCAGCACCAGCAGCTCGATCGGGCTCAGGCCGAGGGTGCGGATCGCGTCGATCTCTTCATTGGATTTCATCGAGCCGATCTGCGCGGCGAAGGCGCTGGCGCTGCGTCCGGCGAGCAGGATCGCCGCCAGCAGCACGCCAAACTCGCGCAGGAAGGAAAAGCCCACCAGATTGACGGTGTAGATAGTCGCGCCGAAGTCGGCGAGCACGGTCGCACCAAGAAAGGCCACCACCGCGCCGACCAGAAAGGTCAGCAATGCGACGATCGGCACCGCGTCCAGACCGGTCTGTTCGATATGCACGGCCAGTGAGGTCAGCCGCCAGCGCCGCGGTCGCGGCAGGGTCAGCAGCAGCGTCTGCAGGGTCAGGCCGATAAAGCCGAGCAGCATGCGCTGCTGCTTCCATACCGCAGCGACGGTGCGACCGACGTGGGCCAGTATGTCGCCGAAGGCATAGCCACGCGGCGGCTCGGCGGCATCCGGTTGATCCAGGGCGCTGGCGACGGTGCGCAGCAGCGCCAGGCGTTCGGCCGGCAATTGCGGCGCCCAGGCTTCAATGGCGGCGATCCGCTCGGGCCCCAGCAGTTCCACCAGCAGGCCGGCGCCTGCCGTATCCAGTGCACCCAGCCCGCTCAGCTCGATCTGGCTGCGCTCGTCGATCCGCGCCCTGAGCCGCTGCACCTCACGACGCAGTGCTGCGTAATGGGTGAGGGTCCAGTCACCGACGATGTGCGCCCGCAATGGTGAAGCCCCTTGATCGAGGGTCACCGAACCGGGAGACGAGGACAGGGTGGAGCTCATCTTCTGCAAACGGGTGCCTATGTCGGGCGATGGAGTCCCGATTGATGCTAGCAGGGCTCTGCCCGGCAAGACAGGACCGGGTGGCCCGTGGTCGGCAACGGCCGGCGGATGAACCACGACGGTCGCGTCAAAGTGCGCCGTTACGCTCGAGCCGATAGCTGCTGATCGCCTCGTACACCGCCTTGCGCAGCCGATTGATGCCGCCGAGGGGGCGATGCTCCGGCAGTGCGTGCCAGGGGTTGAAGCTGAGGTTATCGCAGGCGAGATTCTGCTCGGGGCTGTCGAAGTCCTGCGGCGGCAGGCGGATGTCGGCGACCGTCTCGAATGGCGCGATGGCTTCGTCCCACTCGATGCTGGTGTCCTCGATGGGCATGTAGTGCTCGGCGTTCTGCCGCTGCACCTGCAGGGCGAAGCAGGCGGGCGCGCGGTCGAGGGACAGCTGCTGATAGAGCGCACTGCGCAGGAAGTTCGGCAGGTCGCGGTTCTGCTCGGGCAGCTGGTAGGTTGGGCAGTTCTCCGGCGTCGGGATGACCCGGTACTTGATGTTGTGCGGGCCGAACTTGTAGGGCGCCACCGAGCTGTAGGTGGTGGCAACCGGGCTTTGCGGCGCAGGCGCCAGGGTCTGCAACGCGATGAACAGGTGGCGCAGCTCCCAGCTGCGCGGATCAACGCTAGGGAAGAACGCCAGCGCCTTCTTGCCCTGCGCCTGGGCGGCGAAGTTGCTGCGGTATTCGGCAACGTCGCGGACGAAGAACACCGGGTGGTTGAACATCACGAAGTCCTGTTCACTGGCGTGGCGCGGGTCGCGGCTGAGCTTTTCCCCCGGCACGTCGAGCAGCTTGATCGCCATACCGCGCGCGTCCCGGATGCGGTCGAACTGCGGATAGGCGTTGCCGTTGGACAGTCGCACCCAGGCCTGCCAGGTCTTGCCCGGTTCGCTGAAAACGCCCTGGCGCAGTACGGGCTGCAGGTCGGCGCGCACGCTGACCTCGGCGCGCACGCAGCCGTGGGCCTTGGCATGGGCGTCGCGCAGCACACGGGTGTTCTCGCTGTGCTGCTCTACCACGGCAATGGCGTCGGCGATGATCGCCTGGGTGTCGGCCGCTTCGCTCGGCGCGATGACTTCTTCGCTGGAGACGGGGCCACGATGGGTGAGGTGAAAGTGGACGGCGGCAATCGCCCAGCCTGCCAGGCCCACGGCGGTGACGGCGAGCAGCAGCCGGCCCAGCAGGCGACCGATCCAGAGCCAGAGTCTTGTCAGCATGAAACAGATCCTTGTGCGGGGGCAGGT
>NZ_JXXD01000266.1 GCF_000935215.1 Stutzerimonas stutzeri
ACGTCTCGCGGTTCCCGATCGCGGACTGTTGCCGGCCTCGTAGGGTGGATCGCGCTTCAGCGAACCACCGTGCTCTGGTCAAGGTGGATGTAAAAGGCGACATCCACCCTACATCTACGAAGTAAGCCGAGGCCTTATGAGCTCCGGGGCCATGTCGCTTCCGCCTACCGAGTGCGGCAAATGGCTCCGCTTTATTCCCCCGGCCGCTTGTCCCGTCCGGAATCCAGTGGGGCTTCGCCTTCCAGTTCTTCGTCCGACAGCACGCTGTCGTCCTCGCGCAATACCGCATCGCCGCCGCTGAGGCCGGTGTCTTCGTCGCCTTCGGCGGGGCCATCCCAGGGTTTGCCGTCGAGCGGGTCGTAGCGGCCGAGTTCGGCCTCGTCGAGATCCACATCGGCGCCGATCTCATGCTCGGAAACCACGCTCAGGTCCTGATCGGCCGGCTCGCCATGGCCGCGTTCGCTCGGAGAGCGTGCGCCGTCCTCGGGGATCAGTGTTTCCGGCGCCATGTCGTCCATTGTGGTCTCGCCATCTGGGACTTCACCGGCCGTCATGCCTGCTTCGGCGGCGCGTTCGGCGGAGAACTCGTCGGCCACCTGCTCACCGGGCACTTCGTCACCGATGCGGCCCTTGCGCTCGTCACGGCGCTGATCGAAATCGAGCTGTTCGATGGAGCCCATGCGGTCTTCGGTGTTGTCGATTTCCGTTGGGGTGTAGGGTTTTTGATCGCTCATGATCGTCTCCTGTCAGAACGTCGGTCATGCAGGTTGTGACCCGGCCGCCCTGGGAAGATTCAGGGCTGTCGGCTGGCCGATAACGCCATTCGGGTCCATCCTTTCCTGCGGCCGTAGATGCCTGAGCGTCTTGAGAAAAAGGGGACGAACCACCGCGCGTGATCCGGAGTCCTACTCTGCATGAATGATCAAAACGACCAACCCGCGCCAGAGCCTCGGCGCTACGCCTTCTTCTTCGACGTCGACGGAACGCTGGCTGAGATTCAGCCCCGACCGGAACTCGTCTTCATTCCACCGTCCACCCTCGCGGCCCTGGAACGCCTGCATGCCAGCGGCATTCCCGTCGCCGTGATCTCCGGCCGACCGCTCGCGCAGCTCGATGCGCTGCTGGCGCCCCTGCAACTTCCCGCCGCCGGCGTGCACGGAGCCGAGCGCCGTGATGCCACGGGTGAGCTGCGCAACCTGGCACTCGACAATCAGGCGCTGGAGCGTATCCAGCGTGAGTTGCAGCAGGCCTGCAGCGAGCATCCCGGCCTGCACCTGGAGAACAAGAGCGTCGCCTTTGCCCTGCATTTTCGTCAGGCGCCGGAGCTGGAGGAGGTTGCCCGCACACTCGCCGAAGACTTCGCCCAGCGTTACGCCGAGGTACTGACCCTGCAGCCCGGAAAGTGCGTGTTCGAACTCAAGCCCCGCGGCGCGAGCAAGGGCGAGGTGATCCGCGCCTTCATGCAGGAAGCGCCGTTCTCCGGCTGCACTCCCGTGTTCCTTGGCGACGATCTCACCGACGAAGCCGGCTTTGCCGCCGTCAATGCGCTCGGCGGTCGATCCATCAAGGTCGGCGACGGCCCCAGCGAGGCCCGCGAACGGGTGGCGTCGGTGGCTGCCGTCGGCAGCTGGATCGAAGCGCTGCTGAACGAACTCGGTGTACCGGCCGAACCCAGAATAAAACCCGACTAGAGCGAGATTTACTGCCATGAGCCGTTTAGTAGTGGTTTCCAACCGCGTGGCGCCAATCAAACCGGGCAAGGTAGCCGCCGGAGGGCTGGCCGTCGGTGTCTACGATGCGCTGCGCCAGGCCGGTGGCATCTGGTTCGGCTGGAGCGGCGAGATCAATGCAACGCCAGCCATCAATACCGAGGAAGTGGGCAACATCACCTACGTCACGCTGCCGCTGAACAAGCGTGACTACGATCAGTACTACCGCGGCTTCTCCAACAACACGCTCTGGCCGATTTTTCACTATCGCATCGACTTGGCGCGCTACAGCCGCGAAGAGTACGACGGCTACCGGCGGGTCAACGGTATGCTGGCCGAGAAGCTCAAGCCGCTGCTCAAGCCCGACGACATCATCTGGATTCACGACTACCACCTGATCCCGTTCGCCGAAGCCTGCCGCCAGCTGGGCATCCGCAACCGCATCGGCTTCTTCCTGCACATCCCGTTTCCCGCACCGGAAATCCTCACCGCGATCCCGCCGCACAACGAGCTGCTGAAGACCCTCTGCTACTACGACCTGATCGGCTTCCAGACCGACACCGACCGCCTGGCCTTTCAGGACTACATCACCCGCGAAGTGCGCGGTGTGATCGAGCCGGACGGCAGCCTGACCGCCTACGGGCAGAACTTCCGCGCCGGGGTGTACCCGATCGGTGTGGTGCCGGACGAAATCCAGAAACTCGCCGAAGGCTACAAGGGCCGAGCCCATCCCATGCGCCGCGCCAGCGACGCGACGCGCCAGACCATCATCTCGGTCGACCGCCTGGACTACTCCAAGGGCCTGGTGGAGCGCTTCCGCGCCTACGAAGAGTTTCTCGACCGCTATCCCAAACACCGCAACAACGTCGAATTCCTGCAGATCGCGCCGACCTCGCGTTCCGACGTGCGCACCTATCAGCACATCCGCGAACAACTCGAAAGCCAGGCCGGGCACCTCAACGGACGCCTCTCCGATCTCGACTGGACGCCGCTGCACTACCTCAACAAGAGCTACGACCGCCGCGTGCTCATGGGCCTGTTCCGCACCGCCGACGTCGGCTTCGTCACGCCGCTGCGCGACGGCATGAACCTGGTCGCCAAGGAGTACGTAGCCGCGCAGGACCCGGAAGATCCCGGCGTGCTGGTGCTGTCGCGCTTCGCCGGCGCCGCACGCGAGCTGACCTCCGCGCTGATCGTCAATCCGTACGACTGCGTCGGCATGGCGGAAGCGCTCGACCGCGCGCTGAGCATGCCGCTGGCCGAACGCAAGGACCGCTACGAGCACCTGATGCGCGCCATTCGTGCCGCCGATCTGGATGCCTGGCGCGACAACTTCATGCGTGACCTGCGCTCGTTCGTCTCCCAGCCCAGCACCACGGTCATCGAGACGGAAGAACTCGTCGAGCCGGACTGATCGCCCGTGCGAGCCGGCCTTGCTTGTCAAAGGCTAGGCCGGCTCGTAAGGTGCGGGGCCGAACCATAGGGACAACGTAGATGAGCGAGCTGGAACCGCTGTTCGAGAACAACGCCCGCTGGGCCGAGGCCATCAAGGAAGAAGACCCCACCTTCTTCGAGAAACTGTCCAAGCAGCAGGCGCCGGAATACCTGTGGATCGGCTGCTCCGATGCCCGCGTGCCCGCCAACGAGATCGTCGGCCTGTTGCCGGGCGATCTCTTTGTTCATCGCAACGTCGCCAATGTCGTGCTGCACACCGACCTCAACTGCCTGTCGGTCATCCAGTACGCGGTCGACGTGCTCAAGGTCAAACACATCCTCGTCACCGGCCACTACGGCTGCGGTGGCGTGCGCGCCTCCATGCGTGACGACCAGCTAGGCTTGATCGACGGCTGGCTGCGCAGCATCCGCGACCTCTACTACGAGCATCGCGTGCACCTGTCCAAGCTGGCCAGCGAAGAGGAGCAGGTCGACCGCCTGTGCGAGCTCAACGTCATCCAACAGGTCGCCAACGTCAGCCACACCACCATCGTCCAGAACGCCTGGCACCGAGGCCAGCCGCTGGCCGTGCACGGCTGCATCTACGGCATCAAGGATGGCCTGTGGAAAAACCTCAACGTCACCGTCAGCGGGCTCGATCAGCTGCCGTCGCAATACCGCCTGCGTCCGCTGCGTAACGCCTGATGAACAGCCGTCACGCCCCGGCCTTTGCCGGTCTGCTCATCGCTGTGCTCTGCTGGAGCGGCAACGCATTGGTCGCCCGTGCCTTTTACGATCAGATCCCGCCGCTGAGCCTGTCATTCTGGCGCTGGGTGCTTGCCACGACACTGCTGTTGCCCTTCGTGGCGAAAGGCATCTGGACCCACCGAGCGGCCTTGCGTGCCGCCGGCTGGCGCCTGCCGGTGATCGCCGCACTCGGCATCGCCAGTTACAACTCGCTGCTCTACACCGCTGCGCAAAGCACCGAAGCGATCAACCTGACGCTGGTGAACACCTGCCTGCCACTGGCGACCTTTATCGGCGCGGGCTTCCTGCTCGGTGAATGGCCATTGCGCCGCGCCTGGTTCGGCATGGCCGTGGCAGCGGCGGGGCTGCTCTACCTGATCAGCCGTGGCAGCTGGCAGACCTTTGCCAGCATGTCGTTCAAGGCGGGCGACCTCATCATGCTGCTCGCCGTGCTGGTGTGGGCCCTGTACACGCTGCTGCTGCGGCGCTGGTCCGGTTTCCTCACTGTGCCCCCTCTGGTGCTGCTCGGCGTGCTGATGCTGCTGGGCGTGCCGCTGATCCTGCCGTTCTACCTGTACGAACTGAGTAGGGTAGGGGGCTTCGCCGCCACACCGGCCAACCTCGGCGCCATCGCCTACACCGCCGTGTTCGCCTCGCTGATCGCCTACCTCGCCTGGAACCACGGCGTAAAAGTCGTCGGCGCCGCCAAGGCCGCCATGGCCAGCTACCTGATGCCCGTCTTCACCGCACTGCTCGGCTGGCTGCTGCTCGGCGAGGCCCTGCAACCCTTCCACTGGATCGGCGGCACCCTGATCTTCGCCGGCCTGCTGTTGGCCACGCGGCCGTCATTTCGCTAGCGCCGTCCCACATGGCGCGGCCTAGGCGCTATTGACCGTTCGTAACTAACCGTTTGAAAAGGATAAAAAATCTGCGGAGCCAGGGTTGACAGCCCAAACCGACCAGAGAATAATGCGCGCCACTTGGCTACATAGCTCAGTTGGTTAGAGCGCAGCATTCATAATGCTGATGTCCCAGGTTCAAGTCCCGGTGTAGCCACCAGACAAAACAAGGGGTTAGCGAAAGCTAGCCCCTTTTTTGTTTGTGCCGGTGACTACGAAGTGACTACTCCCTGTCTACAGACGAAATCCTGTTACCCCCGCCCGCTCCAGGGATCGATCAACGCCACTCCCAACGGCTCGAAATGACGGGTATTGCGAGTCGCGATGACTGCATCGTGTAGCCGTCCAATCGCAGCGATCTGCGCATCTGCCATATCTACTATCCGACCCTTCGCTTCGGTCGCGGCGGCTATCTCTGCGTAGTAGACGGCTGCGTCTGCATCGAACGGCAAGATACTGCCGGCGAAATCTTCGTCAAACATGGCCGAGGCTATGTCGAGCAGCCCTTGTTTGCGCTTGCCGTCCGGCATTCTGGCAATGCCATAAAGAATCTCAGCGACGGTGATCGCACTGATCGCTAACTCGCTCGCCGGCTGGGCGTCGACCCACTCAAGTACTTGCGGTGCTGGCTTGGCTCGCATGAGCTCGGACAGCACATTGGTATCAAGCAGGATCATTCATCGAAGCTCGCTGCTCGGGCCTTATCTTTTCGCTCAGGCAAGGCGAGATCCGCACCGCCGACCGTAGCAAAACGGGAGTGAATGCGAGTACCCAGCCCGCTACGCTTTTCCTGACGCGACAGGGCTTGCCGAATGATGATTCGGGCTTCTTCTTCCATCGAGCGCCCATGACTAGCAGCTACAACGCGCAGCTGCGCCTTCAGGTCGTCGTCAAGGTTTCGGATCGTAATGCTGGCCATAGAACCTCCGAATGAATTCAATGCAATCATTGATAGCATACTTGCAGAAATGTTAAACGGATACCACGGCATAGCCGCTTTGGATAAGTGGAGATAGGCGAAGCGCAGATTCCAGATGATCCGGCGACAGGTGCGCGTAGCGCATGGTCATCGTGATCGATGAGTGTCCCAGGATTCGCTGCAAGCCGAGAATGTCACCACCGGCCATCATGTAATGACTCGCGAACGTGTGGCGTAGGATATGGGTCATCTGGCCCGGTGTGTCGAAGCCGCAACGCTTGTAGGCACACCGGAAAGCCGACCGGCAGGGCATAAATAGCCGACCGTTTCCAGGCATACCCACCTTCAACGCCAGATCCTCAACATCCTTCGGGATCGGCACAGATCTCGACTGCCGGTTCTTGGTTCGGTGGAAGTGAGCCTTACCCCCGTAGATCGCGGCACGGGTCAGAGATTCGGCTTCGTCCCAGCGGGCACCGGTAGCCAAGCAGAGCAGGGCGACGGGGTAGGTGTGATTGTTGGTGGAGCGCTTGCACTCTTCGAGCAACTGGCGGATCTGCGGCAGCGTGAGAAAGGTCAGCTCTACCTGGTCGGTCTTGATCTGCCGGACATTGGCGAGCGGGTTCTTTCCTACCCAGGCACCGAGCCGGATCAGCTCAGCGAACACTGCCGACAGGTAGCGTTGCTCGTGGTTGACCGTATGCGGAGACGCCTCCTTCAATCGCTGCTGCCGATACCGCGCCCATGCCAGTGCATCGAAGGACGAGGCGAGCGGATCGCCGAGCCGTTTGGCGATCGCCAGCGTTCTCGACAAACGTGTCTTCTCGTCCTTCAGAGTACAGCCGTGCAGCTGGTGCCAGAGGTTCACCAGATCCGATAGCCGATCATCCAGCGGCCTCCCGGTTTGCGTCAGGCTTCTGAAGAAGTCCGTTTCGTAGCGCTGAGCTGCAGCTTTGGTCAGAAAACCCTTCTTGCGGATACGGCGTCCGCTTCTCCCGTTTTCGTAGAAGTCAGCCGTCCAGGTCTTACCGTCCTTGCGTGCCGTCATATAGCGCGACCCCATCGCACATGCCGTTCTTGGAGCAGGTTCTTGATGTGCTTGTACAGATCACGCTCCGTCATATCCTTCGAGGCGTAGTGGTCGCGAATCACCGGCCAGCACTCCCATTCCTTCAGTCGATCAAATGCGGTTTTAGCGCCCACTCGCTCCCGTG
>NZ_JXXD01000267.1 GCF_000935215.1 Stutzerimonas stutzeri
GGCAGTGCGCGGCTTCGGCTCAGCCGAAGAACCAGTAGCACACGGCAATCGCGGCGATGATGCCGGCCAGATCCGCCACTATCGCGCAGCCCACCGCATGGCGCGCGCGCTGGATGCCTACCGCGCCAAAGTACACCGCCAGCACATAGAAGGTCGTCTCGGTACTGCCCTGTACCGTCGCCGCCACCAGTGCCGGGAAGCTGTCCACGCCCTGACTCTGCATGGTCTCGATCAGCATCGCTCGCGCCGCACTGCCGGAAAACGGTTTGACCAGCGCAGTCGGCAGGGCATCGACGAAGCGCGTGTCCCAGCCCAGCGACTCCACCAGCCAGCGAATGCCTTCCAGACCGAAATCCAGCGCGCCGGATGCACGCAGGGCGCCGATCGCACAGAGCATGGCGATCAGGTAGGGCAACAGGCTCTTGGCGACATCGAAGCCTTCCTGCGCGCCCTCGACGAACGCCTCGTACACCGGCACCTTGCGCAGCGCGCCGACGACCAGAAAGGCGATGATCAGACCGAACAGGGTCAGGTTGCCCAGCAACGAAGACAACGACGCCAGCGCCGTCGCCGACAGCCCGGCCAGCAGCGCCATGAAGCCACCGAGCAGCAGCGCACCGGGGACGAAGTAGGCCAGCACGACTGGGTCCCACAGGCGCAGCCGCTGCACCAGTGCCACCGCCAGCAGGCCGGCCAGCGAAGACGCACTGGTCGCCAGGAGGATCGGCAGAAAGACCAGGGTCGGGTCTTCCGCGCCCTGCTGTACGCGGTACATGAAGATCGACACCGGCAATAGCGTCAGCGACGAGGTGTTGAGCACCAGAAACAGGATCTGCGCATTGCTGGCCACGGTCGGCAGCGGATTGAGCTCCTGCAGCGCGCGCATCGCCTTGAGGCCGATTGGCGTCGCGGCGTTGTCCAGTCCGAGGCCGTTGGCGGCGAAGTTCAGGGTGATCAGTCCCAGCGCCGGATGGCCTGCCGGCACTTCGGGCATCAGGCGACGGAACAATGGCCCGAGCAGACGCGCGAGGAGTTCGATGAGCCCGGCCTTTTCCGCGATGCGCAAAAAGCCCAGCCACAACGTCAAGGTGCCGAACAGCACGATCATCACTTCTACGGCCAGCTTGGCCATGGCGAACAGGCTTTCCACCAGCGCGGCGAACACTGCAGGGTCGCCACCGATCAGCCAGCGCCCGAGGGCGGCAACCGCGGCGATCAGAAAAAAGCCCAGCCAGAGGCCGTTGAGCATGTCGTTCTCCCGTCGAAAGCTGGACGCGATGATAGCGGTGCGGGCGCGCACGGGTCATCCGCAGATCAGCAGACGGTAAAGACAGCAGGAGGTGGAAAACGATGAGATGGATTGCGAAAGGCGATATGAAGCGGATCAGACATTTGTTGCTGCATGCCGGGAGCGATTGCGCCCCCGGCCGCAGCTTCACAGAACCCGGTCCGATTAGGAGGTACTCCCTGTACCTCTAGGTCGCTCCGCGATGTAGAACAACCCGACCCCCTGGTTCCCCCCGCTGAGGGGTGAAGCGCGCGGAGCGGTTAGGCCCGCGCGCTCTGGATCACCTTCGAAAGCCGAACATGACCCGGCGAAATTGGCTTCCCATGCCGCTGAAACTCCTCAATCAGCCGCCCTTGCGGGCGGCCATCGATTGCATCACACGCGTGGACCGCGGCCGCGGCCAAAGATCAGCGACGCTACGAACAGAACCAGGAAGACCACGAACAGGATCTTGGCGATACCCGTCGCAGTGCCGGCGATACCACCGAAGCCCAGTACCGCAGCGATGATGGCGATGATCAGGAAGGTAATAGCCCAACTCAGCATGGTGTGACTCCTCTTGTTTCAGGAACGGTTCTCAGCGGATCGGTAAGTCCGATCGGCATCGAGTGTGTAAAGCATCCTTGCTGATTCGCTTGCACGTCCCCTTCGTTGCTCAGAATACCCAGCGCTGTTCAGAAGGCGCCTGGCGATAGTCGATGGTCTGCGGCGCTTGGCCGGTCCGCATGAGCTCAATAGGTTGAGCGTCATACATGCCGATTCGTTCCGCTGAATTCTGTTGCGCCTGGCTGAGCGGTTGCGACAGCGGGCGCTCGGCACCCATGATCAGCATGACTACCGCAGCAGAGAGGAACCCCTTGCTGGCCAATGAAAAGCGGGCTTGGCGATTCATCCTCAACTCCTTCTAAGCGTGGCGACGTCGTTTCGTTGAAGGGGATATTGCAGGCGCCGTGCCAGCCCGCATTACAATTTAAAATTGTTATATATCAATGAGTTAGAGATTATGCCCAGCATCCTGGCAACTCAATTTGCATGAGCGCCCCAGCAATGCCGGGCGTTTTGCACGAGCGCTTAATGCCTAGCTTCCTTGAGGTGGCGTATGCGCTCATGACAGGCACGCAGCTTCGGCAGCTCGATGGCAAGCAGCGCTTTGATATCCGGCTCGGCGTCTCCTACAGCACCCTCGAAGGCATGCAGAATGTTCGCTTCCGTCTGCTCCAGCTGGTCGACATAGGCGGTGTCGTGGTCGCCGATGCGTGATCGAGCGTCGGCATAGAGCTCGCGCATCCGGCCGGTCAGCGTCCCGCCCTGCGACGGGTGCTCATGGTTGGCTGCAACCTTCACGCTAAGGGCCTGGATGATCTGCGTCTTGGCCTGCGCCAGATCGCGAAACAGGTGCTGCAGCTCGACGTCCTTTACTTCGTCGGCGGCATGCTGGTAGAAACGCTGCCCGTCGCGGGTGATCTCAATGAGCTCATTGAGCTGATTCATCGACTGATTCATGACACCTCCTGCATGGTTACAACAGATTCGCCACACGCCCGCTCGGCGGGAAGTGACGCCCCTTTCATCAGGGTCGCAAGCCGCATGCCAGGCTGGCGCAAGCGCCAGCGGTAACCAAATCAGCCACTTGGGCGACGCCACTGAAGGCGTCGGAGTGCAGCATGCAGGAAAGCCTTGCCAATACCGTGCAACTTGCAAGACTTTTCATAGACTAAGGTCTCGCCAGCAACGCAACGGCGCCGCCAGGTGCCCGACACACCATAATCCGAAGCATTTTTCAGCGACCGATTCGCCTTTTGATGGGGAGCATCCATGGACCAAACGACGGACAACGGCGGACGCATCCTCCTGGTGGATGACGAAGCGGCGATCCTGCGCACCTTCCGTTACTGCCTGGAGGACCGCGGCTACACGGTCATGACAGCGGCCAGTGCGGCACAGGCCGAGGCCATTCTGCAGCGTCAGGTGTTCGACCTGTGCTTCCTCGACCTGAGACTTGGCGAAGACAATGGCCTGGACGTGCTGCAGCAGATGCGCCTGCTCGCGCCCTGGATGCGCGTGGTGATCGTCACCGCCCATTCGGCCGTGGACACCGCCGTGGACGCCATGCAGGCCGGCGCCGCGGATTACCTGCTCAAGCCATGCAGCCCGGAACAGCTTCGCCTGTCCGCCGCCAAGCAGCTGGAAGTCCGCCAGATGGCGGCCCGACTGGAAGCGCTGGAAGGCGAGATGAAGCAACGCAGCGACGCCCTCGGCTCGCACAGCCCGGCGATGATGGCCGTGCTGGAAACCGCGCGGCAGGTGGCAGACACCGACGCCAACATTCTCATCCTTGGCGAATCGGGTACCGGCAAGGGCGAACTGGCGCGTGCCATCCACACCTGGAGCCGGCGCTCGAAGAAGGCCTTCGTCACCATCAACTGCCCGTCGCTGTCCGCCGACCTGATGGAAAGCGAGCTGTTCGGGCACAACCGCGGCGCCTTCACCGGCGCCACGGAGAGCACGCTGGGCCGGGTCAACCAGGCCGACGGCGGCACGCTGTTCCTCGACGAGATCGGTGACTTCCCGCTGGCGCTGCAACCCAAGCTGCTGCGCTTCATCCAGGACAAGGAGTACGAGCGGGTCGGCGACCCGGTCACCCGCCGCGCCGATGTGCGCATCCTCGCGGCGACCAACCTGAACCTCGAAGAAATGGTGCGCGAGGGCAAGTTCCGCGAGGACCTGCTGTATCGCCTCAATGTCATCACCCTCAACCTGCCGCCCATGCGCGAGCGCCCCGAGGACGTGCTGACCCTGGCCGAACGCTTCCTTGCCTCGTTCGTGAAGAACTATGGCCGCCCTGCGCGCGGTTTCAGCGATGCGGCGGTTGCCGCACTGAAGACCTACCGCTGGCCGGGCAACGTGCGTGAACTGCGCAACGTGGTGGAACGGGCGAGCATCATTTGCCCGCAGCAGATGATCGAGGTCAGCCACCTCGGGCTGGGCGAACAGGTAGGCAGCAACGCGCCACGCATCGGTGAGCCGCTCAGCCTGGAGGCGCTGGAGAAAGCGCATATCGCCGGCGTGTTGAGCACCAGCGATACTCTCGATCAGGCCGCGCGCATCCTGGGTATCGACGCCTCGACCCTCTACCGAAAACGCAAGCAGTACGGCCTATGAAACTCCAGATGAAGCTGCGGACCCGCCTGTTTCTCGGCTTCTCCGCGCTGATGACGGTTGCGCTGCTGGGCCTGCTGCTGGCGCTGGTCAGCGTCATGCAGATGGCCAAGAGCCAGGAACAGCTGATCCGCAACAACTTCGCCATCATCGAGATCAACCAGCAGCTGCGGCAGACGCTGGGCAACCACCTGATCGTGATGCTCACCGACAGCGGTCGCAGTGAAGCGCTGGAACCGCTGAGCCAATCGTTTCAGCAGACGCTCGAACGCGGCATCGCCGAAGCCAGCGACGAGACCGATCGGCAGGCATTCCAGGCCGTCGCCAGCGCCTACGCCAGCTTCCTGCAGCAGGTCGATGCCGCCCGCAACCAGAACCTGACGCTGCTGGAAGACAATCCGCTCAGCCAGGCCTTCAATCAGGTGCGCAGCCTGATGACCGACATGCAGCGCACGGCGTACGACAAGATCCGCGATACCGAGCTGCGCAGCCGTGACAGGGCGTCGCTGCTCGCCGGGCTGCTGGGCCTGACGGCGATCGCGGTACTGCTGATCGGCTTCATCACCGCGCACAGCTTCGCCCGCCGCTTCGGCGAACCGATCGAACGGCTGTCCGCCGCCGCCGACCAGATCGGCCGCGGCGACTTCAACATTTCCCTGCCGACGCCGCACATCGCAGAGCTGTCCTCGCTGAGCCGCCGCTTCGGCCTGATGGCTCAGGCGCTGCACGAGTTCAAGCAGACCAACGTGGAGGCGCTGGTCAACGGCCAGCAGCGTCTGCAGGCACTGCTCGATAGCATCGACGACGGCCTGCTGATCGTCGACCGCGACGGACGCCTGGAGCACGCCAACCCGGTCGCCCAGCGGCAGCTGGCCTGGGAGAACGAGCACCTCGGCTCGACCCTCGGCGAAGCGCTCGGCTACCCGGATCTGGACAATGCCGCGCGGCAGGTGCTGGACGACAAACCACTGTCCGACCCACCTGAAGACCTGATCATCGAGGCGGACGGCGAACGCCGCCTGCTGGCCTGGCGCATCAGCCCGGTGAGCCACCACGACGGCAGCATCAGCGGTGCGGTCATGGTGCTGCACGATGTCACCGATCAGCGCACCTTCGAGCGGGTGCGCAACGAGTTCGTGCTGCGGGCCTCCCATGAGCTGCGCACGCCGGTCACCGGCATGCAGATGGCCTTCAGCCTGCTGCGCGAACGCCTGCGCTACCCGGCCGGCAGCCGCGAGTCGGACCTGTTCGACACCGTACACGAGGAAATGCAGCGACTGGTCCGGCTGATCAATGACCTGCTCAACTTCTCGCGCTATCAGAGTGGCCAGCAGAAGCTGGAGCTGGAGCAGTGCCACATCCCCGAACTGCTCGAGGCCGCGCGTCAACGCTTCGAGGTCAACGCCGCCGAACAGGAGGTTCAGCTCAAGCTGGAGTTGCAGCAGCCGCTGCCGACGCTGATGCTCGACCGCCAGCAGATCGAGCGGGTGATGGACAACCTGCTGAGCAATGCCCTGCGCCACACGCCCAAGGGCGGCGAGGTTCGGCTGCTGGCGCGGCACCACGGCGAGCGGATGATCCTCAGCGTCGAGGACAACGGCGAAGGCATTCCCTACAGCCAGCAGGCGCGCATCTTCGAGCCGTTCGTGCAGATCGGTCGCCGCCGTGGCGGTGCCGGACTGGGCCTTGCCTTATGCAAGGAAATCGCTCAGCTGCATGGTGGGCGTATCGGCGTGCATTCACGGATCGGCCACGGCACCATCTTCTACGTTGCGCTGCCGATCTGACAGCGCCATCGAGGAGGCCACATGCCGAGCCTGAACCCCAGTCCCGAACAGCTCGCCGACTTCGCTGCGACGATGCCTTCGGGCGTGCCGATCCTGATGCTCAACCTGCTGCGCTATAACGACCAGGCGACCTATCCGTCAGGTAGTCAGCACAGTCCGTGCAGTGGTCGCGAGGCCTACGCCCGCTACAGCCGCGTGGCACTGGCCAAGGTGCAGGCTAGCGGTGGCGCGGTGGAAGTCAGGACCAAGGCCCATGCCGCGCTGATCGCCCCGCCGGACGAGCAGTGGGACGACATACTGCTGGTCAGCTATCCATCCAAGGAAGCCTTCCTGGCGATGATCGGCGACAGCGACTATCAGGCTGCAGCCGAGCACCGTAGCGCCGCGCTGGCCGACTCGAGACTGATCGGCACCACCCGCTACTGAGTCAGCGCCCCGCCTGGTTACCGAGCACCTGCAGCATCGCGGCGGTCTCGGCATCGGGTTCGCCGTCGAAGCGAGCCGGGCGGTATTTCATCTGGAACGCAGCGATCACGTTGCGCGTCTCGTCGTCCAGATGGCCGTGGCGCGGCACCCGGTAACCCTGCGCCGCCAATGCATCCTGGAACCAGGTGATCGTCGGCAGCCCGGCCGATGCATAACGCATCCGCTCGGCCGCCACCGCATCGGCATCGGGCCAGGGCAGCAGCCCCTCCTCGGCCAGGCGTTTCCAGGGGAACAGCGGCCCCGGATCGACCTTGCGCTGCGGAGCGATGTCGCTGTGGCCGATGATGGCGCCCGGCTTGAGATCGTGGCGCGCCATGATGTCCTTGAGCAGCACCACCAGCGCGTCGATCTGCTCTTCGGAGTACGGATACCAGAGCCGGCGCCCGTCGGCGCTTTCCACGTAGCCGCGGTTGACCAGCTCGATGCCGATCGATGTGGCGTTGAGCCAGGTGCGCCCGTTCCACTCACTCTCGCCGGCATGCCAGGCGCGGCGGTTTTCATCCACCAGGCGGTAGATGGTCGCCGGCGATTCGCCGATCAGGTAGTGGCTGCTGACGTCGCGGCCGCTGAGCAGCTGCAGCGAACGGGGCAGGTCGGTCGAGGTGTAATGCAGGATGATGAACTGGGCGCGGCTGTCGTGGCCGGTCGAGCTGTAGCTGGTATCGATGCGCGGACCACTGGCGCAACCGGCCAGCAGCAGGAGCATCAGGACGGCGGGGATGGTTTTCATCGGGACGACCTCTGTGTCGACGGCGAAATGACGCAGATGAGCAGCAGCCCGTTGCGCGGGGCTCCGCTCATGTCGGTGCGGTGAGGGGCGTGATTATACCGGGCGATCGGGACCGGGCCAGGGCAGCCGGTCAGGCCGCCTCGACGCGATTGCGCCCCGAATCCTTGGCCCGGTAGAGCGCGCTGTCGGCACGCTCGAAAGCGCGCTCGGTGCTGTCACCTTCGCTGAACGCGGTCAGGCCGGCCGAGAGCGTGATGGCAACGCGCTCGCCCTTGAAATGGAACGGACAGCTTCCGATCGACTCACGCAGCGACTCCATCAGCTGCAGCCCTGCGTCATAGGGCGTATTGGGCAGCAGCACGACGAACTCCTCGCCACCGAAGCGGGCGATGAAATCGGTCTTGCGCAAACGCTTGTGCAGCTCGGTGCCAATGATCTTCAGCACCCGATCACCAGCCAGGTGACCGTAGCCGTCGTTGACCCGCTTGAAGTGATCGACGTCCAGCACGGCCAGCAGCAGGTCGCCGCCGTAACGTTGCCAGCGGGCGAACTCGAGCTCCAGGCGCTCGTTCCATGCCGCCCGGTTGGGCAGGCCGGTCAGCGGATCCTGCAGCGCTTTCTGACGCTGCTCCTCCAGGTGCCCGCGCAGGCCGCGTGCTGCCTGTTCGAGGCTGCCGACCCGGCTGACCAACTGCTGCAGGCGCTCACCGAGCTTCTGTTCCTGCTCGCTGCGCTGTTGCCGGTAGGTGTCCACCGTGGTCAGCAGGCCATCCAGGCGCGCCTCGACCACCTGCTTCAGGCTGGTCAGATCCTTGGCCTGGCGCATGCTGTCCTGCAACCCGCCGACCTGTTCTCGCAACTCCGCATCCAGCGCCTGAGCGGCGTCGCGTCCTTCGCTATGCCCCTGGTGCGCGGCGAGGAGATTTTCCTGCATCGCAGTCAGGCGCTCGTTGAGCGTTTGCAGGTAGTTTTCGAAATCCCGCTGGCCCTGGTCGCTGAAGGCGATCATCAGCATCGCGAGATCGTCCAGTACCGGCACCAGCTCATACCAGTTCAAGCCGTGCTGGATGCGCGCCCGCAGGGTCTGCAGTTGCGGCTGGTGCTGTTCCGGCAGATGAAGGCTGTCCAGCAGGCTGCCGAGGGTCGCCTCCACGCGGTCCGCGACGACGCTGAACGCGGGCTCCGGCGAATCCGGCAGGGCATACGCAGCCGCGTTCTGCTCCGCCTCGGTTTCAGCGATAGCTTCTTCGTCGGCCGGTGCCTCGGCCGGCGTCTCGGCAAGCGGCATTTCCCCGAGCAGCGGGGCAGCCTGAACGGCAGGCTTGGGCAGCCCTAGCGCTTCCACTACTACCGGGCCAGCGTCGACCTCATTGACTGCGGCGGGCGGCGGG
>NZ_JXXD01000268.1 GCF_000935215.1 Stutzerimonas stutzeri
CGCAAGGCGTTCTCGATGAGGTTGACCAGCAGCCGCTTGACCGATACCCGACGCAGGGCGAACGGCGGCATCGGCTCGACGCACAGCCGCACGATCTCCTGCTGCTGATTGTAGGGTGCCACCACTTCGCGGATCAGCTCACCGAGGTCGGTGGTTTCCACCGGTTCATCGCTGCCGTCGCGGACGAAGGCGAGGAACTGATCGAGGATCGCATTCATGTCCTCGACATCACGAATCATGTCGTCGGTCAGCTCGTCATCGCTGCTCATCAGCTCCAGCGACAGGCGCAGGCGCGTCAATGGCGTGCGCAGATCGTGGGAAACCCCGGCCAGCATCAGTTCGCGCTCCCGGCCAGCCTGCTCGACGTCCTCGGCCATCTGGTTGAAGGCGCGATACACCTCGGTCATCTCGCTCGGCGTATCGCTGATCGGCAGACGCACGCGCCGGCCCTTGCCGATCTGCCGTGCGGCGAAGACCAGCCGCTTGAGCGGCAGATTGAGCTGGCTGACGAAGATCCACGCCGCACCGGTGGACAGCAGGCCGATACCGAGGAACCAGCCGAGCACGCTCCAGATGCGCTGGCCACGCAGCGGATAGGCGTACAGCGGCACCTGCACCCAGTCCGGCCCCAACGCAGGCGCGCGCACCCAGATCGCCGTGGACGGCTGGATACGCACGCGCACCTCGGTATCGTCGCCCAGCTCGTCGCGCATCTGCCGCTGGAAGATCTCGGTGTAGGGCCAGTGGTATTCGCTGCGCGGCACGTTCTGCTCGGCCACCAGCTGCAGGCCGGCGGCGCGACCGATACGGTCGCGGTCTTCGAGATCGGCGGCCCAGTAGGCACGCAGCGTCAGTGCCGCGCCGTGGCTGTACTGGCGGTCAACCAGCACGTCCTCGTTGGTCATCAGATAGACCAGCGTCAGGACCTTGGAGAACAGCACCACGATCAGCACCATCCACAGGGTGCGGGCGAAGAAGCTTTGCGGGAACCAGAGCGGAGTTTTCATGAAGTCCCGACGGCAGGCCCAGGACGGCAGGCCGCGAGCGTAACGCGCTCGCAGCCTGCAGCAGGCCGCAGCCAACTCACTTGTTGCCGTCCGGCACGAATACGTAACCCACACCCCAGACGGTCTGGATATAGCGCGGCTTGGACGGGTCCGGCTCGATCAGCCGACGCAGGCGGGATATCTGCACGTCGATGGAGCGCTCCAGTGCATCCCACTCGCGCCCGCGGGCGAGGTTCATCAGCTTGTCGCGGGTCAGCGGCTCGCGTGCGTGCTGGACCAGCGCCTTGAGTACGGCGAACTCACCGGTGGTGAGCATGTGCACCTCGTTGCCCTTCTTCAGCTCACGGGTCGCCAGCGACAGCTCGTACTCGCCGAAGGTGACGGTCTCGTCCTCACTGGCCGGCGCGCCCGGAACCTGCGGCGCCTGCCGACGCAGCACCGCACGAATGCGCGCGAGCAGCTCACGGGGGTTGAAGGGCTTGGCCAGGTAATCATCGGCGCCCTGCTCCAGGCCCTGGATGCGACTGGCCTCGTCGCCCTTGGCGGTGAGCATGATGATCGGGATCTGATTGTTGCCCTCGCGCAGCCGGCGGCACGCAGACAGACCATCCTCACCCGGCATCATCAGGTCGAGCACCACCAGCTGGAACAGCTCGCGGCTGAGCAAACGATCCATCTGCTCGGTGTTTTCCACGGTACGGACGCGGTAGCCCTGCTCGTCGAGAAAACGCTCGAGCAGACGTCGCAGACGGGCATCGTCATCGACGATGAGGATTTTTTCGCCTTCGCTGGCTGGCGCAGTGCTGCTCATGGAAACTCCCAGATGGTCGACGGCGCATTATTGCGCAGTGTGGATCGGCCCTACTGACAGCCATTGTTAGCAGATTTTTCCTGCGCCACCACCTAGCGCTCGCGAAGTGCCTCGGCCTTGGCGCGGATGATCGGCTTGAGCAGATAGCTCAGCACGCTCTTGTGACCGGTGATGATGTCTACCGAAGCCATCATGCCGGGGATGATCAGCAAGGGTTTCTCATCGCTGCCCAGGTGACTCTTGTCGGTGCGCAGATGGATAAGGAAGAAGCTGTTGCCATCCTCGTCCGTGATGCTGTCGGCGCTGATGTGTTCCAGCTCCGCCTTCAAGCCGCCATAAACAGTGAAGTCGTAGGCGCTGAACTTGACCATCGCCTCCTGCCCCGGATGCAGGAAAGCGATGTCCTGCGGGCGAACCTTGGCCTCGACCAGCAACGTGTCGTCGAGCGGGACGATCTCGACGATGTCGCTGCCTGGCTGGATGACGCCGCCAATGGTGCTGACGAGCATCTGCTGGACAACGCCCCGAACCGGGGAGGTGACGAGCGTACGACGCACCCGGTCTTCCAGCGCCTTGCCGGTAGACTTCAGCTTCGACAGCTCGGTACGCGCCTCGTTGAGCTGAGTCAGGGCCTCGCTGCGGAACCGCCCGCGCGTCTCGCCGATCTTGCTTTCGATTTCCTTGATCGCCGCATTGGCGCGAGGCAGCGCCAGGGTGGTGGCATCGAGTTGCCCGCGACTTTCCACCTCAGCCCGCTTGAGCCGCAGCACTTCCACCGGTGAGATGGCGCCGCTTGAGACGAGCGGCTCGGACATCGCGATCTCCTTGCGCAGCAGGGCCAGGCTGCTGCGGAACTGCTCCTGCTTGGAACTCATCTCGCGCACTTCCTGACGACGCTGGGCGAGCTGCTCTTCCAACCCGCCGATTTCATCGCGCAGCTGGTCGCGGCGACTCTCGAACAAGGCGCGCTCGCTGTCGGCGAGGTTGGGGGCATCACGCAGCACATGTTCGGGCATCGCCAGGTCGCGCCCCTCAACCTCGGCCGACAGGCGCTCCACTCGCGCTGCCAGCGCCAGGCGGTCAGCTTCGGTTTCACCTACGTTGGAGGCGAAACGCGTGTCGTCCAGACGCAGCAGCGGATCGCCGGCCTCTACGATCTGCCCCTCTCGAACGAACAGCTCGGCGACGATGCCGCCCTCCAAGTTCTGGATCTTCTGCAGGCGTGACGAGGGAATGGCCTTACCTTCGCCCCGGGTGACTTCATCGACGATGGCGAAATGCGCCCAGAGCACCAGGAACAGCACGAAAGCGAGCAGTCCCCATATCGTCAGGCGCACCAGCCGCGGTGCGTCCTCGATGAGCGCCTTGCGCACCTCCGGCAGGGGTTCGCCACGGGAGCCGAACACCGAGCCGACGCCACCGCGCGCCTGGATCGGGGGGATCGAATGCTTAGCTGACACGGATCTGACCCTTCTTCAACGCCTCGAGAATCGACGCCTTCGGCCCATCGGCGACGATCTGGCCACGGTCGACGATCACCAGCCGATCGACGAGACTCAACATCGAAGTGCGGTGAGTTACCAGCAGCAAGGTCTTGTCGGCAACGACCTCTGCCAGCTGCTGTTTCAAGCGTTCCTCGCTGGTGTTGTCCAACGAACTGGTCGGCTCGTCGAGCAACAGGATCGGCGGATCGAGCAACAATGCGCGCGCCAGCGCCACGCATTGGCGCTGGCCGCCGGAAAGGTTCTGGCCGCGCTCGCCCACCTGCAGTTCGTAGCCCTTGGAATGCAGACGGGCAAATTCATGCACCCCTGCCAATTCGGCCACTTTCACTACCCGATCGTCTTCGACATAGCGCGCGCCCATCAGCAGATTGTCGCGCAGCGTGCCGGAAAACAGCTGGATATCCTGCGCCACATAGCCGATGTTGTTGCGCACGTCGCTCACATCCAGCTGCCGCAGGTCGATGCCGTCGACCAGCAGGCTGCCGGCATCGGGCTGATGCAGGCCGACGATCAGCTTGGCCAGCGAGCTCTTGCCGGAGCCACTGCGCCCAATGATGCCCACCTTCTCGCCTGGACGAATGACCAGACTGATCTGCCGCAGGGCGGCGTCCTTTTGCTCGGGGTAGTTGAAATCCACGCCGCGGAATTCGATCGCACCCTGCAGGTTTTCCCGCTTCAACGGCCGCTCGCCACTCTGCCGCTCCTGCGGCAACGCCATCATGTCGTTCACCGAGCGCACCGTGACCTTGGCCTGCTGATAGCGGGTGAGCAGACCCGCCACCTGACCGAGCGGTGCCAGGGCGCGACCGCTGAGCATGTAGCAGGCAATCAGCCCCCCCATGCTCAGCTGGCCGTCGATGATCTGATACACGCCGAGCACGATCATCACCACACCAGCGAACTGCTGCAGCGCCATCGTGGAGTTGAGCGCCAGGCTCGACAGCATGCGTGCACGCAATTCAAGCCGGCTCAGGCTGCCGATGGTCTGCTCCCAAAGATGCTGACGCTCGCTTTCCGCGTTGTTGACCTTCACCGCATCGAGGCCTGCCAACGTTTCGATCAGGCTCGACTGACGCTCTGCCGATAGCGCCATGGTGCGTTCCAGGGTGTCGGCCAGGGGCCGCTGCAGCGCGAAGCTGAGTGCTGCAACCAGCGGAAAGGCCAATAGCGGCACCCACGCCAGATGCCCACCGATCAGCGCAATCACGGCAATGATCAGCAAGGTGAATGGCAGATCGATCAGGCTCGCCAGCGTCAGCGAAGCGAGAAACTCGCGCAGTGACTGGAATTCGTGAATGTGCTGGGCGAAGGTCCCGACGCGCGCTGGGCGGTGGCGCATCAGCATGCCTGCCACCCGCTCGAATAGCGTGGCGGAAATGATCAGATCGGTTTTCTTGCCAGCCAGATCCAGACACAGCCCACGCAACGTCTTGAGCAGCAGATCGAACACGAACGCACCGCTGATGCCGATGGCCAGCACCCAGAGCGTTGCCTCGGCCTGGTTCGGTACCACACGGTCGTAGACGTTCATGACGAACAGCGGCGTGACCAGGCCGATGAGACTGATCACGAAACTGGCGGCAATGGCGTCGATATACAGCCAGCGCGAACGCTTCAGCGTGTCGCGAAACCAGTGAGTCGTCCGCGGGATAAGTTCACCGCGATCCAGATCGAAGCGGTGTTGCGGCTGAGCGAAGAAGGCCTGCCCCGTGTAGTCTTCCTCGAGGATTTCTCGCGCGACATCCAGCTCACCACCCTCGGACTCGCTGGGCATCACCCGCGCCCGCCCGTCCGGCTGCCAGCCCAGTAGCAATGCGCAACGCCCGTCACGCAACAGCAACAGTGCAGGCAACGCGAGGGCGGATATCTGAGTCAGCTCACGACGCAGCCAACGACCGCGCAGACCTGCCCGGGCTGCCGCACGCGGCAGCAGCTCAGGAGTCAGTCGATGATCGGCGAGTGGCAAACCGGCACTTAGCGTCGCCCGGCTGGCTGGCTTCTGGTGGAAGGCGCAGAGCGAGAGCAGGCCATCCAGCAGCGGATCGTCATGGCTCGAGCGCGGGTCGAAGCGCAAGGCCGCCTCGGGCGTTACAGCATCCTGAGAGTGCATCATGGGACCCGACGGGCCGCCCTCTTAATTCATCGCGGGCAACTGGACCTGAGCGCGCACGTCATCCATCGGCACGGCGGCCAGGGGCGCCACGACCCCCTGGTTGCGCAACAGAGAGCCGCTGACCGCCTGGATGCGGTAATGGCTCAAAGCCTCACTAAAGCGCACGTCTTCGAGACGACGCGCAGCGGTGAACAGTTCGTTCTCGCTGTCGAGCAAATCCAGCAACGTACGCTCACCCAGGGTGAACTGCTGCTGGTAAGAATCGCGCACACGGCTGCTGCGATCGACGTATTCCTGAGCAATCGGAAGCTGCTGGCGTGCGTTGTTCAGAGCGTTCCAGGCCAGCCCCATCTCCTCGCTGAGCAGACGCAGCGCGTTGTTGCGAATATCCATGGCCTGCCCGACCTGGCTGGCGCGAGCGCGTAGGTCAGCACTGTTGCTGCCGCCCGCGAACAGGTTGTAGCGCATGCGTACCATGGCCTGCCATTCGTTCTCGTGCCCGTTCACGCCGTCGATATCGTTATTGGCGCCACTCGCGAGCTCCAGCGCAAAGCGCGGGTAGAACTCGGACTTGGCTGCCTGCACCTGCGCCTCGGCGGCGTTCACGTCCGCCTGCGCCGAACGCAGCTGCGGGTTTTCCACCAGCATCTTTTCACGCGCCTGCTCAAGGCTCTGCGCAAGCTCCACCGCAGCCAGCGCCGGCCGGCTCAAGTCGGTCGGCATCTTCCCCACCAGCGCGAGGTAGTTGACCTGGCTATCGGCAAGGTTGGTCTGTTCTGTAATCAGGTTATTGCGCGCCTGGGCCAGACGAGCCTCGGCCTGGTCGAGGTCGGCCATCCGCCCGACGCCCTGGCGGCTGCGAAGGCTGATCTGATCGAAGATCCGCTCATGGCTGCGCAGGTTTTCCTCGGCCAGACGCACTAGCGCCTCACGACGCAGGACATCCATGTACACCTGCGCCACTTCCAATGCGGTGCGCTCCGCACTGCCCAACAACTCATAGGCCCGAGCGTTGACCGTAGCGCGCTGGCGCTTCACTTCGCTGGAGGTGGCGAAACCGTCGAACAACATCTGCTGGGCAGTCAGGCTCGCCTCACCCCGGCTCAGCGTACGGTAACCATGCTCATCCTGACGCGTACTGACACTGTCAGTGCCCTCTCGACCATAACCCGCCACCAGATCCACTCGGGGCAAATAGCCGCCCTTAGCGGAACGCAGCTGCTCCTCGGCCGCCATACGAGCGTGAACGCCGGCGCTGATTTCCGGATGGGTATCGAGCGCGCTGCGCATTGCCTCCTGCAAAGACTGCGCATGAGCGGCGGCCGAGACGGCGAAAAACAGGGGAAGCACCAGGGCGAAAGGCTTCATGACGACGGGTTCCGAAAGTTGGGCGAGTGGCAAGGCCGACACGACAACAGAGCGCAAACGGGACCCATATGGGTGCGTAATACCACTACTGCGTGAGCGTTTTCGGCTTAATGAAAAAAGCGTACCTGCTATCACAGTGACATCATTACGTACATTGTTTAACATCACGCTATCGAGGGTCAATAGATTGACCCTCCACTCGTCGACTTTTTATTAGCGTCAAAAATATAGCAAGTATACTCCGCAGCTCGGCGGCACTCTATCAGGCCCCAAGCCGGTCTACATCTACCATTCGGAGCAAAGAACATGAGCTCTAACTACGTCGTCGTGAAAAGCGTTATCGGCCAGGCGTTTGCGATATCGGCGGACGGCGTTCGCCGCGCTTTGTTTGAAGGTGACCGGCTGTTCAGCGGTGAGCAGGTCCTGACCGAGGCAGGCAGCGCCGTAACGCTGGAGCTACCGAATGGCGAGATGATCAGCCTGGGCGAATCGGCATCCTGGCAAGCTGGCGAGCTGGCTGACACAGGCGATTCCGAGCCGATCTCGGAGCTGGAACAAGCAATCGCCGATGGCTTCGACCCCACCACTGATCTGGAAGCGACCGCTGCCGGTCCTGGCGCAGGCGGCGGGGCCGGCGGTTCCGGTGGCGGCCATACGGCCATCGTCCTGGACGAAACAGGCGAACAAGTGCAGGCGACGATCGGATTTCCGACGGACGGCTTGACTTCGACCACGTTCGAGACCGCTGAAGAAAGCGCCGCCTTTTCTAACGCTTTCGTCAATACCACTGCGCCAGCCGCACCGACCGTCTCGTTGCAGGCCGATACCGGCACAAGCGGCACTGATGGCATCACTAACAATGGCGCCCTGACCATCGGCGGAACCGAGACCGGCGCCACCGTCGAGTACAGCACCGACGGCGGCCAGACCTGGACCGATAGCTTCTCGGCCATCGAAGGCAGCAACACCGTTTCCGTCCGTCAGACCGATGTGGCCGGTAATACCTCCGCGGCCACTACCGTCAGTTTCACCCTCGACACCCAGGTCGCCGCGCCGACCGTTTCGTTGCAGGCCGACACTGGCGCCAGCGGCTCGGACAGCATCACTAACTCCGGTGCCCTGACCATTGGCGGAACCGAAGCCGGTGCGACCATCGAGTACAGCACCGATGGCGGTCAAACCTGGTCCTCGTCCTTCAC
>NZ_JXXD01000269.1 GCF_000935215.1 Stutzerimonas stutzeri
CGGCCGCAACCTGCATCTACCCGCGCCCGCACGCCTGGGCGGATCGCCCATCGCGTCACGCTATTCCGATATTCTCCTGCGCTCCGTCCGGTTGCTGGAACCATCGTCGCCCTTGCCGCCTCTGCTGAATATGACCAATGCGCAAGGCTGAGTCGGGACATAGCCGATTCCGCTCTGACGCACCGAGAGAACGCACGCCCATTCACACTATTAAACCTCTGGCAGATGGAAGCGCCCGGCCGAGGTTTCATTCAAGGGTTCCGCTAGTCCGATGACGCAGACGCTCAACTATCAGGCGATATTCGAAGCCGTCCCCAACCTGCATCTGATCCTCGCGCCTGATCAGGATTTCACCATCCTCGCTGCAAGCGACGCGCAACTGCGCGCCACCCACACGCGCAGGGAAGAAAGCGTGGGCCGACCGGTATTCGACGTGTTCCGCAAGAATCCGGACGATCCAACCGAGTTCGGCACCGGTGTACTGCGCGACTCGCTTGAGCGTGTGCTGCGCAGCCGCGCGCCGGATCGCATGGCGATCACCCGCTACGACATCCCCCGGCCCGCAGCGCTGGGCGGCGGTTTCGAGCTGCGCTACTGGCGGCCGCTGAATGTTCCGGTGCTCGATCAGCGGGGTGAGGTGCTCTACATCATCCACCAGGTCGAAGACGTGACCGAGGAGGTCCAGCGGGAGCACAGCGACAGTCTCAGCCACTTCGAGGAGCGTTTTCGCGCTGCGTTGCTCGCTTCCGGCATCGGCACCTTCACCTGGTTTCTCAGTGATGGCAGCCTCAGCCTGGACAGCTCGCTGGAGCAGATCTTCCATCTGCCACTTGGGCAGCAGGTCACCAGCGTCGATGGCTTCGTCCAGCAGGTCCATCCCGATGACCGTGCACATGTGCGCCTGGCCTTCGATCATTACGCCAAGGGCGATGACTTCACCGCGGAGTTTCGCCTGGTGAATGCCGGTGCGGAATGCTGGCTGGCCTGCAAGGCCAAGGCCTTTCGCGATGCCAACGGCACGCTCGCCTATGTCGCCGGCGCCTGCACCGACATCAGCGCACGCAGGTATGCCGAAGACGCGCTGCGCGTCAGCGAGAACAGCCTGCGCCAGCTCAACGAGACCCTCGAAGCGCGGGTGGCCACCGAGGTCACCGAGCGCAGCCGCGCCGAAGAAGCCCTGCGCCAGGCGCAGAAGATGGAGGCCGTCGGCCAGCTCACCGGCGGTATCGCCCACGACTTCAACAACCTGCTGACCGGCATCATCGGCAGCCTCGACCTGATGCAGCGACGCCATCAGCGCAACGAGCCGCTGGAGCTGGAGCGCTATATCGGCGGCGCCGTGACGTCCGCCCAGCGCGCCGCCGCGCTGACCCAGCGGCTGCTGGCCTTCTCACGGCAGCAGGCGCTCGACCTCAAGCCGGTCGACGTCAACCAGCTGGTGGCCTCGCTGGAGGATCTGCTGCATCGCACCACGGGCGAGAACATCACCATCGAGACGCGCCTCAGCGGCGGGTTGCTGCCGGCCTGCATGGATGTGAATCAGCTCGAGACCGCGCTGATCAACCTCGTCATCAATGCGCGAGATGCCATGCCCTACGGCGGCCGGATCACACTTTCGACCGCCAGCTTCACCATGGGCAAGTCACCCGATTCAAATAAAAGCGGCATGGCCGCGGGTGAGTATGTGCTGCTCAGCGTCGTCGACACCGGCACCGGCATGGCGCCGAATGTCATGGCGCGAGCCTTCGAGCCGTTCTTCACCACCAAGCCGATCGGCCAGGGCACCGGACTGGGGCTGTCGATGGTCTATGGCTACATCAAGCAGTCCAAGGGCTACATCCAGATCGAATCCGAGCCGGATATCGGCACGCGGGTGCACCTCTACCTGCCGGTACATCAGGGCGAAGTCACCGCCCTCGCCCACGAACCCGAACGCACGCCCACAGGCGCCGGCGAAACCATCCTGGTGGTCGAGGATGAGCCGGTGGTACGCGCGCTGGTGGTCGAAGTGCTGAACGAGCTGGGCTATGAAACGCTGGAAGCCGGCGAAGCCAGCGAAGCGCTCCGTATCACCGAGAGCGGGCAACGCATTGACCTGCTGATCTCGGACGTCGGTCTGCCCGGCATGAATGGTCGGCAACTGGCTGACATCGCCCGCCAGCAACGCCCCGGCCTGAAAGTGCTGTTCGCCACCGGCTATGCCGAGAGCTTCGCCGCCAACGATTTTCTCGGCCCGGACATGGCGGTGATCACCAAGCCCTTCGCCATCGATGTCTTCGCCACCAAGGTCGGCGAGATTCTCGGCAACGGCTGAGCGTGGCCGGCTACGCGCCCAGGCGTTCGCTGAGAAAGTCGATAAAGCAGGCGATGCGCGAGGCCAGCGCGCTGTTGCGGTAGTACACCGCGTTGATCGGCTGGCGCACGTCGACGCGCCGCGCCGCCAGCACCTCCACCAGCTCGCCGCGCTGGCGATCCTTGTCTGTCATGAAGTCGGACAGACACACCAGCCCCTCGCCGGCCAGTGCCAGTTCACGCGCCGTATCGCCGCTGGAGACACGCAGCGCCGGGGTGATCCGCCAGCTTTCCCCCAGCGCATGGCGCAGCGGCCAGTCGTTGAGCCGGTCCGGCTCGGTAAAGCCGATCAGGCTGTGATCCGCCAGGTCCTCGACCTGCAGCGGCACGCCATGCCGCTGCAGATAGGCCGGGCTCGCCAGTACCCGGCGCATGGTGTGACACAGCGGCCGCGCATGCAGGCTGGAATCCGGCAGCGGGCCGATGCGGATGGCCAGGTCGGTGCGCCGCTCCAGCAGGTCGATGATGCGGTCGTCGCTGTACAGCTCCAGCTCGATCTGCGGGTAGCGCGCGCGAAAGTCGCCGATCAGCGGCGCAATCACATGCAGCATGAACGGCGAAGCGGTGTTGACCCGCAGACGCCCCGCCGGTGTCTGCCGCCGCAGCGCCATCTGCTCCTCGGCCTCCTCCACGCTGGCCAGAATGCGCCGCGCCTGCGCCAGGAACACCTCGCCCTCTTCGGTCAGCTCGAGGCGCCGCGTGGTGCGGCGCAACAGCGTCACCGCCAGCTTGTCCTCCAGCCGACTCAACGCTCGGCTGACGCCCGAAGCGGTCTGTTCCAGTTGCACGGCAGCGGCGCTGATCGAGCCACTGTCGACCACGCTGACAAAGGCGAGCATTTCGTCGAGGTTGGTTTTCATCGGTGAGGTCGCATCGAAGGGGTGGCGGAAAGCAACGAGTCTGGCGGCACCACCGCGCGGCGGCAACCGGACCGGCGCGGGCGCCCGGCGGCGGGCGCGTTGATCAGTCGCCGCCGAGGCGCGCCAAGGCCTCAAACGCCCTTTTCATTCGGCCCCGGCACATTCACCCCGTCCAGCGTGGAACGGCTGTCGCCAGCGCCATCGGTGATCACGCTGAAACTGCCATCGGTCTCCAGCACCACCGCCTCGATGCCATCCAGCGCGGCCAGCCCCTGACTGCGCGCGGCGGCCCGCACCTCATCCTCGGTCACTCGCGCCACGCGCATGGCATCGCCGAGAAAACGCCCGCGATAGAACAGCAGCGCCGGCTCGCCCGTCACCGTACGCCGCACCCACGCCACCCGCACGCTGGACCAGGTGACCACATACTGCAGCCCGATCAACAGCGCGAACGCCAGCACCCCCTCGGCCAGCGACACATCGCGATTGAGCAGAATTGTCGCGAAGGTCGAACCCAGCGCCACCGTCACCACCAGATCGAACGCATTCATCTTCGACAACGTCCGCCGCCCCGACAGGCGCAACAACAGCACCAGGCTGATATAGGCCAGCACGCCGATTACCAGCGTCCGTATCAATGTCGTTCCGCTACTGAAAAACATGCCTTCCACGATCACCTCCGCAACTGAGCCATGCAGGGGTGGACAGGGAAGGCGGGCGGAAAGAGCACACGGCGCCAGTGACCGCGCGTCAGGCGACAGTGTGAAAACCGAGGATTAATCCATCGTCTGCTTTACCCATACGGAAGCAGTGGCTAATGTGCCAGCACGCGCAGCAATTGCGCACTCGATCACGGTTCCGCTGCGACGCTACGATCTGCACCGGCCCGCTACCAAGGAAGGTAAAGATGGCGCTTGTTCCCTGTCCGCTCGCAATGCCAGTTCGACACACCCGGCGAGCGGCGCTTCGCCGAGCGGCTGGAAAAGCTTCTGGAAGACGACTACCTCTGCTGGAGCAACGTCCCGGTCGGGCCCAAGGCGCGCTATCCCGACTTTGTCGTGCTGCACCCACGGCGCGGCATCCTCGTGCTCGAGGTCAAGGACTGGAAGGTCGTCACCACTCAGAGCATGACCCATGACCCATGACTGGGCCACGCTGCGCTCCAGCAGCGGGCTGAAGACCGTCGCCAACCCGATGGTGCAGGCGCGCTTCTTTGTCGTTGCAGTTGATGGTGCTCAAGAAAGACCCGCTGCTGTCGCAGAACGAGAAAATAAATCTGTCCTCTTTTCCAGAACATTTTTTGATGTACTGGACTTATCAAGAGTTAAAAAGGAGTAATTATGCATAGGATTACCAAAACCCACCTCGATAGCTTTGTAAAAAGTCATGGATTTGAGCAGCTAGATGAATCCAAGCAGTTTGAGTTGTTCGTAAATTATTCAGTGCTAGCTGCTAGGTTGGTTAATACATATGAGCTTGACGACGTTACGTCTAGTGAAGCAGATGATGGAATTGACGGTGTAGCTATAATAATAGACGAGGAACTGGTTATCTCCTCAGAGGATGCTGAGGCTTGCTTCAAGACGGGAAGAAAGAATCACGATGTTGAAGTGGTGTTCATTCAAGCGAAAACGAGTGAGGGCTTTGATTTAGGCGATTTTTTGAAGTTTAAAGAGGCAATACTGAGGTTTTCAACTGCAGGTACTTATGAGTCGAATGATGCTGTCCAGAATAATGCACGCGAAATATTTGAGGTAATTTTAAGTAATGTGCCAAAGCTAAGAGGTGGGAAGCCAAATATAACCGCGAGATTTGTCACTACTGGAACATATAAGAAACCAGAAGCGTTAGAGAATGCAAAAATTGATTTTATAGATCAATTATCAGACATAGGTTATTTTGGTAATGTCGACATCGATTTTCTTGGCAGAGAAGAAATAACAAGACTCTGGGTTAGCACTTATGAAACAGTAAGCTCAGAGCTAGAAATGTTTAGTAATGCTGCACTGCCAAAAATTCATGGGATTGATGAGGCGTATCTTGCGGTCGTTAAAGCTAAGGACCTTGTAGATAATCTCCTCTTGAATGAGGATGGAAACCTTAGAGCTCATGTATTTCAGGAGAACGTCAGAGCGTTCCTTGGGATAGACAATCCAGTTAATGGGTCAATAGCTAAGACGCTTGAAGAAGTAAATCAATCAACTAGATTTCCTGTTCTGAATAACGGGATAACAATCGTAAGCCCTGACGTAAGAGTCCAGGGTAGCATTCTTCATCTTGAAAATTTTCAGATTGTAAATGGCTGTCAAACATCTAACGTTTTATTTGAGTGTAGAGATAGCCTTAACGACTCGGTTATGGTGAATCTGAAAGTCGTCGAAACTTCTAATGAAGACGTTTTTGCTGATTTGGTCCGCGCTACAAATAGTCAGTCAAAAGTTGACGAAACGCAGTTTTTGTCACTTCGCCCCGTAGTGAAAAGAGTCGAAGAATATTTCAATACGTTCGAAGGTCAGGACGGACGGCTCTATTTCGAGCGCCGGGATAGGCAGTATGTAGGTAGAGATATTCCTGCAGTACGTACCTTTAATGTAAACGTTGCTGCTAAAGCTGTTGCCTCGATGTTTTTTGAACGCCCGGATCTTGCTTATCGCTATCCAAAGCAAATGTATGATCAGTTAGGCGACCAGATTTTCTCTGATGATACGAAAGAGTCAATTTTTTACGCAGCTTGTCTTTCTCTTTATAGATTGCATTTGTTGGTGGCGAGTGCGGATATTCCTCAAAATATGCGCAAGTACAAATGGCACATTCTCGTATTGATTAGAGCAATAGTGGCAGGGAAGGAAGTACCAAAAATCAATTCGAAGAAAATGGAGTCATACACAGGCAAGATAATTTCAAGCTTTTCGAAGCATGGATCAAGCGTATTGGATCCCTTCAACAAGGCGATTGGTATTATTCAGTCCTTTGAAAACCTTACAGACGACAGATTGAAGCGGCAAGCGGTGATGGAGGAAATGTTATCGAAAGTTAGTTAGCGAGTTAGCCTGGACGTAATAGGGGAAAGGGGCAGATTTATTTTCAGGTGGCTAGCTATATAGCTCCGTCCCTGCCACTTTCTCCGGCGTAGCCCTCCACAAGGTCCAAACCCATGCAGCTAACAACCCTATATGGACTCTCCCCACAAGCAGTGAGGAATAGCTTTTTCGAT
>NZ_JXXD01000270.1 GCF_000935215.1 Stutzerimonas stutzeri
GAGGGTGCTTGGCACTGCTAATGGTTCCCTCACCCAGGCCCTCTCCTACCGGGCGAGGGTGCTTTCACCTTCCAATAGCCTGTGAGGTTTTCCATGCCCGGCGCCCTGTCCCATATCCGCGTGCTCGACCTGTCCCGCGTGCTCGCCGGACCCTGGTGCGGGCAGATTCTCGGTGATCTCGGCGCCGAGGTGATCAAGGTCGAGCGCCCCGGCACTGGCGACGACACCCGTCACTGGGGCCCGCCCTATCTCCAGGATCAGCACGGCGAGAACACCTCGGAGGCGGCTTATTACCTGACCGCCAACCGCAACAAGCAGTCGCTGACCGTCGACTTCACCCGGCCCGAGGGTCAGCGCATCATCCGCGAGCTGGTGACGCAGTGCGATGTGCTGCTGGAAAACTTCAAGGTCGGCGGGCTCGCCGCCTACGGGCTGGATTATGAAAGCCTGAAGGCGATCAATCCGCGGCTGGTCTATTGCTCGATCACCGGTTTTGGCCAGGACGGGCCTTACGCCACACGTGCTGGCTACGACTTCATGATCCAGGGCCTAGGCGGGCTGATGAGCCTGACCGGCCGCAGCGATGCGGAGGAGGGCGCCGGGCCGGTGAAGGTCGGCGTGGCGCTGACCGATATCCTCACCGGCCTGTACGCCACCGTTGGCGTGCTCGCTGCGCTGGCACATCGCGAACGCAGCGGCGAGGGCCAGCATATCGACACGGCGCTACTCGACGTGCAGGTCGCCTGCCTCGGCAACCAGGCGCTCAACTACCTCACCACCGGCGTGGCGCCTAGGCGCATGGGCAATGCCCATCCGAACATCGTGCCCTATCAGGATTTCCCCACCGCCGATGGCGATATCATCCTCACCGTCGGCAATGACGGTCAGTTCCGCAAGTTCTGCGAGGTCGCCGGGCGGCCGGAGTGGGCGGACGATCCGCGCTTCGCCAGCAATCGCGCGCGGGTCGCCCATCGCGCCGAACTGATTCCGCTGATTCGTCAGGTCACGGTGTTCCGCACTACGGCCGAATGGGTCAGTGCGCTGGAGCAGGCCGGCGTGCCTTGCGGGCCGATCAACGACCTGGCCCAGGTGTTCAGCGACCCGCAGGTGCAGCACCGCGGGCTGAACGTCGAGATGCCGCACCCGCTGGCCGGCCACGTGCCGCAGGTGGCCAGCCCGCTGCGGCTGTCCGCTTCACCCGTGGATTACCGCATGCCGCCGCCACTGCTCGGCGAACACAGCGAGGCGCTGTTGCAGCGCCTGCTGGGCATGAATGACGAGCAGATTGCTGGCCTGCGCGCGGCCGGCGTCATCTAGCTCAGAAACCTTCCAGCACGATCTTGCCCTTGGCCTTGCCGCTTTCCAGCAGGGCATGGGCACGGCGCAGGTTGGCCGCGTTGATGGTGCCGAAGTGCTCGCCGAGGGTGGTGCGCAGCACGCCCTGATCGACCAGCTGGCTGACGCGCTGCAGCAGGTGGTGCTGCTCGACCATGTCCGGCGTCTCGAACAGTGAGCGGGTGAACATCAGTTCCCAGTGCAGGGACAGGCTCTTGCGCTTGAGCTTCATCACGTCCAGCGGTTGGGCCGGATCGTCGATCAGTGCCAGGCGGCCCTGCGGCGTCAGCGCCTCGACCAGCTGATCGAAGTGCTGATCGGTCTGGGTCAGGCTGGCGACATGGCTGACGCTGGCGAAACCGGCGCGCTGCAGCTCGGCGTACAACGGCTGACTATGGTCGATGACATGGTGCGCGCCGAGTTCACGCGCCCAGGCCTGGGTTTCCGGACGTGAGGCGGTGGCGATCACGCTGACCTCGGTGAGCTGACGGGCCAGCTGCAGCATGATCGAACCGACGCCGCCGGCGGCTCCGACGATCAGCAGCTGCTGCCCGGCGCCATGGCCCTCCACCAGTTGCAGGCGTTCGAACAGCAGCTCCCAGGCGGTGATGGCGGTCAGCGGCAGCGCGGCGGCCTCGGCGAAGCTCAGGCTCTGCGGCTTGCGTCCGACGATGCGCTCGTCCACCAGATGGCGTTCACTGTTGCCGCCCGCGCGGGCGATGGAGCCGGCGTAGAACACCTCGTCGCCGACCTTGAACAGGCTGACTTCGCTGCCCACCCCGACCACCACGCCGGCGACGTCCCAGCCCAGCACCTTCGGCTGACCGGCCTCGGGCTGGGTGTTGCGGCGTACCTTGGTGTCTACCGGGTTGACCGAGATGGCGCGCACCTCCACCAGCAGGTCTCGCGGGCCGGGCAGCGGCTCTGGTAGCTCCACGTCCTGCAGGGCACGGGGATCGTCGATGGCGAGGGATTCGAAATAGGCGACCGCTTTCATGCTGATGCTCCATTGGGTTCGGTTGAGTGCGGGCATGGTCGTTTATTTGACTCGGCGGAAAAACGGGGCGATAAGCGAGGCTCTTTCAACAGGATTTTGAAAATGCTGCGTATCGACGACCTGCAGCTGTTCGTCCGTACCGCCGACAGCGGCAGCCTTTCCGCGGCCGCGCGCGGGCTCGACGTGTCGCCCGCAGTGGCCAGTGCGGCCTTGAAGCGCCTCGAAGCGAGCCTGAGTGTGCGGCTGTTCGTGCGCTCCACCCGCAGCCTGCGCCTGACCGCCGAGGGCGAGGCTTATCTGCTGCATGCCCGGGCAGCACTGGCCAGCTTGCACGAGGGGGCACAGGCGCTCGCTGGTGGTCGCGAGGCGATCAGTGGTGTGCTGCAGCTGTCGGCGCCGTCCGACTTCGGGCGCAACGTGCTGCTGCCGTGGCTCGACGAATTCCAGGCGATTCATCCGCAGTTGCAGGTGCGCCTGCTGCTGGGCGACGGGCTGACCGATCTGTTCCGTCAGCCGGTGGACATCGTCCTGCGCTATGGCGCGCCAGAGGATTCCAGCCTCGTCGCGCTGCCGGTCGCTGGCGAGAACCGCCGGGTGCTGTGCGCTTCGCCTGCCTACCTGCAACGGCACGGCGAGCCACGACGGCTGGACGAGCTGGCGGCGCACAACTGCCTGCGCTTCATGCTCGCCGGGCGCGTGCATGACCGCTGGTGCTTTCAGGAAGGACGCCGGGCGGTCACCGTGCAGGT
This sequence comes from Stutzerimonas stutzeri, assembly GCF_000935215.1. GTDB lineage: Bacteria > Pseudomonadota > Gammaproteobacteria > Pseudomonadales > Pseudomonadaceae > Stutzerimonas. The sequence continues at coordinate 3,082 of NZ_JXXD01000270.1, forward strand.
CAGTGGTGACCGGGTCAGTGACGATGCGGACGTGGTGCGTCGTTGGGCGCTGGCCGGCAGCGGGCTGGCCTACAAGTCCTGGCTGGACATTGCCGACGACGTGGCAGCGGGCCGTCTACAGGTGCTGTTGCCGGACTGTCTTGGCGAGGCGGCGCCACTCAGCCTGCTCTGCGCCCATCGCGCGCAGTTGAGCAAGCCGGTGCGGCTGCTGCATGGACATCTGCAGACCCGTTGCAAGGCGCTGTTGGCGCGCGCCCCCTGGCATCTCATTTAGACGCGTTATTCATGCTCGAGCTGTGAGCTTTTGTTGCGCGCCTGAACTCTTATGGCGTTTGGCTATTCTTATCTGAGTACTGGTTAACAGAATGGACAGGCGCATCATGCATACGCAGCGTTTTCGCTACACCTGGCAACTGACTGCCGTGGTCTTCCTCTCCTGGCTTCTGGCCGGTTGCGGAGTCAATAACATCCCAACCTATGACGAGCAGGTAAAGGCCGCCTGGTCGCAGGTGGAGAACCAGTACCAGCGCCGTGCCGACCTGATTCCCAATCTGGTCGAGACGGTCAAGGGCTTCGCCCGTCAGGAGCAGGAAACCCTTACCGCCGTGGTCGAGGCGCGGGCCAAGGCCACGTCGATTCAGGTCGATGCCAGCACCCTGGATGATCCGCAGAAGCTGCAGCAGTTCCAGCAGGCGCAGAACCAGCTGACCGGCGCCCTGAGCCGGCTGATGGCGGTATCCGAGCGCTATCCGGATCTGAAATCCAATCAGAACTTCCTTGCCCTGCAATCGCAGCTCGAAGGCACCGAGAACCGCATCGCGGTGGCACGTCGCGACTTCATCGCTGCGGTCGAGCGCTACAACACCGAGATTCGAACCTTCCCCGGTCGTATCTGGCACACCCTGATGTACAGCGACATGCCGATTCGCGAGAACTTCGAGGCTACCGCCGAGAATGCCGAGCAAGCGCCACAAGTGCAGTTTCAATGACCTCCAGGTTTCCGCTACTGCTGATCCTGCTGCTCTGGGCCGGTAGCCTCGTCGCCCAGGAAGCCGAGGTCCCGGAGCTGACCGGGCGCGTGGTCGATCGTGCCGAGCTGCTCGACACCCAGGCCGAGGCGCGGCTGACCAGCATGCTGGCCGGCCACGAGCAGGCGACCGGTGAGCAGGTTGTCGTTGTCACGGTGCCGGACCTGGGCGGGCGCAGCATCGAGGAATTCGGTCTGGAGCTTGGCCGTACCTGGGGCATCGGCCAGAAGGGCGAGGACAACGGTGCGCTGCTGATCGTCGCGCGCGATGATCGCAAGATTCGCATCGAGGTCGGCTACGGTCTGGAAGGCCGGCTCACCGACGCGCAGTCCTCGGTCATCATCAACCGGATCATCGCGCCGGCATTCCAGCGCGGCGACTTCACGGCCGGCATCACCGAAGGTGCGGAGGCGATCGTCACCGTGCTTGGCGGCGACCCGCTGCCGGCCGAGCTGCGCCCGGTGATGCCGATGGTGCAGGAGCAACCCGGCGGCC
>NZ_JXXD01000271.1 GCF_000935215.1 Stutzerimonas stutzeri
CGCTGCTGGGCGACATTCGGGCACTGATCGAGGCGGCGCGCAAGCGCGCCGCCTCGACGGTGAATAGCGAGCTGACGATGCTCTACTGGCGCATCGGCCAGCGCATCCGCACGCACGTCTTGGACGGACGCCGGGGCGCCTACGGCAAGGAAGTCCTGCCCACCCTGGCGGCGCAGTTGGTGAAGGAGTACGGCGGCAGTTTTGCCGAGCAGAACCTGCGCCGCATGGTGCAGTTCGCGGCCACCTTCCCCGACGAGCAGATTCTCGTATCACTGATACGAGAATTGAGCTGGACGCACTTCATCGCCCTGATCCCGCTGAAAGACCCGCTCCAGCGGGACTATTACGCGCAGATGGCGAGCGCCGAACGCTGGAGCGTCCGGACGCTGCGCGAGCGCATCGACTCGATGCTGTACGAGCGCACGGCGCTGTCTCAAAAGCCGGGCGAGACGATCGCGCACGAGCTGGCGACGATGCGCGATGCGCAGCGCATGTCGCCCGCCCTGGTCATGCGCGACCCGTACATCCTCGACTTCCTGGGGCTGCGGGACACTTGGCAGGAAGGCGACTTGGAGGCGGCGATCATCCGCGAAATGGAGTCGTTCTTGTTGGAGCTGGGCGCGGGTTTCAGCTTCGTGGCCCGGCAGAAGCGCATCCAGATCGACGGCGAGGATTTCCACCTCGACCTGCTGTTTTACAACCGCAAGCTGCGGCGGCTGGTGGCAGTGGAGTTGAAGGTCGGCGAGTTCAAGGCAGCTTTCAAGGGACAGATGGAGCTTTATCTTCGCTGGCTGGACAAGCACGAACGGGAGCCGGAGGAAGCCTCGCCGCTGGGGATCATCCTTTGCACCGGCAAGAAGCGCGAGCAGATCGAATTGCTGGAGTTGGACAAGTCGGGCATCCACGTCGCCGAGTACCTGACCGCCTTGCCGCCGAGGGGCGTGCTGGTGGAGCGGCTGCAACAAGCAACGCAACGGGCGCAGTTGCAGATCGAGCAGCGCAAGACCGACAACGAATAGTCCTGTCCCAAGCAGTCGGGCGTCCCGGCGTACCGCCGTCGCGCTGTCGTGCTGCGCATCGAGCCTCGCTGCGCGAGTCTCGCCCCTGTCGGGCTTCCATCACTGACGCCTCCGGCCCGGCTCGCTGATCCGCGCCTGCGCGCTTCGCTTGCCAAAAACCCGCGTGCGTGGGGTGGTGTGAGGGGGCGGTCTTGCTGTGTCCCTTCACCGTATCACGGCGTTCTCGCCGTGCAAGGGCTGCGCGCGCCTTGCGCGCTTGCGTCCTGGCGGCCGTCTGCGACCCCTGACTGCTGCGCTGCGCCGTGAGGGCGACGGTTCCGGGCAATTCCGCCCTTGCAACCGGAGAACCGTCATGAACGACAAATCACACGTTTCCCTCGAACAGCACGTTTGCTTGGTCTGCGGCACGGCGTTCGACACCGGCGCGATCCTGCTGGACAAGCGCCTGCGCGCGAGCATGGAGCGCCACACGGCGACCGGCTGGGGCCTGTGCCCCGAGCATCAGAAGCTGGCCGACGATGGCTTTGTCGCGCTGGTCGAATGCGATCCGCAGCGCAGCGGGTCGCAGGCTGGCGGGCGCATGAAGCCCGAGCAGGCATACCGGACGGGCCGGCTGGCCCATCTGCGGCGCACGGTGTTCGCGCAGGTGTTCAACGTGCCGATCGCGGACGAGCAGGCTTGCGTGTTCGTTGAGCCTGGCGTGATCGAGCAGTTGCAGTCGATGACAGCGCCGGCGGCGGGCTGATTGCGTCGTGCGGCCTTCGGTGCGTCGCTCCTTCGCGGGCGGCGCACTTTTTCATATCCCCCCAGGGGGGATACAATTGCCACATGAACGCGACACACAAGCACTCAACCCATCCCGATCTCGTGAAGCGGCTGAAACGCGCCGATGGTCATCTTCGGCACGTCATAGGGATGATCGAAAGTGGCGAATCCTGTCTCGACATCGCCCGCCAGCTCGCGGCGGTGGAAAGCGCGGTGACGGCCGCAAAGCGCGTCCTGATCCACGACCACATCGACCATTGCCTGGCCCATGACGAAGACTCCGTTTTGACCGAAATGAAGGCACTGACCAAACTGCTTTGAGGCCCGCCGATGCTCTCCGTCCTGAAGAACCGTACCTACCGTCACCTGTTCGCCGCTCAAGTGATTGCGCTTGTCGGCACGGGCCTGATGACGGTAGCCCTTGGCCTGCTTGCCTACGATCTGGCCGGGGCGAATGCCGGCGCGGTACTCGGAACGGCACTTGCCATAAAAATGCTTGCCTATGTCGGAGTCGCCCCGGTCGCGCAGGCTTTCGCCGACCGGCTGCCGCGACGGTCGTTGCTCGTTGCCCTTGACTTAGTACGAGCATCCGTTGCGCTCTGCTTGCCCTTTGTCAGCGAAATCTGGCAAATCTATCTGCTGATCTTCGTCTTGCAAGCGGCGTCCGCAGGCTTCACGCCGACCTTTCAAGCCACTATCCCAGACATCCTTCCGGACGAAGACGAGTACACGAAAGCACTGTCGCTTTCCCGGCTGGCCTACGATTTGGAAAGCCTGATTTCCCCGATGCTGGCCGCCGCGCTACTGACAGTCATCAGCTTCCACAACCTGTTTGCCGGAACGGTTCTCGGCTTCCTCGTGTCAGCCGCGCTGGTGGTCAGCGTGAGGCTTCCCACAACCGTTCCCGGCCCGCGTCGTGGCATATGGGATCGCACTACGCGGGGCACGCGCATTTACCTCGCCACACCGCGCCTTCGGGGTCTGCTGGCGATCAGCCTCGCTGTGGCAGCAGCGGGGTCAATGGTGATCGTGAACACGGTGGTCATCGTGAAGGCACGCTTCGGCCTGGGCGAATCCGAGGTGGCGTGGGCGCTGGCGGCCTTCGGAGGCGGGTCGATGGTTGCGGCCTTCGCGCTGCCTCGCCTGCTCGACAAGATTGCTGATCGACCTGTCATGATTGCGGGAGCGACGATGCTGGTTGTGGGAACGGCAGCCGGGGCAATGATTCCGACCTATGCCGTTCTGGTGGTGATCTGGTTTGTGGTCGGCTTCGGCTACAGCGTGGCGCAAACACCTTCCGGCCGGCTGTTGCGCCGCTCCGCTCATCCCGAGGATCGCCCTGCGGTCTTTGCCGCGCAATTCGCCCTGTCCCATGCGTGCTGGCTCATTTGCTATCCCTTGGCCGGTCGCTTCGGCGCTGCCTTTGGGCTGCAATCGACCTTCATCATCATGTCGCTGATTGGTCTTGTCGGAGTGGGACTGGCGCTGTGGCTCTGGCCCGCTAGAGATTCTTCCGACATCGCCCACGATCACCCTGATCTACCGCCAGATCATCCTCACTTGCGCGAACATGCAGACCGAGGCGGGCACCGTCATCCCATGATCGTTGACGATCTGCACCGGGACTGGGCGCGCATTTAAGAACTACCCGCCTTTCACATCGCTGATGCTTCCGGCCCGGATGGCTATTCGGGCCTGCGCGCTTCGCTTACCGAAAACCAGAGTACGTGGAGGTGCGAGGGAGGCGGTCTTGCTGTTCCCCTCATCGTGCCACGGCGTTCTCGCCGTCAAGGGCTGCGCGCCGACGGCGCTTGCGTCCTGGCGGCCGTCGTTGACCCCTGACTGCTTGCGCTCCGCCGTGCCCTGGAAGGGTCGGGCAATTTCGCCCGGCAACCTTTCAGGAGTTCACCATGAACAACGCACTCATCACCGACGAGCAGCGCATCGTGCTGCTGACCAACGGCCGCGAATCCTTGGAGAACCCGGACTTCGATCCGGCCCCCGTGGTCAAGCTGTTCACGCCGGACGCCGGCGCGACCTGGCTACTGACCGAGATTGATCCCGATGACCACGACCACGCCTTTGGTCTTTGCGACCTGGGCTTGGGGGCGCCGGAAATCGGCTGGGTCAGCCTGGGCGAACTGGCGACGGTGCGCGGCGGGCTGGGCCTGCCGATTGAGCGCGACCTGTCTTTCCGCGCCGAGAAGCGGTTGAGCGCCTATGCGCGCGATGCGCGCTTGGCCGGGCGGATCGCTGTCTGACCTGGCCGTGGGAGCGCCGCGCGCTCCTTGTGCTTTCTCGACCATCGAAGGAGATCAATGCCATGAGCAGCCATCACGACCACATCATCGAAATCACAGCACAGCACGATGCGCTCAAGCCGTTCGCGCCGGAGAACGGCCAGCCCTTGCGCTTCAAGATCGGCGACGCGGTGATCTACGCCAACGAGTACGGCGCACAGTTCCGGCGCCGCGTCACCGGGTTCTACCAGCCCACCGGGCTGTCGGGTCTGTACGCGCACGGTGCGCGCTACCTGCTGGACTCGTCATCGCCGTGGATGCCGGTATCGGAATCCAGCCTGCGCCCTGACGACTCGGCGTGATGCCTGCGCGCCCCTTGCGGGGCACTGCGCGCTTCGCTTGCCTCCAGGGGAAAGCCCTCGGGCTATCCCCGCCGCGCGATGCTTGGCGCCCCTCAAAGACCGCCGAACCGGCTGCGCCGGATCGGCCAGACCACAGCAGTCGCTGTCGAACCTGTTTCCCGATGACTGGCGCATGAGCTTGTGCATCGAGCCTTGAAGTCAGGGCGTCCCCGGCCAAGAAACATGGCCGGTCGCGCTCTCGTGCGCGTAGCGCATCGAGCCGCCTGCGGCGTCTCGCCCCTGACGGGCTTCCATCGTTCCCTCGCTCCGCTCGGCTGACGCCTACGGCCCGGCTTCCAGCTTCGGGCCTGCGCGCTTCGCTTGCCGTGCGGTCGGCGTGTGGAGGGGCCGTTGCCATGCCCAGCCGTCTCCCCTGACTTCATCACCTTGTCCGCGACTGTAGCCCGCGGCCGTGTGCCGTCAAGGCGCGCAGGGCCGTGTCCTCGGCTGCGCCTGCGGGCCGCACCAACCCCGCGCTTGCCTCCTTGACGGCCCCCGTTCGCGCGCTCCTGACCGTCGCGGGCGATGAACTCAGGAAAGACGGTGGCAACGGGGCCAACCGGGTTCTTCGTGCCGACCGCATCGAACAGCCGAAAGGCTGGGCTCCGAATCTAGGAATCCGGTGTGCGGTGAACAGCAAACCCTCTTTTCTTTGTCAGGAGAAAGATCATGCAACTCGCATCCCGCTTCGCTTCCCGTTCCCCGGTGCTGCGTTCGGAACGTCCCTTGTCCGACGACCAAATCCGGGCCGTGGCCCCGTCCATCTTCGCGGACGCCCCGCACGAAAGCCGCTCCGAGCGGTACAGCTACATCCCCACCGCTACCGTGCTGCAAGAACTGCGGGGGGAAGGCTTCGAGCCTTTCATGGTGACGCAAACCCGCGTGCGCCACGACGACCGCCGCGACTACACCAAGCACATGATCCGGCTGCGCCACGCCAGCCAGATCAACGGCCGCGAGGCCAACGAAATCATCCTGCTGAACTCCCATGACGGCACTAGCAGCTATCAGATGCTCGCCGGAATGTTCCGGTTCGTATGCAGCAATGGCCTTGTCTGCGGCGACACCGTGGCGGACGTGCGCGTACCCCACAAGGGCGACGTAGCCGGGCACGTCATCGAAGGCGCTTACGAAGTCTTGCACGGCTTTGACCGGGCGCAGGAATCCCGCGATGCCATGCGCGCCATCACGCTCGACGCCGGGGAATCGGAAGTGTTCGCCCGCGCTGCGCTGGCGTTGAAGTACGACGAGGACAAGCCCGCGCCCATCACGGAATCGCAAATCCTGATGCCGCGCCGCCATGACGACGACCGCCGCGACCTGTGGAGCGTGTTCAACCGCACGCAGGAGAACTTGACCAAAGGCGGCCTGTCCGCCCGCGCCGCGAGTGGCCGCCGCCAGACCACCCGGCCCGTGCAGGGCATCGACCAAAGCGTGCGCCTGAATCGCGCCCTGTGGCTGCTGGCCGATGGCCTGCGCCAGTTGAAAGCCTGAATCCCCACGCGGCAGGGGCAGGCAGCAGCCCTTGCCGCTTCTCTCGCTGCTGCATCCCTAACCGCAAGGAGTTATCACCATGAACGCCGTACTCAAAACCGAAGCCGTCGCCATCGAAGCCGCCGCACCGCTGGAAATGGCCGACCCGTCCAAGAACCTGATTCTGGTTCCGCTCTCGCAGTTGCTGCCGCGCCGCTCCAAGCGCAACGCCCGCAAGATGCCGCGCCTGTCCATCCCCGAACTGGCCGCGAGCATTGCCCGCATCGGCCTGCTGCAAAACCTGATCGTCATCCTTTCCGCAGATGGCGAGGCTTACGAGGTGGTGGCAGGCGACCGCCGACTGACCGCCTTGAAGCTGCTGGCGAAGAAGAAGCGCATCCCCGCCGACTACGAAGTGCCGTGCCTGCTGGTGCCCGATGCTTCGGCCCGTACCGTCAGCCTCGCGGAAAACCTGATGCGCGAGCAGATGCACCCCGCCGACCAGTTCGAGGCGTTCGCCGCGCTGGTCAAGGAAGGCCGGCCCATCGAGGACATTGCCGCCGACTTCGGCGTGTCCCCGCTGGTGGTGCAGCGCCGCTTGAAGCTCGCCCACATCGCGCCGCGCCTGATGGCCGACTACCGCGCCGGAACCGTCACGCTGGAACAGTTGATGGCCTTGACCATCACCGACGACCACGCCGCGCAGGAAGCCGCGTTCTTTGGTGCGCCGGAATGGCAGCGCAGCCCGTCCAAGCTGCGCGAGCGCCTGACCGAACGCGAAATCGACGCCTCGCACGCGCTGGTGCGCTTCGTCGGGCTGGACACCTACCGGCAGGCAGGCGGCGGCGTCCGCCGCGACCTGTTCGCAGAAGGCGATGCCGGAACCTACCTCACCGATACCGCAGTGCTGGAAACGCTGGTGCGCGACAAGCTGGCAACGCTGGCCGAGGACGTGCGCGCCGAGGGGTGGGCATGGGTGGAGGCCGTGCCGCATCTGGCCTACGAGGAACGGCAGGCGTTCCAGAACGCCCCGCGCCATCGCCGCGAGCCGACCACCCGCGAAGCCCGCCGCATCGCCTCGC
>NZ_JXXD01000272.1 GCF_000935215.1 Stutzerimonas stutzeri
CCTGCCGCCGGCTGGCGTGTCACCCGCCGCTCTTCAACCAGGCGTACGCCTGCGCGTGCCCTTCGGTCGACGCGAAGTGGTCGGCATTCTGGTCGAGCTGAGCGACCACAGCGAAGTGCCGGCGGAAAAGCTCAAGCCGGCCCTGGAACTGCTGGATAGCAAACCACCCCTGCCCGCCCCGCTATTCAAGCTTTGCCTGTGGACCGCGCAGTATTATCAGCACAGCCTTGGCGACACCCTCAGCTGGGCACTGCCGGTACTGCTGCGTCAGGGCGAACCCGCTGAAGCGCGACAAGAGCGCTACTGGCACGTAGCCGAAGGCGCGAGCCCTGACGATCCGCGATTGGTTCGTGCTCCCAGGCAGCGCGAAGCACTGAAGGCCATCGCCCAGCACGCTCACGGCATGCCACATGCGCTGCTCAGCAAACTGCAACTGAACAAGGACAGCCTCGATCTGCTGCTGGAAAAGGGGCTGGTGCGTATCGAATCCCGCCGCAGCAGGCCGACGCGCGGGCACAGTGGCGGCTGGCTACTACAGGCCGAGCTCACCTTGAATACACAGCAACGCGCGGCCTTCGAGGCGGTGAGCGCGGGCCTCGGAGGATTTCAGGCGTTCCTGCTGGCGGGGGTGACCGGCAGCGGCAAGACCGAGGTCTACCTGCAACTGATTCATCGCGTACTGGAAGCCGGCAAGCAGGCGCTGGTGCTGATCCCCGAGATCAACCTGGGGCCACAGACGCTTGCCCGCTTCGAACAGCGCTTCAACGCCCGGATCGCGCTGCTGCACTCCAACGTCAACGATCGTGAACGACTCGATGCCTGGCTCGCCGCCCGCGATGGCGAGGCGGACATCATCATCGGTACCCGTTCGGCCCTGTTCACGCCGATGAAGAATCCCGGCCTGATCATCATCGACGAGGAGCACGACGCCTCTTATAAACAGCAGGAAGGCTTGCGCTACCACGCCCGCGATCTGGCCCTGCTGCGCGCGCGCCAGGAGAACCTGCCGATCGTGCTTGGTTCGGCCACGCCCTCGCTGGAAAGCCTTCACAACGCCCACAGCGGCCGCTACGCGCTGCTCAAGCTGACGCAACGGGCCGGCAATGCACAGTCGCCGCGCTTCCTGCGCCTGGATGTCAAGAGTCGCCCGCTGGACGCCGGCATATCCGGCCCGCTGCAACAGGCCATCGGCCAGACCCTCAGCGCCGGCCAGCAGGTTTTGGTCTACCTCAACCGACGTGGCTTCGCCCCCACCCTGCTCTGCCATGACTGCGGCTGGCTCAGCCAGTGCCCACGCTGCGACGCGCGGATGACCCTGCATCAACGCCATAACGAACTGCGCTGCCACCACTGCGGGCACGTCGAGCGACCGCCGCGCAACTGTCCGGACTGCGGCAAGGTGGATCTGCGCCCGGTTGGCGCCGGAACGGAACGCGCCGAGGAGCGCCTGGGCATCCTCTTCCCCGACTATCCGGTGCTGCGTATCGACCGCGACAGCACCTCGCGCAAGGGCGCGATGGAGCAGATGATCGGCACCATCAACCGCGGCGAACCCTGCCTGCTGGTCGGCACGCAGATGCTCGCCAAGGGTCACCATTTTCCGCGCGTCACGCTGGTGGCGATTCTCGATGCCGACGGCGGGCTGTTCTCAGCCGACTTCCGCGCCAGCGAGCGCATGGCCCAGCTGATTGTCCAGGTTGCCGGGCGCGCCGGGCGCGCAGAGGAGCCTGGCAAGGTCATCATCCAGACGCATCTGGCCGACCATCCGCTGCTGGTGCAGCTGACCGAACAGGGTTATTTCGCCTTCGCCGAGCAGGCCCTGTCCGAGCGCCGCGCGGCCGGTCTGCCGCCGTTCAGCCATCTGGCGCTGCTGCGCGCCGAGGCACAGAAGCCCGGCCAGGCCGAAGCCTTCCTCGACGACGCCTGCAACCTCGCCGAACAGTTGCTCGACCAGCTGCAGCTCAACGGCGTCGACCTGCTCGGACCGGTTCCCGCACCGATGGAACGGCGTGCAGGTCGCTACAGGGCGCAATTACTGCTTCAGGGCAACGCACGGGCGACCCTGCACCGGCTGATGGGCGCCTGGGTCCCGATGCTCGAACAACTGCCCGGCGGTCGCGCCGTGCGCTGGAGCCTGGATGTCGACCCGATCGATCTGTTCTGATCGCCTGATCGAAACCCGGACTTTTGCCGCCCTGCGCGCCACGCACCTTGAAGCGATACCCATCGCGACCCGATAATGCCGGGTTTTCGCGCACACTTGCGGACTGAGCCGACCATGAAAGACAGCATTCGCCACCTGATCCAGCAAGCCCTCGTCCGCCTGACCGCCGAAGGCGTCCTGCCTGAAGGGCTGACCCCTGCGATTCAGGTGGAAAACACCAGGGACAAGAGCCACGGCGATTTCGCCAGCAACATCGCCATGATGCTGGCCAAACCAGCCGGACTGAAGCCGCGCGACCTGGCCGAGAAGCTGATCGCCGCGCTGCCGCAGGACGCGCAGATCAGCAAGGTGGAAATAGCCGGACCGGGCTTTCTGAACTTCTTCCAGAACAGCGACGCACTGGCCGAGCGCCTCGAAGCGGCCCTGGCCGATCCACAGCTGGCAGTGCGTAAGGCGTCGGCGCCCCAGCGCGTGGTGATCGACCTGTCATCGCCGAACCTGGCGAAAGAGATGCATGTTGGCCACCTGCGCTCGACCATTATTGGTGACGCCATCGGTCGTGTGCTCGAGTACCTCGGCGACGAGGTGATCCGGCAGAACCACGTCGGCGACTGGGGCACCCAGTTCGGCATGCTGCTGGCTTACCTCGAGGAGAAACCGGCGGCGGCGGAAAGCGAGCTGTCCGACCTGGAGCAGTTCTATCGCGCAGCGAAACAGCGCTTCGACGAGTCCGCCGAGTTCGCCGACCGCGCCCGCGAACTGGTGGTAAAGCTTCAAGCCGGGGACGCACAGTGCCTGAGCCTGTGGACGCGCTTCAACGATATTTCCCTGTCGCACTGCCAGAAGATCTACGACCGCCTCAACGTCAATCTGACCCCGGCCGACGTCAAGGGTGAGAGCGCCTACAACGCCGAGCTTGCAGATATCGTCGAAGCCCTGCGCAGTAAAGGTCTGCTCACCGAGGACAACGGCGCGCAGTGCGTCTTCCTCGACGAATTCAAGAACGCCGAAGGCAATCCGCTCCCGGTGATCGTGCAGAAGGCCGGCGGCGGCTACCTCTACGCCACCACCGACCTGGCGGCCATGCGTTACCGCAGCCAGGTCCTGCATGCCGATCGCGCGCTGTATTTCGTCGATCAGCGCCAGGCCCTGCATTTCCAGATGGCTTTCGAAGTGGCGCGTCGCGCCGGCTTTGTCCATGCCGGTATGCAGCTTGAGCACATGGGCTTCGGCACCATGAATGGCGCCGACGGCCGCCCGTTCAAGACCCGCGACGGCGGCACGGTAAAGCTGATCGATCTGCTCGACGAAGCCGAGCAGCGCGCCTATGCCTTGGTCAAGGGCAAGAATCCGGACCTCGATGAAGCCGAGCTGCGCCAGATCGCCCGCGCGGTGGGTATCAGCGCCGTCAAATATGCCGACCTTTCCAAGCACCGCACCAGCGACTATCGCTTCAACTTCGAACTGATGCTGAGCTTCGAAGGCAACACCGCGCCCTACCTGCTCTATGCCTACACCCGCGTGGCCAGCGTTTTCCGCAAGCTGGGTCAAGGCATCGATGAGATCGCGGGGCAGATTCAGCTCGAGGCTGAGCAGGAACTGGCGCTCGCCGCCAAGCTCGCCCAGTTCGGCGAAGTGCTGAACAGAGTCGGCGAGAAAGGCGAACCGCACTTGCTGTGCGCTTACCTGTACGATCTGGCCGGGCTGTTCTCCAGTTTCTACGAGCACTGCCCGATCCTCAGCGCCGAACAGCCAGAGCAGAAGCAGAGTCGACTGCGCCTCGCTGCCCTGACCGGCAAGACCCTCAAGCAGGGCCTGGAACTTCTCGGCCTGGAAACTCTGGAGCGCATGTAAGTGGCTGCAAGGAAGAAAGCCGCGCCCAAACGAGGCGCGAGCCGCTATCAGGCGCCCGCCAAACAGGCCGTACCAGGCTGGATCTGGCTGGTCTGTGGCCTGGTCATCGGCGGTTTCATCATGTTTCTGATGAGCCTCGAACCGGGTGGCGAGGAGGTCAAGCGCAACAAGGACGCACCCAAGACCGCGATCAAGGAGCAGCCCAAGCGCACGCCAGCCAGCGAGCAGGCGACCAAGCCGAAGTACGACTTCTATACGCTGTTGCCGGAGTCGGAAGTGATTCTGCCGCCGGAAGCCAAGCAGCCGGAGCCGCCGGTTAAGCCGGTAACGCCGGAGGAAGCAGCGAAGATCGACGAAGCCCGCGCGCAGGCCGCACTCAATGGCCAGGTACCACCGCCGCCGCCCACAGTGGCCAAGGCACCAGTTACCCAGTTCTTTCTGCAGGCCGGCTCGTTCCGCCAGCAGGCGGAGGCTGATCGGGTACGCGCGCAGATCATCCTGCTTGGTCAGGACGTGCGCGTGGAAAGCGTCAAGGTGCGTGATGAGCCCTGGTATCGCGTGCTGGTCGGACCCTTCGGCAGCCGCGAGCAACTGAATGCCGCACAAAAGACGCTGGCCGCCAGCGGCTACAAGAACCTGCTGTTGCAACAGCGGCAGACGCGCTGAACGAAAAACGCCGGGCTTTCGACCCGGCGTTT
>NZ_JXXD01000273.1 GCF_000935215.1 Stutzerimonas stutzeri
GTTGTTGCCATTCCCGAGCCGCTGGCGCTGCCGGCGCAGTTGAAGCCGCTGCCGGAGGTGGACGAGGCCAAGCCCGCGCCGGAACCGGCCGACGAGACCGTGCGCGTGTCGAAGGCCAATGCAGAGGCGCGCATCGCGCCCACGCGCGAAGGCTACGTCAATGCGACTCAAGTCTGGCCCTTCACCGATGGCGCGCTCTATCAGGTCTATGCCGCGCCGGGGCGTGTGACCGTGGTTTCGCTCCAGCCCGGCGAGGAACTGGTGACGGTCGCGGCCGGCGATACCGTGCGCTGGATCGTGGGCGACACGTCCAGCGGCAGCGGCGACGAGTTGCGCGTCAATGTGCTGGTCAAGCCGATCCGTTCCGGGTTGAAGACGAACCTGGTCATCACCACCAGCCGCCGGACGTACCTGCTGGAACTGACTTCGACGGAAAGGGCGTGGATGGCGTCGGTGTCCTGGGACTACCCGAAAGACCGGATGCTGGCCTTGCAGCGCCAGTCGCAGGCCGCACAGGCGACCGCGCCGGTGGATACCGGCCTGTCGCTGGAGAAGATCCGCTTCCGCTACGCGATCAGTGGCAGCAATCCGCCGTGGAAGCCGCTACGCGCCTTCGATGACGGCGAGAAGGTCTATATCCAGTTCCCGGCGGGCATCGCCCAGGGCGAGCTGCCGCCGCTGTTCGTGATCGGTGCGCAGGGCGACGGGCAACTGGTGAACTACCGTTTCCGCTCGCCGTACTACATCGTGGATCGGCTGTTCGGCGCCGCCGAACTGCGCCTGGGTGGAGACAAAGGCGACGTGGTGCGGATCGAACGCACGGATGGCGTGGCACGGAGGAACTGACCATGACTCAGGACGACACTCCCGACCTCGCCACGCCGCAGGCGGGGAAGATCGCGCCCGAGGCGGTGGCGCTGCGCGCCCAGCCGCGCCCGGTCACGCGCCTGAACCGGCGCACGCTGGCCATCCTCGCCGGCGTCCTGTCGGTCGCCGTGCTCGGCGCGCTGATGTGGTCGCTGCAACCGCAGCGGCGCGGTGCGGGCGAGCAGACCGAGCTTTACAACGTCGATCGCGTCTCGAAGTCCGAAGGGCTGGATGGCCTGCCGGCCGATTACTCGAAGCTGCCGCCGAAGGTGCCCGAGCTGGGGCCACCGCTGCCGGGCGACCTGGGGCCAGCCATCGTGAACTCGCAG
>NZ_JXXD01000274.1 GCF_000935215.1 Stutzerimonas stutzeri
ATGGAATATGACTACATCATCATCGGCGCCGGCTCGGCGGGTAACGTGCTCGCCGCGCGCCTGACCGAGGACGCCGACGTCAGCGTGCTGCTGCTGGAAGCCGGCGGCCCGGACTATCGGCTGGACTTCCGCACCCAGATGCCCGCAGCACTGGCGTATCCACTGCAGGGCACCCGCTACAACTGGGCCTACAAGACCGACCCCGAGCCGCACATGAACAACCGCCGCATGGACTGCGGTCGCGGCAAGGGCCTGGGTGGTTCTTCGCTGATCAATGGCATGTGCTACATCCGCGGCAACGCCCTGGACTACGACAACTGGGCCAAGACTCCGGGGCTGGAGGACTGGACCTACCTCGACTGCCTGCCGTACTTCCGCAAGGCCGAGTCGCGTGACATCGGCCCCAACGACTACCACGGCGGCGACGGCCCGGTCAGCGTGACCACACCCAAGGCAGACAACAACGAGCTGTTCCACGCCATGGTGGAAGCGGGCGTGCAGGCGGGCTTCCCGCGTACCGATGACCTCAACGGCTACCAGCAGGAAGGCTTCGGCCCGATGGATCGCACCGTGACGCCCCAGGGCCGGCGCGCCAGCACGGCGCGCGGTTATCTGGATCAGGCCAAGGAGCGGCCGAACCTGACCATCCACACCCATGCCGTCACCGACCGTGTGCTGTTCGAGAGCAAGCGTGCCGTCGGCGTTCGTTACCTGCGCGGCCGCGAGCAGCCACAGGTGGCGCGTGCACGCCGTGAAGTGCTGCTGTGCGGCGGCGCCATCGCCTCGCCGCAAATCCTGCAGCGCTCGGGAGTTGGCCCTGGCGCGTTGCTGAAGAAGCTCGGCGTCACGCTGGTGCAGGAGCTGCCCGGTGTCGGCCAGAACCTGCAGGATCACCTGGAAATGTACCTGCAGTTCGAGTGCCTGAAGCCGGTGTCGCTGTACCCGGCGCTGAAGTGGTGGAACCAGCCGGCCATCGGCGCCGAATGGCTGTTCCTCGGCAGCGGCATCGGTGCCAGCAACCAGTTCGAGGCCGGCGGTTTCATCCGCAGCAGCGACGAGTTCGAATGGCCGAACATCCAGTTCCACTTCCTGCCGGTGGCGGTCAGCTACAACGGCAGCAATGCCCACAACGGGCACAGCTTCCAGGCCCACGTCGGCTCGATGCGTTCACCCAGTCGAGGGCGCATCGAGATTCGCTCCACCGATCCGCGGGTCGATCCGAGCATCCTGTTCAACTACATGGCCCACGAGCAGGACTGGCGCGAGTTCCGCGATGCCATTCGCCTCACCCGCGAGATCATCGCGCAGCCCGCGCTCGATCCCTACCGTGGTCGCGAGCTGAACCCGGGTGTGGAAGCGCAGAGCGATGCCGAGCTGGACGCCTTTGTCCGCGAGCACGCGGAGACGGCCTATCACCCGTCCTGCTCCTGCAAGATGGGCACGGACGATATGGCCGTGGTGGACGGGCAGGGTCGCGTGCATGGGGTGGAAGGGCTGCGCGTGGTGGATGCCTCGATCATGCCGCAGATCATCACCGGCAACCTCAACGCCACCACCATCATGCTGGCCGAGAAGATCGCCGACCGGATTCGCGGTCGCGAGTCGCTGCCGCGCAGCACGGCGAGCTACTACGTGGCCAACGGCGCACCGGTGCGGCAACCTCCGCAGCGTTGACGCGTTCGCCGTCAGGTGGTGGAAAAGGCTTCGCCGTTTTCCACCCTACGCGGCTGGCGCTAATTGGTGTGGAGCGACCGTTGCGCGTAGCCAGAAACGAAAACGC
>NZ_JXXD01000275.1 GCF_000935215.1 Stutzerimonas stutzeri
CACGGGAGCGAGTGGGCGCTAAAACCGCATTTGATCGACTGAAGGATTGGGAATGCTGGCCGGTCATTCGTGACCACTATGCCGCTAAGGACATGAGCGAGCGTGATCTGTACAAGCACATCAAAACGTTGCTTCAAGAACGCCACGTTCGATGGGGCAGAGCGGTCTGATGGCGATCCAGCAGCTCTCTGGCGGTCGCTGGCGGGTCGATGTTGAGCCGGTCAAAGGCAAGCGGTTCCGCAAGACGCTGAAGACCAAGGCCGAGGCAATGCGCTTCGAGGCGACCTGTCGAGCCAAGTGCAGCGAATCCAACGATTGGGCACCGCGGCCCAAGGACAAGCGCAGGCTGTCAGAGCTGGTCGAACTGTGGTTCGATCTTCATGGCGTCTCGCTCTCAGATGGCGTTCGTCGTGTGGCGATCCTGCGAGCGTGTGCAAAGGCGATGGGCGACCCGATAGCACGCATAGTCGATGGCGCGAAGATCGCCGCCACACGCGCGCGTTGGATGTCAGCTGGCGTCACCGGCAAGACGGCGAACAATCGCCTTGGCTACCTGAAAGCGGTTTACAACGAGCTGCACAAACTCGACGTGATCGACTATTCCTGTCCGTTCACCCGTATTCGTCCGGTTCGGCTGCAAGAGCGGCCCTTGGCCTACCTGACCAAGCCGCAGATCTCCGAGCTGCTCGATGCACTCCAGGCACGGACCACGTCTCCGCATCCGGCGATGGTGGCGCGGATCTGCTTGGCGACCGGGGCGAGGTGGGGTGAGGCTCAAGCGCTTCGACCGGAGCGGATTCGAGGCAACGCCCTGGTGTTTGCCAATACCAAGTCGAAGCGGGTGCGGATGGTCCCAGTAACGCCCGAGCTGGTGGCGGCGATCAAGAAGCACTGGCAAACCTACGGGCCGTTCACCAACTGCATTGGCGTGTTTCGGCTGGTCCTGCTCTCGACCACGATCAAGCCCCCACGCGGACAGGCAAGCCACATCCTGCGCCACACGTTCGCAGCTCACTTCATCATGGGCGGTGGGCATATCGTGACGCTGAAAGAGATCCTGGGCCATGCGTCGCTGAACATGACGATGAGGTATGCACACCTTGCGCCAGAGCATTTGCATGATGCGATCAGGTTGGGACCGTTGGCTGATTTGAGGGTGCCTGAGGCTTACTGAGAAATGTAATATCCCAGCAACGCTAATTCGCACGGATGCATCCATGGAGTTCGATCAGATTCTCTCGAGGTCTGCGGCGTTTGAAGAAGCGCTTATAGAGTGCTTTGATCTGCCTCTCTACGACTCGTCGTCCTCACGATTTCTCGCCAGTAAGTCACTCGCGACGCTTGGGTTCGAGCATGCTCAAAGCTTGAAGTATCTCGTGGCTGGAGGTCTCTACACCTCGGCCGCTGCGCTGCTTCGGGTCCAGTATGAATCGCTTGTTCGGGCGATGTGGGCGCTTTACGTCGCAACAGATGAAGAGACGGAGCTTCTCGTTGCAGATCTAACGAGCGAAAGTGCGGAACGGCCTGCTCGCAACCCTACAATTAACGAGATGCTGGCTGCGATTGAAAAGAAGGCTCCGCATGCACCTGTATCGATGCTCCGTGAGTTCAAGCATTATTCATGGAAACCTTTGAATTCTTTCGTCCATGGTGGGGTTCATGCTGTAAATCGTCACAGCAGGGGTTTCCCGGTACCACTTGTGCGGACTATGGTCCTGCACTCGAAGGCTGTAATGGACTCTCCCTGCACCACGTTTCTTCTATAACTC
>NZ_JXXD01000028.1 GCF_000935215.1 Stutzerimonas stutzeri
AGTGTCTCCTTAGAGGCATCACCGCAGCTTGCGCTTGCGTGCGCCAGACAGTTTCGCTGCATACCATGCCCTTTCGAGATGCGCCGCCGACAGACCTCAATTACGTTGAACACTCTATCTAGTTCAAGACGTGGCTGGCGGCAGGTAAGAACTCCGCTCCCTCATGAGTTCGGGAAATTTTCTGATGCCACAGACACTTTTAACAAATGTTCAGGTGGCGACTTGATCAGACATAGCAGTGATTCGAGCACAGAACGTATTAGCGACTCTTTGTTCTCTGGCTGTTGCAGGCACTCATATAAAAGACCGCTGATAGCGCTTTGAAATAGCGCCTCGACCATTTCAAGATTTATGTCTGGAGAAATTTCTCCATTTCTAGAAGCGGACTCGAGGATGACTGCAATTTGCCGCATGAACTGCTTGCGGAGCCGTGTTAAGCCGTTCCGAATGATTCCGCATTCGCCTGTAGGTCCTTGAAGGAACATGATGCTCGAGAGCTTTCGAGCCGTGTCGTCGCCAATCGTATTCAGCAGAACGCGCGCCAGCCACGTCCATGCGTTGTCAAGGCAGGCATTGCGAGGCACCGGCTGTCGAAGCGGAATCGACAACTCGTCGAACAGCGCGTTCAAGATGGCGTGCTTGTCCTTGAAATGCCAATAGACCGCACCGCGTGTGACGCCCGCCATCTTGGCCACCGTCGCCAACGCGGCGTTATCGACCCCCTCATCCCAGAACACTTCATTGGCAGCCATGAGAATCTTGCGTAGGGTCAGCTCCGCTTCAGCGGCGGTTCGTCTGGCCATGCTTTCGCCTCTCAGGATGTATGCGTGGCGCGCCGACCGATCGCCCGCTCGACGCTCTGCTGGCAGCGACGCAGCGCCTGCTGAAATGGCTCACGTCGAGTCACTAGTCGCGCTGTCGGTCCGACGATTGCGATCGAGTACCGACCCAAATAGGTTTCCAGCGTGATCGCAAACGAGCTGAGTCCTTCAATCAGCTCGCCATGCTCTTCGGCAACGGCGCCCTCAGCGATCTGGCCGAGCTGCTCAAGCAGCGTAATCCGGTCAGGCGTGCATGGAGTTACGATCGGCAACGGGTCGGGCAGCAGCTGTTGCAGCCACTCATCGGCCAGGACCGCCAGCAGCGCCTTGCCGCTCGCAGTCGCGTAGGCCGGCGCCTTGATACCAATGGGAAACACGACACGTAGCTCACGCTCGGCCACGACGCGGTCGACCACGTAGGCTTTCGCGCCGACCAGCGTGCTGACGCAAACCGACTCGCCCAACTGCTCAGAGAGCTCAAGCATGTAGGGCTTGAGCAACGTGATGATGTCCGTCTGGGTCTGGCTGATCAACTGCCCGAGTGCCGGCCCCAGGCGGAAGCCGCCACTGGGGCCAAGGGTCTCGACCAGGTACTCGGCCTCCAGCGCGGTGATGATGCGCTGCACCGTGGAGCGGGGCAGGTCGACGATCTGCGCGATGGCGGCCAGGCTCAGTCCCTGGGGGTTGTCGCCCAGGGCCCGCATGATCGCTCCTGCGCGGGCGATTACCTGAATACCGTTGTGCCGGCCGGCTTCAGCGGCCTGGTCTGTCTGTGTCATGGCGTCCTCTTAATGTAATGCGCCCACTTGGGTTGGGGGCATTTTCCAGCAGCCTCGCAAGAGTGAACAGGCATTCTTTAACGCTGCGGACCGGAGTTGCCAGTGCTTTGTTCAGGCCTGTTACATATTCCGAACTGTCTCTACTGAATCGCATAGTGATACACTGGACTGCTATATGGTACAGACTTTGTGCATTTGAGGGAGAGGCAACAGGTGAATCACCGAAAAGCTAAATCGCGCGTATGGCATTCCATTCCGCTGGCGGCACTGCTGCTGGCCGGCTGCGTGGAGTCGGACAAGGCGCAAACCGCAGCGCCGCCGCCGGAAGTGGGGGTCTATCGGGTCGAGGCACAGGCGTTGACGCTGACCACCGATCTGCCTGGGCGCACCAGCGCCTACCGCATCGCCGAGGTCAGGCCGCAGGTAACCGGTATCCTCCAGCAGCGCCTGTTCACCGAAGGCACGGAAGTCAAGAAGGGCCAGCAGCTGTACCAAATCGATCCGCGCACCTACGAGGCGCGACTGGCGCGCGCCGAGGCCAACCTGACCACTGCCGAGAACCTAGCCCAGCGCTATGAACGGTTGCTTAAGACCAGCGCGGTTAGCCGCCAGCAATACGATGACGCCATGGCTGCGTGGAAGCAGGCTCAGGCCGAGGTGCAGGTCGCGCGCATTGACGTGCAGTACACCAAGGTGCTGGCGCCGATCTCCGGGCGCATCGGCCGTTCGGCCGTCACCGAGGGCGCGCTGGTCACCAATGGCCAGGTGCAGGAGCTGGCGACCGTTACCCAGCTCGATCCGATCTACGTCGACGTCAACCAGCCAATCACCAACCTGCTCGGCCTGCGTCGCGCATTGGAATCAGGTCGCCTGCAAAGTTCTGGAGATAACCAGGCCGACGTCAGTCTGACGCTGGACGATGGTAGCGCCTACCGGCTGCCGGGCACCCTGAAGTTCTCCGAGGTCAGTGTCGACCCGACCACCGGCTCGGTGACCCTGCGCGCCGAGTTCCCCAACCCGGACCGCAAGTTGTTGCCGGGCATGTTCGTGCATGCGCTGCTCAAGGAAGGCACCCAGCAGGATGCGCTGCTGGTGCCGCAGCAGGCTGTGAGCCGCGATACACGCGGCGTTCCCAGCGTCTGGGTGGTCAAGCAGGACAACAGCGTCGAGAAGCGCGAAGTCGAGACCCTGCGCACCGTCGGTAATGCTTGGCTGATCGGCAAGGGCCTCGCCGACGGCGAACGTGTGATCACCGAAGGCACCCAGCACGCCCGCAGTGGCGTCACGGTAAAGCCGGTGGAGGCCAGCAACGTCCATCTGGTTTCCGAGTTTGGCGAGCCCACTGCCGCCACGGCCCACTGAGGAGCTAGACGTTCATGTCCCGTTTTTTCATCGACCGGCCGATCTTCGCCTGGGTGCTGGCCATTGTCGCCATGCTCGCCGGCGCGTTGTCGCTGGTGAAGATGCCCATCAGCCAGTATCCCAACATCGCCGCCCCGGCCGTCGCCATCGCTGTGTCCTATCCCGGCGCCTCGGCGCAGACCGTGCAGGACACCGTGGTGCAGGTGATCGAGCAGCAACTCAGCGGCCTCGACGGCTTCCGCTACATGTCCGCCGAAAGCGCCTCCGACGGCAGCATGACCATCATCGTGACCTTCGAGCAGGGCACCGACCCGGATATCGCCCAGGTCCAGGTGCAGAACAAACTGCAGCTGGCTACACCCAGGCTGCCTGAGGAAGTGCAGCGCCAAGGGCTGCGCGTGGTGAAGTACCAGCAGAACTTCTTCCTGATCATCGGGCTGGCGGACAGCACCGGCAAGATGAGCAACTTCGACCTCGGCAACGTGATCGCTTCGCAGTTGCAGGACCCGATTTCGCGCATCGACGGCGTGGGTGACTACATGTTGTTCGGCTCACCCAATGCCATGCGCATCTGGCTTGATCCGGCCAAGCTCAACAGTTACCAGCTGACTCCAGGCGATGTTGCCGACGCTATCCGCGAGCAGAACGTACAGGTCTCCTCCGGCCAGCTCGGCGGTTTGCCGACCCGCACCGGTGTGCAGCTCAACGCCACGGTGCTGGGTAAGACTCGCATGACCACTCCTGCCGAATTCGAGGAGATCCTGGTCAAGGTCAAAACCGACGGCTCGCAGATCCGCGTCAAGGACGTGGCTGAGGTCGCGCTGGGTGCCGACAACTTCTCTATCTCGAGTACCCATAACGGCAAGCCTTCGGCCGGCCTGGCCCTGCGTCTGGCCTCCGGCGGTAACCTGCTTGAAACCGTAGAAGCCGTGAAGGCCGAGATGGAGAAGCAGAAAGTCTATCTGCCCGAAGGCATCGAGGTGATCTATCCCTACGACACCACGCCAGTGGTGGAGGCCTCGATCAGTTCGGTGATCCACACCATCATCGAAGCGGTGGTGCTGGTCTTTTTGGTGATGTACCTGTTCCTGCAGAACTTCCGCGCCACGCTGATTCCGACCCTGGCGGTGCCGGTGGTGCTGCTCGGCGCCTTCGCGCTGCTGCCCTACTTCGGCATCAGTATCAACGTGCTGACCATGTACGCCATGGTATTGGCCATCGGCCTGCTGGTGGACGACGCCATCGTGGTGGTGGAAAACGTCGAGCGCCTGATGCATGAGGAAGGGCTGACACCACTGGAAGCCACGCGCAAATCCATGGGGCAGATCCAGGGTGCGCTGGTGGGTATCGGCTTGGTGCTCTCGGCAGTGTTCGTGCCCATGGCCTTCTTTGGCGGCTCGGCAGGCATCATCTACAAGCAGTTCGCCGTGACGATCGTGCTCTGCATGAGCCTCTCGGTACTGGTGGCACTGATCTTCACCCCGGCGCTGTGCGCCACCCTCCTGAAGAAGCCCAAGGGCGATGCCCATCACGAGAAAAAAGGCTTCTTCGGCTGGTTCAACCGCATCTTCGACCGCGGCACCAACCGCTTCGAGCGCGGCGTGGGCGGCATGCTCAAGCATCGCGGCCGCTACCTGCTGGCGTTCGTGCTGATCACCGCCGGCACTGGCTACCTGTTCACCCAGATTCCCAAGGCGTTCCTGCCCAACGAGGACCAGGGGTTGATGATGGTGGAGGTGCGGATGCCGGTGAACTCGTCCGCCGAGCGCACCGAAGCGGTCCTCACCCAGGTGCAGGACTACCTGAAGAGCGAGGAAGACGAGCTGATCGAGCACGTGCTGAACGTCAACGGCTTCAACTTCGCCGGCCGCGGGCAGAACTCGGGCCTCAGCCTGGTCATGCTCAAGGACTGGGACCAGCGCTCGGCCGAGGGCCAAGACGTGTTCAGCATCGCCGAGCGCGCCAACGCCCACTTCGCTCAGGTCAAGGACGCCACCGTCATGGCCTTCGTGCCGCCGGCGATCCTGGAAATGGGTAACGCCATGGGCTTCAACCTGTATCTGCAGGACAACGCCGGCCTCGGCCACGAAGCATTGATGGACGCACGCAACCAGTTCTTGCAGTTGACCAACGAGCATCCGCATCTGCGTGCGGTGCGCCCCAACGGCAAGGACGACGAGCCGCAGTTCCAGGTCAATATCAATGACGAGAAAGCCCGCGCCCTGCAGGTCAGCATCGCCTCGATCAACGAAACCATGAGCGCGGCCTGGGGTTCGATGTACGTCAACGACTTCATCGACCAGGGCCGGGTCAAGCGTGTCTACATCCAGGGCCAAGACGATTCGCGCATCTCGCCGGAAGACTTCGGCAAGTGGTACGTGCGCAATACCCTCGGTGAGATGGTGCCCTTCTCGGCCTTCGCCACCGGCGAGTGGGTGTTTGGCTCGCCGAAGCTGGAACGCTACGGCGGCATCTCTTCGCTGGCAATCCTCGGCGAGCCGGCACCCGGCTACAGCACCGGCGACGCCATGGTCGCCATCGCCGAGATTATGAAGGAACTGCCCCCCGGCATTGGCCTGAGCTACACCGGCCTGTCCTACGAGGAAATCCAGACCGGTGACCAGGCGCCCATGCTTTATGCGCTGACTGTGCTAATCGTGTTCCTCTGCCTGGCTGCACTTTATGAAAGCTGGTCGGTACCGGTGTCGGTGATGATGGTGGTTCCGCTGGGCATTCTCGGCGCGGTACTTGCCACGCTAATGCGTGAACTGAACGCCGACGTCTACTTCCAGATTGGCCTGATGACCACGGTCGGCCTGTCGGCGAAGAACGCCATCCTCATCGTCGAGTTCGCCAAGGATTTGTATGAGAAGGAAGGCATGCCGCTGGTCGATGCTGCCGTTCATGCGGCCAGGCTGCGGCTGCGACCGATCGTCATGACTTCCTTGGCCTTTACCTTCGGTGTATTGCCCATGGCTCTGGCCAGTGGCGCCGGTGCCGGCAGCCAGCACTCGATCGCTACCGGCGTGGTCGGCGGGATGGTCACCGCCACGGTGCTCGCGGTGTTCTTCGTGCCGCTGTTCTATGTGGTGGTGGTCAAGTTGTTCGAAGGCCGCAAGAAGGCTCAGGCCGATGGCGAAGGAGAATCCGCATGAGACTCAAGCATCTGACCGTCGCGATGACGCTGGCGCTGTCCGGCTGCAGCCTGATTCCGGACTACCAGCGCCCGGACATGCCGGTGCAGGCGCAGTGGCCGGAAGGCGCGGCCTATGATCAGGGCGTGTCGGCGAGCACCACTGCCACGGAGCTGGGTTGGCGGCAGTTCTTCGTCGATCCGACCCTGCAACGCCTGATCGGCCTCTCGCTGGAAAACAACCGCGACCTGCGTCAGGCGGCGCTCAACGTCGAAGCCTACCGCGCGCAATACCGCATCAGCCGCTCCGACCTGTTCCCCAGCATCGGCATCGACGGCAGCGGCCAGCGCCAGCGTCTGCCGGCCGACCTGGCGAACACCGGCGAGGCGGGTATCGCCAGCCAGTACGGTGTAACGCTTGGCGTCAGTGCCTACGAGCTGGACTTCTTCGGTCGCCTGCGCAGCCTGGAGGAAGGCGCGCTGGCGCGCTACCTGGCAACCGAGGAGGCGCAACGCAGCGTGCAGATCGGGCTGGTCAGCGAGGTCGCGATGGCCTACCTGACCTGGCGCACCGATCAGGGCCTGCTGGAGCTGACCCACGACACGCTCTACAGCTATGGCAAAAGCCTGAGCCTGGTGCAGGCCGCCCACGACGTTGGCACGGCATCGGCATTGGATGTGCGTCAGGCCCGCAGTCTGGTGGAGCAGGCGCGCGTGCAGTTCGCCCGCTATTCGCGCCTGGTCGCGCAGGATGCCAACCTGCTGCGCCTGTTGCTCGGCACCGAGCTGCCGGCCGATATCACGGATGAACCCGGCAGTGATCGCATGTTCGCAGAATTGCCGGTGGGCATGCCGGCCGACCTGCTGCTACGCCGCCCGGATATCATCGCAGCCGAGTTTCGCCTGCATGCGGCCAACGCCAACATTGGCGCAGCACGCGCGGCGTTCTTCCCGAGCATCCGCCTGACAGCCGCCGCCGGCACCCTGAGCGGTGAGCTAGACGGCCTGTTCGAGGGCGGTTCGGGCACCTGGAGTTTCATGCCACAGATCAACATCCCGATCTTCACCGCCGGCCGGCTCAAGGCCAACCTCGATTACGCCGAGGTGCAGAAGGACATCAACATCGCCGAGTACGAACAGACCATCCAGACCGCATTCCGCGAAGTCGCCGATGGCCTGGCCGCACGCGGCACCTTCGAAGAACAGCTGCAGGCCCAGGCCGACCTGACCACTACCACCCAGGAATACCTGGAACTGGCGCAGCAGCGCTATGACGAGGGTGTCGACAACTACTTGGCCGTGCTCGATGCGCAACGCGAACTGTTCTCTGCCCAGCAACAGCTGCTCAGCGACCGACTGCTGCAGCTCAACAGCGAGGTGCAGCTGTTCCGAGCGCTCGGCGGCGGATGGACGGAGAACATCGCGCACCGCGACGAGTCCGCGCAATAAAAAGGCGGTCGGCGTTACGCCGGCCGCTATGACACCGTTTGATTGTTTTGGAAGCCAGAGGAGAAAAAGCATGAAAATCCGCTTCGCACTGCCGTTGGCAATCGCACTTCTGACCGGCACAGCCACCGCTGGCGCCGCCGAGTTTTCCGGCGCGCTGGGCATGACCGGTCAAGGTGACATGAGCTACCGCGCCGGCCTGGCGTTCGACTGGGACAAGACCTGGCTGAACAGCGGTACCGGCCAGCTAACCGGCTATTGGGACGCCGCCTATACCTACTGGGAGGGCGGTGACGACTACAGCGGTGCGCACTCGCTGTCCTTCGCCCCGGTGTTCGTCTATGAGTTCAGCGGCTTCAAATACACGCCCTTCTTCGAAGCCGGGATTGGCGTGGCATTCTTCTCCAAGACCGATGTCGGCGAGCAGCAATTGGGGTCCTCGTTCAACTTCGAAGACCGCATCGGCGCCGGCCTGAAGCTGCCGCACGAGCAAAAGGTCGGCATACGCGCCATCCATTATTCCAATGCCGGCATCAAACAGCCGAACGACGGAATCGAATCCTACTCATTGTTCTACAACAAAGCCTTCTGATATCTGGGGCTTCTGCGCCGGACGGAGTCGCAACGTGGTAATCACCTTGCCGCAATTGTCCCTTATACCTAGTACGTTGTGTCGCAGCGATTTCGTCTGCGCGCTGCCCTCTGTGTTGTTCCCCCGCAATTACTGATCATTCGTGACCTGTCGCACCGCCGCAAACTGCTGGTGAGCTCGTCTACAACTTAGAGGCGGTAACCTGATGGACTACGGAATATCGTCCAGTCGCAATTGGCAGCACATCAATGAGATCCGAACTCAGAAAAATGCCTGCCGCATGGTGCCGGCGGTGGAAGGGCGCTATCCGGCCAAGAGCGGGCGTTAAGGTTAGGAAAGTAAATCTGGCCCCTTTTGCCTTTTCCCACAGCCCCACGCTTTCTCGGATATGTAACGACAACTACTAATGCAGGCGAGCTTCCGCTGCTGGCAGAATGCTATGGTGTGTGTGCAAAGGAACCACAAACAGATGCTCTGAAAAGGAGTTCAGCATGAGTCCCAAGCTCTATCTCGTTCTGGTGCTGCTGGCGCTGGGTGCTTACCTTTTCTGGCTGACCCGTGAGCAACTGGCTGCGATGCAGACCAAGAAAAAGGCGATCGCCTACGGCAAGGCGGTGATGGCCGCCGTTGAAACGCATTACGTTGAGCTGAAAGACAAGTCGGTTTTGCTGGTCGAAGATAAGGGATATCAGGTCGTCGACGACTCGAAGTGGAAAGCTGAGCTCGACAAGTTCATCACTATGGTCGTCCGCCCGAAGGTCGAGGGTTTCATCAGAACCCGGGCCGATCAGGCTGTCTTCCACCAATTCGCCACGACCATGCTTCTCCAACTGTTGGACGGCGATGTGTTCCCCCGTCAGTTCCCAGTCGAAGAGTATGCAGCCGGCGCGATCCAGCCGGCCGGCGAGGCTGAAAAGTTGTTGATCCCGGCCCGCTGGCTTTTCTCGATAGTGTTCGTCGCCGTCGCGGTCTACACCGCCATCCACCAAGGCTGGCTGGGGGGCTTGCTGATGCTGGTTGCCGGCTTGGTGTTCAACCCGCTGACACACCAGAAAATGGTACAGAAAGCACCGTGGTACGACCGATACAATCTCGGAATTTGGGCGATTCTGGGCATCGTGTTACTGGCCAACATCTCCTACTTCCAGCATGCCCAGGCGGTCTACGACGAGAGCCAGGCCCTCCTTGCCGAACAGCAAAAGCAGCGGGCGATTGAGCAGCAGAGAGTTGCCGAGCAGCGTCGCGTGGATACCGAACAGAAAAGGCTGGCGGTAGAGGCTCAAGCCGCCAATGAGTTCGCGGCGAAGCGCTTAGAGGTCCTCGAAAACCTAAGTCGGGCTATCCAAGAAGAGCGATTTTCGGACGCGAAAGCGATCCTGGACAAGTACAGCGCGGTTTCTGATTCTAATCTGGTCGCGCTCAAGGGTGAATACGAACTGAAAAAGGAATTCTTCGAAACCAAGGAGGCCGCTGCCAAGGCCGAGCGGAAGCGCCAGGAGAACTACACCGCTCGCATCCGAGACTACGCGATCGACGAGTACACTTCGGCACAGTATCCGAAGCTCACGGCCAAATATCGAAGCCGGCTAACGGAGATTAAAAACTTCCGCCGCACAGCGGCTGAGCGCGTGATTGACAGCGGCAAATGCGACTACGTCGAGAATGTCCAGCTCAGCGACGAAAGCACGCTGCGATCACTCAAGTTCTTCATTGACTGCGCCAACGAGAACCGGATCTACCTGACCGAGGCTGACCTTAAGAGCGGTGCCGAGGTGCGTACACAGGCAGAAAACTCTTGGGACGAAGGTGAGGCCATTGTTGCGTGTAGGGACATGACGAAACGGAGCGCGACCATTCCGAGCTCGGTCAACTTCCACAGTTTCACTGGTACCAGTGCAACGACCGCCAAGACCACCGGGAACGTCCAGGTGCTTTTAAACTTTGATGCCAAGAACGTTTTTGGTACGGAGATCGGCTACACGGCGAGGTGCATCTTTGAGCCGCGTAAGCAGGGCAGCATCGAGATTTTCTTACGCGAATAACGCTGAGCGGCGAGTGTGCGGGCATTGCAAATGCATTCGGGGGTGACGACGCGCCGCCGTTATGAGCGCTGCTGCCCGGCCGCTTCTGGCCGACAATCGGCATCAGTAGGACCCCCTGTATGAGTACCTGCTGGCTTCGGCGTAGGGGGTACAGTCTGTCCCTGGTAGGGAAAAGCTTCCCAGCCAGAGGAGGAGTTCAGGTCCGGCACCGTGCCAGGGCACGCCTGGCTAGCGTAGGAAGAGTTTCCAGCTCCTGAAAGGCTGGCTGGCCAGGTCGAGGATCAATGGCTTGTTCAATTTCTACGGCGTTCATGTGGGCGGTTCCGGTCATTGCTGCCAAGGCTGCATCTGGGGCCACCATCCATGCAAAGAGGCGGCGGTGGTCGGAATCGATTGGAAGGCAGGCTCATGTGTAGACTTTAAGATGCGGCTGTCTGCAAGGAGACGGGCTTAGGTATATGTGCTTTATGAGCAGGGAGCACAGTGAGCACAGGGACAGCGCAGGAGTGGTGGGGCTTGTAGCGGTTCCCTATGCCGGCTTCCAGTAGGGAGCCGAGGGAGTAATTCCTTCTCTTATGTTCCCGGCGTTCCCTGTGCCGACCCGCTGGAGGAAGCAAGCGCAGACCCCATGAATACGGGCTGATCCCGCTGTTCCCTGCGTTCCCCCACCAAAATAGAACACTGCAACTAGCCAACATGCTCCAAGCGTGCCGGATCAATCCAATAGAGCCCTGGATTGCTGCCGTCCGGGAGCCGCTTCCTGTGCTGCAGCTTGCCTGGCTCCTTCTTGATGATCGCCCCCACAGAGTCCAGTGTGCGCAGCACACGAGTCAGCTCGAAGTCTTGGGTGGCATCCTGAAGGCCGCCGCGAGTGAATAGGTAGATGCGTCCGCTGGCGGTGCGCTCCCAATAGCCCGCGCGGTCACGAACAGCTTCTGCACCTACGGCTGTGGACTGAAAGCGGCTGCCGCCGTGGCGGTCGATGAAATCGGCGATGGCGCGCAGGATCTGCCGATCCTCGCTGGGACCTTCCCCACGCCCGGCCTGCCAGCTTTCAAAGAGCTCCACCATGCTGTTGGTCCCTTCGCCCTCGGTTAGCGGTAGCAAACCGTAGGTTGTGGCGAGCTCCAGCGCCAGAGCGAGGATCGCAAAATTCCTTGCTACGCGAGCAGCCTGGCTGGAGGTCGGGTGAAAGCGCTTCTGGATCGTATCCAGCAGGTCTGGCAGCTTTTCCGTATCGCCATGCTCGATCAGTCGCCGTACGAATGCTGGACCGGCGTGGCCATAGTGAACCCCGCTGGCCTTCTGGCGTGCATCGGACAGAGCCTGTCCACTGAGGTGATTGTGGAGGTTGTCCCAAGCACCGTAAGTTCGCCCTGCCGAAACCGTTACCAGACGAACTTCCTGACCGGCGCGGACAGGCTTTCCCGCCTCGCGCATCTTGGTTTCGAGCGTTATCTCACCACTCGACAGCAATATCGCTAGCCACCGGCGGATCTTGCGTGCAGCGCCGGTGGGCTCAGCACGCTGTTTCCCGACTCCATCCACGATGGCATATACCACCTCGCCCACGATGGCCGGATTGGCCTGTCCCAGCTCGTCGAGCGGCACAAGGCAATCGTTTCGCAGAGCAGATAGACCCTCCAAGCCGCTGCCTGAAGCAGCCCACTTCCGCATGAATTTGTTTCCGTGCCCCCAGACCGAAGCGGCACACATCACGATGGTGGTTTTTCCGTTGGAACTGTCCCAGAGCAGGTGAAAGCCGCACCCTGAGTAAACTCGTAGAGGCGCTAGCAGCGTGCCCGCAAGTGACGCGCCAATGCCCAACTGAAAAAGTGGATTGCCCGGCAGGATTGCGCTGATGGACTGCTGCCAGCCTTCTAGTGTGCCGGCTTTGCCGTACTCACCATTCGACGAGCTTTCGGACTGAAAAATCGCATCACCCGTGCCGACGCTTTCGAGCGGGGTGACGAAAAGCTTATCGCCGAGCCAACCCGTTGTTGCGGTGGAGATGACCCGGCTCTGCGGGTGCTGGCTGGCGATGTAACTCACGATTTCTCGTTGTTGAGAGTGGTCGATTTTGAGCCCCCGATTGAACAGGGTAGAAACGATCCGCTCCGGCCGGCCAGCAAGAAGCTCGGAGGGCAAGGCCCACGAAAGCTCTTTGCCATCCAAATTAGTAAAACGGAGCAACCGGCCGTAACCTTCGCTGCACGTTGAGTTGCGGGTAATCGCGTCCACATGCAACGGGCCGCACAGCCATTCGTGGCGGGCGGTTTCTTCACCCTCTTCTGTCCTGGTGCTGTAGTGCATCCAGACACCTGGATAGAACCGCTGTCCGTTATAGGTGATCTCAGTGTCGTGCACGCTGTAGCCGTTTTTTGGAATAGCGATTTTTGTAGCTGCCGGGGCCAGCGGGGTGACGTTAATAGTCGCGCAGGATCGTGTCTTGGGCTGTTTCTCTGAGGCGTTCATACCGTATTCCTCATTTTTCGGGCGCAAGGGAGCCCGCAAAGCCATAAATGACTGGCTTCGATAGAAAAAAGATTGGGACGGCCCTCTAGACCGCAGTGGCTCGATTAGAGGGCGAGGCGGGCGTCAGGCTTCGAGCGTGAGGAAGTGTTCCACGTCCCTGCGCAACCACAAAAGGCGCCGCCCAAAGTGCCGTGGTTGCGGAAAACCGGGGTTTTGTCGCATACGCCAGAGGGTCGTGCTGCTGCAGCGCAGCAGCTGACAGAGCTCGGCGCTAGTCAGGAAGATTTCGTGTGGCATGGCAGGTGCTCCTCGTGATGTGTAGAAACACTGTGCCGTTCTGTGAAAGCTTTTTGGGCTGGAATTCGACCACATTCTTGTAGGTTTAGGATTTCGCCACGATAGCTCAGGGAAGCGCCTCAATTTGTCGAACGAGGGGTACGACGGGTATGTGTTGAGCAAAGTGTTGAGCAGAAACGAAAAAGGCCCACCTTGCGGTGAGCCTAAGTCGTTGATTTCTATGGTGCCGGCACCAGGAGTCGAACCCGGGACCTACTGATTACAAGTCAGTTGCTCTACCAGCTGAGCTATACCGGCATTTGAGGGTCGCCATTATATCCATTGCGCGCGACGAGTAAACCGTTTGATTACGGTGACTTGCGGTCGCTTATTCAGGCCGCGTCACATTCTGCGCGGGCGCGTCGAGTTCGGCGAGCAGCAGCAGGTTGCGCGGCGTCAGTTGGCTGGGGCAGAAGGTGCCCAGCCGAACGCTGTAGCCCTGTTCTTCCAGCAGTAATGCTCGGTCGAGCAACAGCCAGAGTTCGAGCGGGCGGCGGAACACGCCGCGCACCAGTTCCAGGTTGCGAACTTCGGCCAGGCGCTGCCAGCCTGTGCGCTCCAGTGCCGGCCAGTCCTCGTCACCGGGCGCGGGTAGTTGCTTGAGCGTGGCGAGGTCGCGGCAGTAGTCGGCGAAGTCTTTCTTCAGCCAGGCGCCGGGCAGCGACGGGGTCGGCAGATATTCGTCCAGCTGGCGCAGGCGGCGCTGCAGGGTATCGAAGCCCAAGCGCCAGGCCATGGACTGGTCGCGGTTGCGCCGTTCGCGTGCGCCCGCGGTGACGGTTTCGCTCAAGGGCAAACCGAGGTCATCGCGCGTGAGCTGCAAGGACGAAGCTCTGGCTGCCTGTGACAGTGGGATGTACTGCTCATCGGTGATGCGGTTGTAGCAGCAGGGTGCCACCGCAAGCTGACGGCATTGTTTGGCGACGGCCAGTTGCAGCAGGCGAACATGCAGGTCGCCGCAGGCATGCAGGGCGACTGGCGTATGCGTGGCGTGCAGCTGGTCCCCTGCATCGGACGCCAGCACATCCTGGCAGCGGTGCGTCGCCTCGACGCCGAGTCGTTCGCTCAGCTGGTCGCCGGCGTTGACCAGCGCTTCGTCCCACTCAAGGCAGGTCAGTGCCGCGCCGTATCTGGCCAGATGCCGGCCGAGATGACCTTTACCGGAGCACCAGTCGAGCCAGTGCCGCGGCGTTTCGCGAAAGTGCAGGCGCGCGCCGAACGCCTGGATCTGCAGCGATTTGCGTCCCGGTATGTCGAGGTTCTGGCGATGAGTCACAGCCGGCGGCTCGCTTGCGGGCAGTTCGTCGATCTGGCTCAGCTCGCAGGCAATCGCAGCCAGCTGCGGGAAAGGTGCCGGTGCGGCGAGTTCGCCTGGCTGGTTGTGCGCGGCTTCGGCGTCGGCCAGGGAGCGTGCTCGCAGCCAGGCGGCGAGTTCCGGATAGTTGTTTTCCCACGGCAGGCTTCGGCTAACGAATGGGCGTGGGCGCCAGAGAGCCTGGTGCTCGCTCAGGAAACGGTCGAGTGCCTGGAAGCGTTCGAGCAGAGAAGGGGAGGCTGTCATCGGCGGGCAGGCGTTCGGGCGGGAGCCGATTGTAGCGGGATGCCGCGGTAGGAAGCACAACGCCCGTCGAGGGACGGGCGTTGCAGTTGCAGTTACTGGCCGTAGACCTGTTCCGGAAGCCAGGTAACGATTCCGGGCCACATGTAGGCCACCACCAGCATGCCGATCTGGATCAGGATGAACGGCAGCACGCCCTTGTACATCACACTGGTCGGTACGCTGCGGGGTGTGACGCCGCGCAGGTAGAACAGCGAGAAGCCGAAGGGCGGGGTGAGGAACGAGGTCTGCAGGTTGATGGCGAACATCACGCCGAGCCAGACCGGGTCCAGGCCCATGGCCAGCAGGATCGGGCCGACGATGGGCACCACCACGAAGATGATCTCGATGAAATCGAGAATGAAGCCCAGCAGGAAGATGACCAGCATCACCACCAGGAAGGCGCCGAGCACACCGCCAGGCAGCGAATGCAGGGCATCTTCGATCAGCGCTTCACCGCCAAAGCCGCGGAACACCAGGGAGAACAGCGACGCACCGATGAGGATGAGGAACACCATGGAGGTGATTTCGGTGGTGCCGAAGGCTAC
Source organism: Stutzerimonas stutzeri (assembly GCF_000935215.1). Lineage (GTDB taxonomy): Bacteria > Pseudomonadota > Gammaproteobacteria > Pseudomonadales > Pseudomonadaceae > Stutzerimonas. Next base: position 15,132 of record NZ_JXXD01000028.1, read on the forward strand.
CTGCTTGAGCTGGGCGAAATTCAGCTGGCCCTTGGCGATCGACAGCAAGGTCGCGCCCAGGGCACCGATCGCAGCAGCCTCGGTCGGTGTGGCGTAACCAGCGAGAATCGAGCCGAGCACTGCGGTGATCAGCGCCAGCGGAGGCAGCAGCGCACCGATCAGCTTGCCCCATTCGATCGGCCCCAGTTCTTCCTGCGGCAAGGCGGGCAGCTTCTTCGGCTGGAAGATCGCCACGGCGATGAGGTAGAGGATGTACATGCCAACCAGCACGAGGCCCGGGATCAGCGCGCCGACGAACAGGTCGCCGACCGACACGGTCTTCGGCGAGAAGATGCCCATCTTCAGCTGTGCCTGCTGGAAGGCGCTGGACATCACATCGCCGAGCAGGACCAGGATGATCGAGGGTGGAATGATCTGACCGAGGGTGCCGGTGGCGGCGAGGGTGCCGGTAGCGATCGCCGGGTCGTAGCCGCGACGCAGCATCGTCGGCAGTGCCAGCAGGCCCATGGTGACCACGGTGGCACCGACGATACCGGTGCTGGCCGCAAGCAGCGCGCCGACCACGCAGACCGAAATCGCCAGGCCGCCACGCATGGTGCCGAACAGCCGCGACATCGATTCCAGTAGGTCTTCGGCGACGCGCGATTTCTCCAGCATCACCCCCATGAAGACGAACAGCGGTACCGCCAGCATCGTCTGGTTGTTCATGATGCCGAAGATGCGGTTCGGCAACGCGTGCAGATAACCCACGTCGAACGAACCGGTGACCACGCCGATGCCGGCGAACAGGAGTGCCATGCCGCCAAGGGTAAAGGCGACCGGATAACCGGACATCAGAGCGAAGCAGATGCTGATGAACAGCAGGATGGCCATGATTTCACCCATGCTTCACCTCCTGCTCTGCTTCAGGCAACCGACCGGCCAGGCGGTAGCCGGCCTTGATCAGGTCGGAAAGGCCCTGCAGGGCTAGGCTGCCGACCAGCAGCAGGATGATGCTCTTCTGCAGGTAGACGAACTTCAGCCCGCCCGACTCGTTGGAGCCTTCGTGCGTCGCCCAGGAACTGGTGACGTAGTCCCAGCTGTTCCAGCCGAGGAACAGGCAGACCGGTAGCAGAAAAAGCAGATGGCCAAGACCGTCGACGACGGTCTGCCTGCGACTGCTGAACTTCTGATAGAAGATGTCGACGCGAACGTGGCCGTTGCGCTGCAGGGTCCAGGCGGCGGCGCCCATGAACACCAGCGCATGGCCGTACATCACTGCTTCCTGCAGGGCGATGGCGCCGATGCCGAAACCGTAGCGCAGGACCACCACGACGGCGGTACCGATGACGAGAAACAGGGTGATCCAGGCACAGAGCTGGCCGAGGCGCATGTTGAACGCATCGATGAGGCCAGCCACGCGCAGCAGGGGCGGGGGGCTCTGGGACATTTGTAGTCCTTCTTAGTAGACGCAAGGTTGGCGGGAGAGGGCGATTCTTGCAGTACTGGCGTCTTGCAGCAATCGACCTACGACTTTTAGCTTATGCGCTAGGCTTGAGGCGCCGGAGGCTCTAATGTTAGTCGAGCCCGGAGTGGCGGATGCATTTCCGGCGCAGGTTTCGCCGTACGAGCCAGCGGTCAGCCTGACTCAGGGACTCGAAACGGAACGAAAGGCGCAAGGCGGTCCGGCAAAAAAGCGTAGCCTTGCCGTTGCGCAATAAGAACAAATAACAAGGAGTAACCTCATGAAACGTCGTGACATTCTCACCGCCGCGGGCGTAGGCCTGGCGGCAACCGCTCTGGCTGGCTGCAATGACAAGAGCGAGAAGCCGGCAGCGGGCGAAAGCAAGCAGGCCAGCGAACAGCAGACATTCAACTGGAAGATGGTCACCTCCTGGCCGAAGAACTTCCCTGGCGTAGGCGTCGGTGCCGAGCGCTTCGCCAATCTGGTCAACGAAATGAGCGGTGGCCGGCTGAAGGTCAAGGTCTATGCCGCTGGCGAGCTGGTCCCGGCGCTGGAAGTGTTCGACGCGGTATCGCGCGGCACCGCCGAAATGGGTCATGGCGCACCTTACTACTGGAAAGGCAAGGTCCCGGCCGCGCAGTTCTTCTGCGCCCTGCCGTTCGGCCCCAACGCGCAGGAAATGAATGCCTGGCTGCATCGTGGCGGCGGCATGCAGCTGTGGGAAGAGGTCTACAAGCCCTACGGCGTACTGCCGATGGCCTGTGGCGCCACCGGCGTACAGACCGCCGGCTGGTTCAACAAGGAAATCAACTCGGTCGACGACTTCAAGGGTCTGAAGATGCGTACCCCGGGCCTGGGCGGCGAAGTGCTGACCAAGATGGGCGGTACCGTGGTGAATATGCCGGCTGGCGAGATCTTCACCGCCCTGCAGACCGGCGCGATCGACGCCACCGAGTGGATCGGCCCGTACAACGATCTGGCCCTGGGCCTGCACAAGGCTTCCAAGTACTACTACACCCCGGGCTGGCAGGAGCCGAACGTCACCTTCGAGCTGGACGTCAATCTCAAGGCCTGGGAAACCCTGCCGGATGATCTGAAGGCCATCGTTCGTGCCGCGGCGCGTGACGTCAACGGCGACATGCTCGATGACTACAACGCCAAGAACATGGAAGCGCTGGAGCAACTGCGCGAGCAGGGCGTCGAAGTACGCCGCCTGCCGGACGAAGTGCTGTCCCGCCTGAAGGAAGTGGCGGCTGAAGTGGTCGACGCCTCCGCCAACGCCGATCCGGTGGCGGCCAAGGTGTGGGAGCAGCAGAGTGCCTATCTCAAGCGGTTGTATGAATACGCCGAGCTGAACGAGAAGGACATCTACAACATCCGCGGCTGATAGCTACCCCGGATGCGAAAACGCCACACCGGCAACGGTGTGGCGTTTTTTT
>NZ_JXXD01000276.1 GCF_000935215.1 Stutzerimonas stutzeri
CCCCCCCCGTTTTTCCTCCCAGCAGCGCCCAGCTGACTCGCCGGGCCACCAAGCTGGCCGGCACGGCAAGTCGTCATTCCAAGCCACCCCGCTAGACTGGCTTCGTCTCCATGAAAACAAGAAGAACGAATGAGTAGCACCGACGGCATAGCACTGGATACCTGGCGCGCCAGCGCTCGCGAGTTCGATTTTGGCGGCAATCGCATCCGCTACTGGACTGCTGGCGAAGGTGAGCCGCTGCTGCTGATCCATGGATTTCCCACCGCCAGCTGGGACTGGCACAAGGTCTGGCAGCCACTTGTGGCGCGCTATCGGCTGATTGCCTGCGACATGCTCGGCTTCGGCTATTCGGCCAAGCCGCGCGGGCACGCTTACAGCCTGATCGAACAGGCCGATCTGCAGCAGGCGCTGCTGGCGGAGCTGGGTATCGGCGGTGCGATCCATGTGTTGGCGCATGACTATGGCGACAGCGTCGCTCAGGAGCTGCTGGCGCGGCATTGCGAAGGGCGCATCGCGCTGACCAGCTGCGTGTTCCTTAATGGCGGGCTGTTCCCGGAAACCCATCATCCGGTACGGGTGCAGAAACTACTGCTCGGGCCGTTCGGCTTCCTGCTGGGTAGGCTGTTCTCGCGGCGTACGCTCGGGGCGACCTTCGGCCGGGTGTTCGGTGCGCAGACGCAGCCGAGCGACGCCGAGCTGGACGATTACTGGCGACTGATTGCCGAGAACGACGGACCGGCGGTGATGCACCGGCTGATCCGCTACATGCCCGAGCGGGTTAGGCAACGCGAGCGCTGGGTTACGGCCATGCAGCGCTGCAATGTGCCGTTGCGGGTGATCGACGGCGCGGCCGATCCGATCTCCGGTGCACATATGGTCGCTCGCTACCGCGAGCTGATTCCGACGCCCGACACCGTGCTGCTGGAGGGCATCGGTCACTACCCGCAGGTCGAGGCGCCGCTGCGGGTGCTCGAATACTACTTCGACTTTCGTGCGCGTCTTGCCTCTGTAGACCGCGACTGTTGAGCCGGCGGCACGTCATCGGCTCTTCGACGGTCGGTGCGATTGCGCGGGGCTCAGGTTTAACGTGGCGAGGTAGGTTCTTGTGGAGCGGCTCCAAGGGCGGTGCTGAATACGGATCTGGGGGTGTTGCCCGACCGGTTGCTTCTCGTCAAATACCCGTTTGAATCCAGCAACTTCAGGGTTCCGGCAGCCAGACGCAAGAAGCCCCGCCGGCATCAGCCAAACGGGGCTTTCTCGTTAGCCTGCGCGAGCTGCCTCAGGCAGCGCCGCGCGGTGTCGGTGATGTAATCACTGCTGCATCATCGCGATCACACGGTTACGCAGTTCCGGGTCGGTCTGCACGGCTTCGTTGATGGCGTTGTATTCGTCGATGCTAATGTCCTTTTCCTCGATCACGCCGAGCATTTTCTCGTTGGCCTGCTGCTGAAGCTCACGGGCCTTGTCGGCGTCTTCGGTCTTTTGCAGCTTGCCTGTGAATTCCTCGCGGATCTCCATGATCTCGCCAAGTGATTCGGCGAAGTTCTCCAGTTTCTTTTCACTGAACTGCTGCGCCTGTGCGCCGGCGGCTGGCTGCGCGGTAGGTGCCGGGTTGGCTGATTGCGCCGATGCAAGGGGGGCGGCCAGGCCGAGGAACAGCGAGAGGATTCCGGCGAAGGCGAGACGAGCGTTGTGCTGGGTCATGTTCATTCCTGCTTCGGTTAAAGACGTATTTGTCATTGCAGCAGCTGTGCCAGCTCTGGTTTTTGTATCTAATTGCTTGTTATTTAAAGGGTATCTCGTTTCGTCGGGGCAGGGTGGACCGGCAAACAGGGCGTCTTTAGTGTGCCCATATGACACATGTATCAATTTGGCAGCGTCCCTCCAGCCTGCGCGGCGCACTCCTGCTGAAGGTTGTCGTGCCGCTGATGGCGATCATGTTCGGCTTCAGTTCGGTGGTGCTCTGGACGGTCGAGCGCAGCAGCGAGCGGCGCCTGCAGGCCGAGGTCGAGCTGGTGGCGCGAGCGGTGCGCCTGCCGCTGAGCGCCAGCCTGGAGAAGAATCATGAGCGCACCCTGCAGCAGGTGCTGGAATCGGTGCTTGGCGTCGGTCGTGTGTATGGCGCCTATGTCTACGATCGTGATGGCAAGCTCGCGGCTTATGCCGGCGCGGTGGAACCGGATCAGGATGAGTCGGCGATCCAGCAGCTCACCGCCGGCGGCGAGCTGACCGGCACCTATCAGCGCATCAATGGCCGCCCGGTTTATTCCTACTTCGTTCCGCTGGAGGAAAGTGGCGGGCAGATCAATGGCCTGCTGCAGGTGACCCGGCGCTGGGGCGATTTCGAGCAGGACATCCGCCGCCTGCGCCTGATCGCCGCGGGCTTGGGTGGCTTGCTCGCCGGGGTGGCGCTGGTGGTGATCCTGCTCGGCCATCGCTCCGCGGTGGGCAAGCATCTGCAGCAGCTGGCGCGCAGCATGGAGCGCGTCGCGGCCGGCGAGCGCGAGCATCGTGCACCGCGCAGCGGGCCGCAGGAGATTGTCGTGCTCTCCGGCGCCTTGAATCAGATGCTCGACAGCATCGCCACCGCCGAGCGCCAGGTGGCCGAGCAGCAGGCCCGCGAAGAGCAGTTGCAGGCGCGCCTGCGCCAGAGTCAGCAACTGGCGGCAGTGGGACGGCTGGCGGCTGGTGTTGCGCATGAGCTGGGCAGCCCGCTGAGTGTGATAGACGGCAAGGCGCAGCGCGTATTGCGCGACGACGAGCTGGGCGAAACCCATCGCCGCGCTCTGTTGCAGATTCGCCAGCAGGTGGCGCGGCTCAGTGCCATCGTCCGCCAGCTGCTGGATTTCGGTCGCGCTGCCGGCTCGCCGCTGCGCAAGGTGCCCGCCGA
>NZ_JXXD01000277.1 GCF_000935215.1 Stutzerimonas stutzeri
CCGTACCGGAAAGGTCAGGTGTTGCACTCAGTTTTTGCCGCCGCCCTGGGTATCAGTCTACGTGAATGGATGGGCAAGGCAGGAAAGTCCATTCTACCCAAACAGAAGCAAAGAACCTAACAACATGCATCACCGCGCGCAAATGCTGGAACGAGCAAAGCGAGCTTTGGGAATTCTATGAAGAGAGTTATCACTGCAGTTCTTTCATTAGCTTATCTGCACGTATGCCATGCTGAAACTGCATCTGTAACAGAGATAATAGCCTATGAAGGCAAGGTCGCTGGAAGCGAAATTTTTATGACGCTATCGGAAACTGACGGCGATATTGTAGGAGGCTACCATTATAAAAAATATGGCACAGCCATACCGCTGCGAGGCTCAATTGAAAACAACCATATAATATTGATAGAAAAGTCCACCTTAGGCGAGGCAAAGATAAGTGCCGAGCTTGACAATCAATTGATAAAGGGCACCTGGAAAGGTGACAGGATTAGCCACAGTATTCATGCCAGCGCCCTCAGTAAAAGCTACAAAAATCTCATTAACGGAATAGACATTTCAAAAAATCACCCAAATACTAATATAGCAATTAAATTTATAGACGGCAGAACCCAAAATCTTGAAATAGAGACCCTAACGGATACCACATCGATCGTGTTCGAGGACTACAACTTCGACGGCTTCCCTGACTTGAGAGTACTCGAGAGCAGCACTGGTTCCAATACAACTTACATTGCATGGACTTACGAGCCAAGCAAAAAAGCATTTGAATACTCTGAGGAAATGTCAATACTGTCGAGCCCTAAGGTCCTGCATAGCGAAAGGGCGATACTATCCTTATCTCGAGATGGCTGTTGTCGTTACATCGCCTCCAAATCAGCGGGCCACGAAAAGCACTCTGCCGAATTCGAGTATGAGAAGCTTACAGGGGTTGAACGCGTAACTGATTTCAAAACAAATACAACCACAACTAGATTAATAAGCCAGAAATACTTCGAGCGAAAATATCTTACTCCCATGGGAGCTGATGGCTTATAGGTACTCCATCGTCAAAAAAGCAGAACAAGGATTGGTGGACGGAGAACATAACGATCAATATTCTAGTTCTTCAATTGATTGCAATCGAAGGGGACCATCTTAGCCCGCTATCGCTAACCATGCCCACGGCGCGCCAGGTAATGACTGAAGGTTCAAGATCAACCCGCCGGGGCTGCTGAATCAAATGATGAGTATCAACCTTACGATCCACCCGCACTCTACAATCCGATGTCAATTTCGTACGCCAACCAGATAAAGCAGCCGAGCCCGAAAATTCTGTGCCGATTATGATCTGGGATATGAAAGAAGGAATTTTTACCGAAAAGACTAAGCGACTATATTAATTCTGTTGAGGTAGATTATGTAGAGACTAGCAGAATAATCAACGACTCTGATCAGTATCAACTTATAGCCGGCTATGCAAGAAACTTTGAATCCATCCTAAGAAAAACGTCCTCGGCAAAGGAAAGCTTCGCTCCATGAGACACGTACGGTTTTTAGCTCTGCTTATCTCACTAACGATGACTACCAGCGCACACGCAAGCACTTACACCATTTCATCCAACGATGACGGGGTGCCGGAAATCTATACAGCAGACATGGAAGCGGGCACTCTGACGATCAAGCAGGGAACGGAAACGACAATTATCACCGACATTGTTGGCTACGCAGGGCAGACAGCCAGAACGTTGGTGCGGTTCAATGGCGGGCCCGCACTGAGCTATGAAAACTCTGGATCGAATACACATTTCGAAGTCTTTTATACCCTAAAAGTCAAAGATAATATCCCTCTTATCGACTGCATATACAGCAACATTCGCAACGGGCAGAATGGTGCCTCCATTCGAAAAGCTGTTTGCAACCTTAAAAAAATATTATCGAGCGATTTCCAGGATACAGTTTTCCGTTACACAGACGCCTGGATTGAGGAATCTAATAGAGTGTCCCTACAATCTGTTATGGCCGAGCCTGCTGAAGCCGCTGTAACACCCCTCGGCAAGCTAGACAATGTGCTTGTTGCGCTGCGCTACGACTCGATCGAAGATCTAATGTCTGCTACTCCGAAAACCATAGCGTCAGTAGCAGGGAAAACTTATGTAGCGACCATCGGTAACGCTTATTTGGTGTATGACGTCGATGGTGCTACAGCATCAGCGCTGGATGTGGAAACGGACCCTATAGCACATTCATTTAAGCGCCTGACAGCTACAGAGCTATTGCAAGCTATTAATAAAAACTAAACTTTCTCACCATCTGATGCACCCCACCCATTATTCATGCTTAGATTCATACACGCCATCACCTATACTATTATAGGTGGTGCTGACTGTTCCACTTACAGCAGCAACGGAACGTCTACCACCATTTTTTACTGCAAATCGAAATCCGGCGGCGGCAAAAACTGAGTGCAACACCTGACCTTTCCGGTACGGT
>NZ_JXXD01000278.1 GCF_000935215.1 Stutzerimonas stutzeri
GCGAACACGACGCGCTGATGCACTTCCGCGCGCAGCGCAGGAAGCGGCTGGTCGGCAAGCGCCTGGCGCGCTTCGCGCCCGATCACGGTGGTACTGACACGCCGATTGATGATGAAGGCCGCGCGCAGCGCAGGCCGGAACACCTGCGCCTCGCGGATCAGCGCCACCATCTCGGCGCTGGCCCACAGGTCGTAGGGACTCGGCTGCACCGGGATCAGCACGCGCTCGGCCGCCAGCAGCGCGGAGCGCGCCAAGGCGGCGATGCGCGGCGGGCCGTCGATGACGACGTGATCTGCTCGCCTGGCGAGTTCTGGTGCCTCTTGGTGCAGCGTTTCGCGTGCGAGGCCCACGGCGCTGAACAGCCGTGGCAAGCCTTGCTGGCTTCTGCGCTGCGTCCAGTCCAGCGATGAGCCCTGCGGGTCAGCGTCCAGCAGGACGACGTGCTGGCCGCGCATCGCCAACTCGCCGGCGATGTGCGTGGCGAGCGTGGTCTTGCCGACGCCGCCTTTCTGGTTGAGCAGTGCGACGATCATGGCCTGGCCCTCCATGCTGGAAAGCCGGGCTTTTGCTGCTGCGTTTGTGGCCGCGGGGTGGTTGTCCACCGCAGCGGCGTTTCCCTACTAAAAGTTAGAGAAACTAAGTTAGGGAAGTTAGAGGACGCGCAAACCCAGTGCTGGCGCGGGTTTGCGGCCGATCGGCACGCCTGATAGCACGATAGTCCCACGCCTGATAGCACGATACCCCGCACGCCTGATAGCACGACACCATTCACAGGCTTTCCCGGAGTTATCCCCGTGCCGTCTGCGGCACGGGCCGGAACGTCAGCAGTTCCATGCCGTTGTCGGGCATCCGCTCGATGCCCAGGACGTAACCGGGCAGCGACTGCCGCGCGACGAGCGCGCGCAGATCGCAGGCGAAGTCGTAGGGCTTCGCGGTGCTGCCGGACTTCTGGTGCAGATAGCGAAAGTCGAACTGCCAGCCGTATGCCTGCTTGCCGCCGTGCTTGCGCACCAGGCGGTACAGCCACCGCTCGATGCCGCCGGTGAGCCGGAAATACGCCGGGTCGATGGTCAGCACCAGCGCGGCGTCGAGCACGCCGGCAAAGAACCAGTCCGGCAGGATCAGCTCGATGCCCAGCGGCGTGCCGCTGGCATCGGCCAGTTCCTTCCATTCGTTGATCCACGAAAAGCGGTGCAGGCGCCGGCCTGTTGTCTCGCGGATGGACGTGGCCACCGTGGTCGATTGCAGGCGATCCAGCGCGGCCTTGAGGCGCTGGTAGTCTCGCAGCGACTTGCCGCGCCCGATGAAGCGCAGGATCTCGTAGGGCGTCGCGCGCATCAGCCGCGACGGGCGCAGGCCCGCGTCCTTCGCTTCCACGATCTGCGAGGCCGCCCATATCAGCACGTCCGCATCCCAAATCGTGGCGATGCCGTGCTCCTGCGTGCCCTCTACGCGGATCGTCACGTTGCCCGCGCGGAAGTCGATGGGTTTGACCCGCTTGGACTTGCCGAGCGAGAAGAACGGATAGGCCATCAAGTCCTGGCTGTCGCGCGGCGCCATGTCGCCGGGCAAGGCGCGGAACAGGTCGAGCTGTTCGCGCTCCTGCAACGACCGCTGCCGGAACGGCAGCGCGGAGCTGGACATGGTGATGGCCTGCCGCGCGCCGCCGATCAGCGCGCACGGCTGTCGGCCGAGTGGTGCTCGGCGTACTCGGGATCGGAAGTCGTCTCGAAGCTGCGATCGGCGGCCCAGGCATCGAGGTCGGCCACGGCGTACATGACGCGCCGGCCGAACTTGCGAAAGCGCGGACCACCACCGATCACGCGCTGCTTTTCCAGCGTGCGCGGCGACAGCCGCAGGTACTCGGCGGCTTCGTCGTTGGTGAGATAGCGTTGGGGCTGCGCGGCAGCGGTCGAGACAGTGGCGGCAGGCCGCAAAGGAGCGGGACGCATGGTGTGAACCTCCATAGCTTTCAAAGCTCCGGCCACACAGCGCAACCGGATGGAGGCAGTCTCAGAAAACCAAGCTGTCCTGCTCAGGGCCGTTTTGCGTCGTCCTCAAAACGACCCTTCTCAAGCGGCGGAAGCTGTGCTAGGCGGCGATAGC
>NZ_JXXD01000279.1 GCF_000935215.1 Stutzerimonas stutzeri
CTGTTCCAGACGGTGTTCGACGTGGTCGCCGAACCGCTGTACGAGCACCTGGCGCACAGCGGTATTCTCACGCGCTTGTTCATGCCTTTCGGCCTGCGCTTCGGCCTGCCCGGCGAGGAGGCGGGCTGGGCCCGGCTGGAGCAGGCCCTTCGATGCTACCGGGAGCAAGATTCATGACCACGCTGATGGTGCAGGGCACCACCTCCGATGCCGGCAAGAGCACCCTGGTGACCGCGCTGTGCCGCTGGCTGGCGCGCCAGGGCGTGGCGGTGGCGCCGTTCAAGCCGCAGAACATGGCACTCAACAGCGCGGTGACCGCCGACGGCGGCGAGATCGGCCGCGCCCAGGCGGTGCAGGCCCAGGCCGCCGGGCTGGCGCCACACACCGACATGAACCCGGTGCTGCTCAAGCCCAACAGCGACACCGGCGCCCAGGTGATCGTCCATGGCCGCGCCCTGAGCTGCATGGACGCAGTGGCCTATCACGACTACAAGCGCGTGGCCATGCAGGCGGTGCTCGAATCCCACCGACGCCTGAGCGAACGCTACCCGGTGGTGATGGTGGAAGGCGCGGGTTCGCCGGCAGAGATCAACCTGCGTGCCGGTGATATCGCCAACATGGGCTTCGCCGAGGCGGTGGACTGCCCGGTGATCCTCATCGCCGATATCGACAAGGGTGGCGTCTTCGCCCATCTGGTCGGCACCCTGGCCCTGCTTTCGGAAAGCGAGCAGGCGCGGGTGCAAGGCTTCGTCATCAATCGCTTTCGCGGCGATATCGCGCTATTGCAACCGGGACTGGACTGGCTGGAACGACGTACCGGCAAGCCGGTGCTGGGCGTGCTGCCGTACCTGATGGATTTCCACCTGGAAGCCGAGGACGCCATCGATGTGCGCCAGTCGGCCAAGGGCGATCACACGCTGAACGTGGTGGTGCCGGTGCTGTCGCGTATCAGCAACCACACCGACTTCGATCCGCTGCGCTTGCACCCGCAGGTGGAGCTGCGCTTCGTCGGCCCCGGCGAGGCGGTGCCGGCGGCCGACCTGATCATCCTGCCCGGCTCCAAGAGCGTGCGCGCCGATCTCGCCTGGCTGCGCGCCAATGGCTGGGAGGCGGCGATCCGACGCCATCTGCGCTACGGCGGCAAGCTGCTGGGCATCTGCGGCGGGCTGCAGATGCTCGGCCAGCGCATCGCCGATCCGCTCGGGCTGGAAGGAGCGGCCGGCGCGAGCGACGGGCTGGGGCTGCTGGATTTCACCACTGAGCTGCATGCCGAGAAGCAGCTGCGCAACGTGCGTGGCCGGCTGTGCCTGGAAGATGCCGAAGTCAGCGGCTACGAAATCCATGCCGGGGTGAGCGACGGGCCGGCGCTGCGCCAGGCCGCGGTCGCGCTGGACGATGGCCGCCGCGACGGCGCCCTCAGTGCCGACGGCCAGGTGCTCGGCAGCTACCTGCACGGTCTGTTCGAAAGCCCGGCGGCCTGCGCCGCGCTGTTGCGCTGGGCGGGGCTCGGCGAGGTCGAGACGGTGGATTACCACGCCCTGCGCGAGTGCGATATCGAGCGCCTGGCCGATCTGGTCGAGACGCACCTGGATACCCGGCTGTTGCGCAGGCTTTGCGGTGTCTAGCGTTGCTGGCGCCTTTCGTAGGCGCGCGCGGGCACACCATGGTTCGCGAGCATGGCTCGCGCCTACAGGTGTGGATGGCGTAGGGCGGGTGCAAGCCGCCGGAGAGGGGCCAAATGGCAGATCGCACCCGCCCCACCGGGTAGGAGTGGGCCATGCCCGCGAACAGGATTCTGGAGACCGACATGCTTGAACTGATCCTCGGCGGCGCGCGTTCCGGCAAGAGCCGGCTGGCCGAGCGCCTCGCCGCCGAAAGCGGCCTGGCGGTGACCTATGTCGCCACCAGCCAGGCGCTGGACGGCGAGATGGCCGCGCGTATCGCCCAGCATCGCCAGCGCCGTCCCGAACATTGGTCGCTGGTCGAGGAGCCGCTGCAACTGGCGCGGGTATTGCGCGAGCAGGCCGATGCCCGGCGCTGCCTGCTGGTCGACTGCCTGACCCTGTGGCTGACCAACCTGTTGCTGCTGGACGATCCGGTGCGGCTGGCCGCCGAGCGTGACGCGCTGCTGGCAAGCCTTGGCCAGTTGCCGGGGCGGATCATCCTGGTCAGCAACGAAACCGGCCTGGGCGTGGTGCCGCTGGGCGAACTGACCCGGCGCTATGTCGACGAAGCCGGCTGGCTGCACCAGGCGGTGGCCGAACGGGCGCAGCGGGTGACCTTCATGGTCGCGGGCTTGCCGATGATATTGAAAGGAGCACAGTGATGAGCGAGTGGTGGAATGCGCCGTGCCGGCCGCTGGATGAGGCGGCTCGGGCCCGGGCGCTGGCGCGGCAGGAGCAACTGACCAAGCCGCGTGGCGCGCTCGGCCGGCTGGAAAGCCTGGCGCTGGAGCTGGCGGCGATGCAGGGTTGCGAGCGGCCACGGGCCGAACGCGTGCGCATCGCGGTGTTCGCCGGCGACCATGGCGTGGTGGAGGAGGGGGTCTCGGCCTATCCGCAGGCGGTGACGGGACAGATGCTGCGCAATTTCGTGCGCGGCGGCGCGGCGCTCAGCGTGCTGGCGCGGCGGCTG
>NZ_JXXD01000280.1 GCF_000935215.1 Stutzerimonas stutzeri
GTTATAGAAGAAACGTGGTGCAGGGAGAGTCCATTACAGCCTTCAACCAGTGGCGCACCGTTGATCCACTCCGGGAAGAAGGTGCTGACGACCGAGTCACCCACCTTGAATTCAGTGACATCTGGGCCGACAGCAATGACTTCACCTGCACCATCGGCCATGGGGATGCGTTTTTCGGCAGGGCCCCACACACCGCTGACCACCGCGAAGTCGTGGTAGTTGAGCGAGTTGGCGTGAAGGCGTACGGTGATTTCGCCACGCGCTGCGGCTCGGACTTCGCTGCTGCCAACCACAACCTTTTCATAGCCGCCACCGGGTTGGACGAAGATAGCTTTGCTGCTCATAGGGGTTTCCTTATGTTTTCTAATTACGCGAAATAACGAAATGAAAGTTTAAAAATTACAATTCGATGATCAACCTACCCGCAAAGTCATCAATCGCCTGCTCATTGCGCCGGTAGTAAGTCCACTTTCCGATGCGGGTGGTTAGCACGAAGCCTGCACGTTGCAAGATAGCTAAATGTGCAGACGCGGTAGAAGGTGAAAGCCCGGCCTTGTGCTGCAAATGGGTTACGCACACTCCTATCGCAGGATCGCCATGATCCTGAGGTGGGAAATTACTGAGTGGGTCTTTGAGCCACTCCATCATTTGCATGCGAGTGTCATTGCCCAGGGCTTTGAGCTGTTCAAGTATCATGGTCGGCAATGTTACGCTTTTTTACGAAATGTTCAATAAGTAATCTATTACCCTTCGCAAGGGTTTGAAATCAAAAAAACGCATCCAGCTGAATCGACCCTACTTTTGTAGACGCATTGAATGACTGCTTGGACTACCCCGCTCTGGTAGACATCCCCGGTCTATGCTTGAACGTCCGCTTCTGGCCGATTCTGTTGAAAAAGTAGCGACCTCCCCATGCCGTTGGCAA
>NZ_JXXD01000281.1 GCF_000935215.1 Stutzerimonas stutzeri
GGTTTCTCTTTGCAGCGACTGCAGTCAGCGCCGTTGGCGTCGTCGCTGCATCCAGACGATCAATCCGAACAGCAGGAAGCCCGGAATCCACATGAATTCCTTCGGCCAGCGATCGGTCGGTGCGCGAACGCGCAGGATCTGCTGGTCGAACTCCAGGCCCGCCTCGGCGGCCGGGCTGCCGAAGGTCACGCTATCGATCAGCACCTTGCCATCGTCCTCGTAAGTCATCAGGCCGATCTTCTCGAGCTTTTCCTCACCGCTTTCGCCGTCAGGGATTGCCAGCAGCGCGACGAACTCGCGCGGGTCGCCCACGTCATCCTCACCCAGCACGCGCAGGCGCAGCTGGCTGTCTTCCTCCACCCGTTCCAGCGTCTCGACCAGCGCGGCTGGCTCGATGTCGCGATAGGGGTCGTGGATGATGTCCATCCAGAATCCCGGGCGGAACAGGGTGAAGGCCACCAGCAGCAGCAACAGGCTTTCATACCAGCGGCTGCGCACCAGGAAGTAACCCTGGGTGCCGGCGGCGAAGATCAGCATGGCGATGGTCGCCACGACAAAGATCAGCACGCCGTGCCAGAAGTCCACGTCGATCAGCAGCAGGTCGGTGTTGAAGATGAACAGGAACGGCAGAGCCGCCGTGCGCAGGCTGTAGTAGAAGGCGGTGATACCGGTCTTGATCGGGTCGCCCTTGGACACCGCCGCGGCAGCGAACGATGCCAGGCCCACCGGTGGCGTGACGTCGGCCATGATGCCGAAGTAGAAGACGAACAGGTGCACCGCGATCAGCGGCACGATCAGACCATTCTGCTGCCCCAGCGCCACGATCACCGGTGCCAGCAGGCTGGACACCACGATGTAGTTGGCGGTGGTCGGCAGGCCCATGCCCAGGATCAGGCTGAGGAAGGCCGTGAGCAGCAGCATCAGCAGCAGGTTGCCCATCGACAGCAGCTCGACCAGGTCGGCCAGCACCAGGCCGACGCCGGTCTGCGATACCGCGCCGACGATGATGCCCGCCGCCGCTGTGGCGATACCGATGCCGATCATGTTGCGCGCACCGGCGATCAGGCCCTCGCGCAGATCGACGACACCATCCATGAAGGTGCCGTGCTCGTGGGCCTCGTCCTTGCGCAGCATCGACAGCAGCGGCCGCTGCGTGAGCAGGATGATCACCAGCATCACCGAGCCCCAGAATGCCGACAGGCCGGGCGACAGCCGCTCGATCATAAGGCACCAGACCAGCACCACCACCGGCAGCAGGAAGTGCAGGCCGGAGAGCAGCACCGGACGCGTCTCCGGCAGCTGCTCGAGCGGAGCGTCAGGGTCTTCATGGGGCAGTGGCGGATTGCTTGCGGCAATCTTCAGCAGGCCCAGATAGACCAATGCCAGTAACGCACCGATGACCCAAAGCGCGGAATCGCCAAGTGCCGGTTTCAGCCAGCCAAGACCGTAATAGACGCCCAGCGACAGGCCGGAAATCAGCGCCGCGCCGAAGGCGAAACCAATCAGGCGCTGCATCCACGGCTTGGCGACGTTAGCCCGCGGCAATGCGGTGAGGCCGAGTTTGAGCGACTCGAGATGGACGATGTAGACCAGCGCGATATAGGAGATCAGCGCGGGAAGGAACGCGTGTTTGATCACCTCGACATAGGGGATGCCGACGTATTCGACCATCAGGAATGCCGCGGCGCCCATCACCGGCGGCATGATCTGGCCGTTCACCGATGAGGCGACTTCCACCGCGCCGGCCTTCTCGGCCGAGAAACCGGTGCGCTTCATCATCGGGATGGTGAAGGTACCGGTGGTCACCACATTGGCGATCGACGAGCCGGAAATCAGGCCGGTCATACCGGAGGCCACGACCGCGGCCTTGGCCGGACCGCCGCGGAAATGCCCGAGCATGCTGAACGCCAGCTGGATGAAATAGTGGCCAGCGCCGGCACGTTCGAGCAGTGCGCCGAACAGTACGAAAAGAAAGACGAAACTGGTGGAAACCCCCAGGGCGATACCGAACACGCCTTCGGTGGTGATCCACTGGTGATTGGCCAAGGCGGTGAAGCTCACCCCGCGATGGGCCAGCAGGCCGGGCATCCAGGGGCCGGCGACGCTATAGACGAGGAACACCAGAGCAATGATTGCCAGTGGCGGGCCGAGTGCGCGGCGCGTGGCTTCCAGCAGCAGCGGAATGCCGAGGCAGGCCGTGATCAGGTCCATGGTGGTCAGGTTGCCGGGGCGCTGCGCCAGTTGTTCGTAAACGATGAACAGGTAGGCGGCGGTGGAGGCAGCGATCAGCCCCAGGGCGATGTCGAACAGCGGTACGCGGTCCCTGGGCGATCTCTTGAAGGCCGGGTAGGCCAGAAATGCCAGCAGCAGCGCGAATGCCAGGTGGATCGAGCGGGTCTCGGTGTCGTTCAGCACGCCGAACCCTAGTACGAAGGGCAGCGGCGAGGCGATCCACAGCTGGAACAGCGACCAGAGCAGCGCCAGCCCGGCGATGACCGCGGCCATCGGGCCTTCGGGCAAGCGCGCACCGACATCCTGGGCGATCAGTTCCTCGGTGGACAGTTGTTTGTCTTGCATGAATTGAGGCCTGTTTTTTCAGGTAACGGAACCGCGAAAACCCGTGGCCATGGGGCGCACGGGTTTTCGGCTAAGGCATCGACGTCAGGGCCGCATCCGCGACGCGGCCCCGCTGAGCCTTACAGCCAGCCGCGTTCCTTGTAGTAACGCTCGGCGCCTTCATGCAGCGGCGCGCTCAGGCCAACTTCGATCATCTCTTCCGGCTTGAGATCCTTGAATGCCGGATGCAGACGCTGGAAGCGCTCGATGTTCTCGAACACCGACTTCACCAGCTGGTAGACCACTTCGGCATCGACCTTGGCAGTAGTGGACAGCACGGCCTTGCCACCGATGGACTGCGTCGGCTGGTCGTTGCCCTTGTACAGGCCGCCAGGGATCTCAGCCTTGGTGTAGTAGCTCTTGGCAGCCAGCAGCTTGTCGATTTCCGGGCCGGTGATCGGCACCAGAACTGCATCGACGGTGGTGGTGGCTTCCTGGATGGCGCCATTCGGATGACCGACGAAGTAGGTCATGGCGTCGATGTTGTTGTCGCCCAGGGCGCTGGCCTGTTCGGCCGGCTTCAGTTCGGCGGCGAGGGAGAAGGCCGACTTGTCCCAGCCCTTTTCCTTCATGATTTCTTCGAGGGTGTCGCGCTGGCCAGAACCGGGGTTGCCGATGTTGACGCGCTTGCCCTTCAGATCATCGAGACCCTTGATGTTGGCGTCGCGACGCGCCAGAACGGTGAAGACTTCGCTCTGCAGCGAGAAGACGGCACGGATGTCGTCCATCTTGCCTTCTTTCTCGAACGGCGCCACGCCTTCCATCGCCTTGTACTGATGGTCCGACTGCATGATGCCGAAGTTGAACTCGCCACTGCGCAGGCCGTTGACGTTGGCCACGCCGCCGCCGCTCGCCGGCGCGTTGCACTTGATGTTTTCCGCGTTGCGGTTGACGAAGCGGCAGATCGATTGACCGGCAACGTAATAAACGCCGGTCTGGCCGCCCGTGCCGATGGTGACGAACTTCTCTTGCGCCTGTGCCACTGCGCTCAGGCCGGTTCCCGCCAGAGCAGCGGTAAAGATCCATGCCAAGGATTTGCCTTTCATGGATGCACTCCTTTTTGGTTGTTTTCGGATTCCCGGCATCCCTTGTGAGTCTGCGCGGAACTTGAGTCTAGCAGGCGACCGCGTCGGTAACAGCCTGCGGACCTGCCATGTCGATCCGGGCAAGCGTCGCGCCCCATTGCTAGGACCGGATGACGACAGAAGGGTTGCGCGTGAGGCGACATCTTTTTTTATACATATGCTGTACATTGTTATATGTAAGTATAGCTTTAGTGATTGTCAGCCATGCTGACTGCAAAAGCCGACCGGCGGAGTAGGACTTCAGGTGCATTGTCATTCGAAGCGGATGATGTCAATATGACATTAGTCTCCAGGCGAGGAGACTTGCTGATCGGACAGGACCACGGGCCCGCCGACTGAAGCGCCATCAGGGATCATCCAGAGGGGATGGATCAATGCTGGCGCTTTTTTTGTGCTCGTCTTCGGCGCTACAAAATCGATACAAACGACCCGTTGGGCCGTCCGCAGCAAGGAGCGAGCACCGCGAGGTGCGATATTGGCAGGGAATGCGCGAAGTACCGGCAAGGTGCATCGATCGAGACGTCCGTGGCGGAAGAACGACATGCTTTGCCTTGTTCACGAGACCACCATGCGCATGAACCTGCCGGTCACTGGCCGCGACGTTTCCATCAGCGACACCGCCAACATCCTTTCCACCACGGATCTGAACGGTGATATCACCTATGTGAATCCCGACTTCATCAAGATCAGCGGCTTCGAAGAAAGCGAGCTGCTTGGCCAGCACCACAACATCGTTCGCCATCCGGACATGCCTGCCGAAGCATTCGCCGACCTGTGGTCGAGCGTACGGAGTGGCAGCTCATGGATGGGCATGGTGAAGAACCGCTGCAAGAACGGCGATCACTACTGGGTCAGTGCCTTCGTCACGCCGATCAGCCGCAACGGTCGGGTCATCGAATACCAGTCGGTGCGTACCAAGCCCGCGCCGGCTCAGATCGCCGCTGCCGAGCAGCTGTATGCGCAGTTGCGCGACAAGCGTCCTCCGGCTGCGCTGCGCCGTGCAACGCTGAGTGCCCGCAGCCGCGTCGCGCTGCTGGCCGCGTTGGGTGCCGCGCCGTGCGTGGTCGCCGGCGCGCTGTTGGGTGGGGCGGGTCTGATCGCTGCGCTGGCCACCGCCGCTACCGCCGTGCTGGGCGCAGGCGCAATGGCCTATGTCGCGCTGGCTCCGCTGCAGCGTCTCGCCGAGCAGGCGCGCAGGGTCGGTGACAACCCGGTGGGGCAGTTGGTCTATGCCGGCCGCCGTGATGAATTCGGCCAGATCGCCTTTGCCATGAAGATGCTGGAAACCGAGGCCGGCGCCATGGTCGGCCGTATCGGCGATGCCTCGCGTCAACTCAGCCAGCACGCCCACGAACTGCTCGGCGCGATGGACAGCAGCACGCAGAGCGCTTCACGCCAGCAGAGCGAGACCGATCAGGTCGCCACGGCGATCAACCAGATGGCGGTCAGCGTGCAGGAAGTGGCGAGCAATGCCCAGCGCACCGCCGAAGCAGCCAGCCGCGCGGACAGCGAAGCGGCGACCGGCACCGAGGTGGTCAACCGTACCGGCGCGGCCATCGGCCGACTGGCCCAGGACATCCAGCAGGCCGGTGACGTGATCCATGAGCTGGAGGCGCATAGCAATGACATCACCAAGGTACTCGATGTCATCCGTGGCATCGCCGAGCAGACCAACCTGCTGGCGCTGAACGCCGCCATCGAGGCGGCGCGGGCCGGGGAGCAGGGCCGTGGCTTTGCCGTCGTCGCCGATGAAGTACGCAGCCTGGCATCACGGACCCAGCAGTCGACCCAGGAGATCAACAGCATGATCGGTGCGCTGCAGGGCGGTGCGCGGCAGGCGGTGGAGGTCATGCAGCGCAGCCGCGAGCAGGCCATGCAGAGCGTCGAACATGCGGCCCAGGCGGCGCGCTCGCTGCAGGGCATCAACAGCCGGGTCAACGAGATCAGTGCAATGAGTATGCAGATCGCCGCGGCCGTCGAGCAGCAGAGCAGCGTCAGCGAGAACATCAACCAGAACATCGTCAGCATTCGTGGCGGCTCCGACCAGCATGTGGAGAGCGGCCTGCGCAGCCGGCAGAGTGCGTCGGGCGTGGCCGAGCTGGCCAGCAGCATGGAGATGCTGGTGCAGCAGTTCTGGACGCGGCGGCGCGGCTGAAAGCCTGATGTACGGGAGTGGTGCGTGCGGCAATGGCGTAGCGCATTGCCGCACCGTTAGCGGCGGGCTTGTTACGGCGTTCGTGTGAAGGCAAAATGCCATCAGTTTCGCGCGTTGCGAAAGCTGCTTTACCGCTCAGGACAACCGGACCTGATAGCTAAGGCGCCAGCCGTGACATTCCTCTGGGATGCACCACGGCTGGCGCCTTTTTTTGGGTTCGAGTCTCGCTGCAAAGCATGCCCTGGCAGAGATAGGCACTCAACCTGCATGTGTGTGCATGACGATGGACCAATGCTGACCGAAGAGACGTTGCGCGCTGCGCTGAAAGAAACCATTCAGGTACTGGAGCGCACGCGACGCTCGTTCAAGTCGCGCGAGCTCGGCCAGCTGCGCCGGCGCCTGATCGACCTGCTCGAGCAGCTGGAAGCCGATAGGGGAGAGAAGGACGAGCGTTGATCGCCAAACCGTAACCGGCCCCCTGTAGAAGGATGCCCCGCCGCATCCACGCGAGCGCTGCCAACAGAAGCGGCGCCGTATCTGCCTCGCGTACTCAGACCCCATTTTCAAAGAGAAGATCTGTTTATGCGCCTCAACCTTCCCGTAAACGGCCGTGAAGTCACGGTCGGCGAAACGGCGAACATCCTTTCCACGACTGATCTGAAAGGAACGATCACCTACGCCAATCCGGATTTCGTGGCGATTTCCGGCTTCAGCGAAGACGAGCTGCTCGGTGAGCCGCATAACATCGTGCGCCACCCCGACATGCCCGAGGCGGCCTTCGCCGATCTCTGGCAGACGCTGCAGGCGAACAGGTCGTGGATGGGCATCGTCAAGAACCGTTGCAAGAATGGCGATCACTACTGGGTCAGTGCGTTCGCCACACCTGTCGGCCGCGACGGCAAGGTCGTCGAATACCAGTCGGTGCGGACCCGCGCGCAGCCCGAACAGATTCGCGCCGCCGAG
>NZ_JXXD01000282.1 GCF_000935215.1 Stutzerimonas stutzeri
TGCCCAGCGAACAGCCGCTGATGCTCGGTGCCAGCGCTGGCAGCCGGCCTTTGCACGGCAGCCAGGCATTGATGCCGACCAGGTCGAAGTCGACCATGTAGTGCATACCGCAGCGGATCAGCGGGCGGCGGATCAACAGCGGCTGGGCCACCATCAGCTCCAGTGCCTGTTCGGCGCTCAGTTCGCTGACATCCAGCTCGCCGTACTTGATCGCCGGGGCCGACGGGTTGAACCACTCGGCCACCGGCAGCCGGCCGAAGAACGGCCGCAGGCGTTCCGGCGTCCAGGCCTCGCGCAGCAGGTCGCGCACTTCCAGCTCGATGCCCGCCGAACGCAGCAGCTCCTTCTGCAGGCGGTTGGTGGCGCAACCGGGCTTCTCGTAGAAGATGATGCAGGACATGGCAACCTCCTCAACGGGCCTGGATGGTACGCATGGCCTCGGCCAGCCGCTCCGGCGGAATGCCGGTCAGCGAGCCGGCCGGGTTGGCCGGGCTGCCGTCGGCGAGCAGGATCGCGCCTTCGATGGGGCAGATGCTCGCGCACTGTTGCTCGGCGTAGTCGCCATCGCATTCGGTGCACTTGTGCGCGCTGATGCGGAAGTACGCAGTGCCGGGGCTGATTGCCTCGCTCGGACAGACATCCACGCAGGCCCAGCAGTTGACGCAGGATTCGACGATTTGCAGTGCCATGCTCCACCTCCTCATGCCATCAGGCATTGCTCCGCTGCGCCCACCGACGCATCGAGACGGCCGTTGGCGATCATTTCCTGGTACACCGCCAGCACCGCTTCCTCGATGGGCTCCATGGCGTGCTCGCCATTGGGCTGGATGCCGGCGGCTTCCAGCTCGCCCCAGGGTTCGAAACCGATCTTCGAGCAGAGCACCGCCTCGCAGCCCTTGAGCGCGCGGATGCTGCCCGACAGCGCACTTTCCTTGTCGCCGCAGCTGTCGTTGCCGACGCAGTACTGCTCGACCTTGCGGTGGCCGATGAAGCGCACCCCGGCCGGCGAGGCCTCGTAGACGAGGAATTCGCGGGCATGGCCGAAGTGCTGGTTGACCAGGCCGCCGCCGCTGGTGGCCACGGCCATCAGTACCGGGCGATGGCCCTTGTCCACTGTGCCGGTGAGCTGCGCAGCGCTGGGGGTGGCCAGGCGCGCCTTCTTCGCCGCGCGTTCGTCCAGCTCCTCCTTGATCGCCGCGTGGATGGCGGCGCGCTTGACCATCGCCGCCTCGTAGTCGACGTCCATGCTCTCGATCTTGTCGAGGGTGAACTCGTCGCCGCGGTCCTCGCCGAGCAGGCCCACCGCGTCGGCGCGGCACTGGCGGCAGTGGCGCATCATGTTCATGTCGCCGGCACAGGCGTCCTGCAGGTCCTGCAGTTCCTCCGGCTCCGGGCTGCGCTGGCCCATCACGCCATAGAAGGTGCCGTGCTCGGCCTCGGCGATCAGCGGCATGACGTTGTGCAGGAAGGCGCCCTTGGCCTTGACGATGCGGCTGACCTCTTTCAGGTGCTCATCGTTGACGCCGGGGATCAGCACCGAGTTGACCTTCACCAGGATGCCACGCTCGACCAGCATCTCCAGGCCCTTCTGCTGCCGTTCGATGAGGATCTTGGCCGCCTTGCGCCCACGGATGCGCTTGTTGTTCCAGTAGATCCAGGGGTAGATCTCGGCGCCGATGTCCGGGTCCACGCAGTTGATGGTGATGGTCACGTGGTCGATGTTGTGCTTGGCCAGCTCGTCGACGCAGTCGGGCAGGGCCAGGCCGTTGGTGGAGACGCACAGCTTGATGTCCGGCGCCTGCTCGGACAGCATGCGAAAGGTCTCGAAGGTGCGCTGCGGGTTGGCCAGCGGGTCGCCCGGGCCGGCGATGCCGAGCACGGTCATCTGCGGGATGGTCGCCGCCACCGCCTTGACCTTCTTCACCGCTTGCACCGGCTCCAGCAGCTCGGACACCACGCCCGGGCGCGATTCGTTGGCGCAGTCGTACTTGCGGTTGCAGTAGTGGCACTGGATGTTGCAGGCCGGCGCCACCGCCACATGCATGCGCGCGAAGTAGTGGTGCGCCTCCTCGGAGTAGCAGGGGTGGTTGTGCACTTTCTCGCGGATGTGCTCGGGCAGGTGCGCGAGCTGGTCATCCGAGCTGCCACAGGAACCCGCTGAACAACCGCCCCCGGCGGTTGGCCCGGCCTCGCTCTGGCCCAGTACGTTCAGTTCCATGTTCGGTCTCCGAATAGAGGTCTGTCCCCGGTACCTGCAGCAAGGCTTGTGCCTGTTTTCAAATCATTGTTTCAGAACGAATTTTTCAGAAAGCGGGCGGAATTCGTTGTTTCGCAACGAACAAAGTGGCG
>NZ_JXXD01000283.1 GCF_000935215.1 Stutzerimonas stutzeri
CTTGCTGCGGCAGGTTGTGCGAAAGCGTGCCGTCCTCGACGCTGGCGGTTCGTTGCCTGTATGTCACGAAGGACGGTTCACCGACACACCGCCCGGCCTCGCCCGATGGAGCCTCCACGCCACGCCTCAAGCATGTGCCGCGAGCTGCGGCAGGGGCGCTCCGGCCTTGTCGTCGGGGCATTGACCTGGCCCGCGTCAGGGCGCAAGCCGGTGAAGCCGTCACGCGGGGATGCCGAGTCGGCCATGTCTCCATTCGGGAGCGGTCGGCCTGTACGTCCTTGTCTTGTTGTGAATCCTGGCGGTGGCGCGGCTGCGCCTTGGGCTTCATGGCCGCAACCTTCCAGCAAAAATAATTTCCCCTGCGCTGCGCGCATTCCTCGCGGGACAAATTATTTTTGCTTCCAGGTTCTCCACTTCGTTCCGACCGCAAGCGGTGCGGCCAGCCCATCCCCGCCGGACGGATCACAACAAGGACGCACTGGCGCGACCTTGTTCAACCCGAAAGGAGAAACATCATGGCTAACATCGGCACCTTCACCGCAGAGAAAGACGGCTTCACCGGCACGCTCCGCACCCTGACGCTCAACGTCAAAGTCAAGCTGGTTCCCAACGACAAGGGCGACAACGAGAACGCCCCCGACTACCGCCTGCAAGCGGCAAGTCATGACATCGGCGCGGCGTGGAAGAAGACCAGCGAGGCCGGACGGCCCTATGTGTCCGTGACCCTGGACGATCCTTCGTTCCCAGCCACCGTTTATGCCCGCCTGATCGAAGGCGAGAACGGCACGCACGACCTGATCTGGTCGCGCAACAAGCCCAAGGCGGCCTGACGGCCGCCCACAGCGCCCCGCCCATTGCGGCGGGGCACTGTGCTGCTCATCGCATCACCGCACGCATAGGGTTTCGGCAGTCGCTCCGCGCTGGGTACGTCCACCAGGGCCGGTATCGCATGGGTGCTGACTGGAGGGTTCGCAACCCTTGGCAGCCGCAGGCACAAGATGGCGTGTCGGCGCTGGAAGCGCCGCCGGGCTTTCGGGCTGCGCCCCGTGCCGGCTACGCCGTCACGGCCAATCGGCTTCA
>NZ_JXXD01000284.1 GCF_000935215.1 Stutzerimonas stutzeri
GCCTTCGGGCGGGGATGCCGAGTCGGCCCCATCTTCTTTCGGAGCGGTTCGGCCCAAGGCGTCCTTGTCTCGTTGTGAATCCTGGCGGGGGCGCGGCTGCGCCTCGGGCTTCATGGCTGCAACCGTCCGGCGAAAACAATTTCCCCGCCGCTGCGCGGCTTCCTCGCGCAGCAAATTCTTTTCGCCTCCAGGCTCTCCACTGCGTTTCGACCGCAAGCGGTGCAGCCAGCCCGTCCCCCGCCGGCCGGATCACAACAAGGACGCGATGGGCGCGAACCTTGTTCAACCGAAAGGAGAAATCATCATGGCCAACATCGGCACCTTCACCGCAGACAAAGACGGCTTCACCGGCACGCTGCGCACCCTGACGCTCAACGTCAAGGTCAAGCTGGTTCCCAACGACAAGGGCAGCAGCGAGAACGCCCCCGACTTCCGCCTCCAAGCCGCCGGCCACGACATCGGCGCGGCGTGGAACAAGACCAGCGAGGCCGGGCGGGAATACAAGTCCGTGACCCTCGACGATCCTTCGTTCCCGGCTCCGGTCTATGCCCGCCTGATCGAAGGCGAGGACGGTACGCACGACCTGATCTGGTCGCGCAGCAAGCCCCAGGCGGCGTGACCGCCGCAGCGCCCCGCCCATCGCGGCGGGGCGCTGTGCTGCTGTTCGCAGCACATCACCACGTCACGCGCGCGGCTTCGCCGCGCCGCGCTCCTTCAGCACCGCCTCCAGCTCCCGGCGCACCTGCGCCAGCAGCTCGTCGGCCTTGTGCGGGCTGTCGCCCGCGTAGGCCAGCGTCAGCAGCGTGAGCGGGTGGATCTCCATCACCTCGCACAGCTCGGCCAGCTTATGCAGGGTCGGGCTTTTCAGGTCGCGTTCGAGGGTGCTCATATAGGTGCGGCTGGACACGTCAGAGAAGGCTTCCTGGCTCAAGCCACGCGCCTTCCTGACTGTCTTCAACGCCTTCGCCAATGAGTTCCCAGCCGCCACCTATGGTTTCCCTCGAAAAACCAAGATGACAGCCCATTGCGCCCTATAGGGCTACAATCTATAGTGTTCATTTGGTGTTCTACGTTTTCGTGCCTTTACGGAAATCCGCATTTGCTGGTTCCAGCAAAGCCACGCAAGCGCATCCGTGCTTGCACACGAAGGCGTAAATCCGGTTTGGCGGTTCTGCGCTTGGGCGTGAAACCGCATCCGTGCATCATTGGATTTGTGGGATTGCCAACCATGCCCCAGCCACTCGCCACCGTCCCGGAGCGCGCGCAACTGCTCGCCAACGGCGAGGCTCGTGCCGCCGGCCAGGCCATCGACCCGGTGCCCGTGGTGCGGCTGTTCACGCCGGACGCGCATGTGACCTGGCTGCTGGCCGCACTCGATCCCGCCGATGGCGACACCGCCTGGGGCCTCATCGACCTGGGAATCGGAATGCCGGCGCAAGGAACCGTCAAGCTGTCCGAGCTGGCTGGCATCGTCGGGCCGCATCAGCAGCCCGTGATGCGCGACCGCTACTTCCGGCCCACGCGCACGCTGTCGGAATACACCCGGCTGGCCGAGCGCGACGGGGCTATCCCGGACTGAACACAGCCTACTGTGACTTTTTCAGTCTGGTGTCATACCGGGCAGGTCTCAATCGAGATTCTTGCGGCGTAGCCGCGCCAGTCTGATCCAAACGGACATGATGCCTGACGCGGACTGCGGCAGGCTGGCCTGTACGGCGTCCCACGGGAGGGACGCTGCCGCCGCAGCATTGAGACGAATACCGCAACGCATCGGAGCCAGTCGGACTTGACAGCCCAACTATTCCCTTAACCCATTTCGTTCTGATGACACCGATGTAGCACGTAGTTCTTCCGTCGCGGCCAGTCCTGTTCGCAGGGAGGTTGCGTCATGGTCGATCGCAGCGCCGAGCACTGGTATCCGACTGCCGCGTATCTGTACGTGCTGCACTTGGACGACCTTGGGACGGCCTGGGAATATCTGCGCAGAAACCCCGATTACCGGCTCGACTGGCTGCGCCATCATCGCCGGCCGAAAGCCGCGCAGCAGGCGGCGCATCGCTGGGGCTTGCGCCTGCTGGAAGATCCGGCGTTGGATGCGCGCGACGCGCATCCAGCCTGGTTGCCCGGCCATGTGGCCGTGGTGCAGCTCTATCCCGACGCCGATCCGCCGCAGTATGCTCCCGCGTTCACGTTTTGGCGCATTGCCGGGCACAAGCAACTGCTCCATGACGGCAAAGGGCTGGCGCTGATGGCGCACAGCCCAGGTCATTGCCTGCGCTTCGCGCTGGCGCCCGGCCTGGAAGACGGGATGGCTGTCGCCTATGCCCGCCGCGGCGGCGCCGCCGCACCTGCGCGCAACCATGCGCTCGGCGCGG
>NZ_JXXD01000029.1 GCF_000935215.1 Stutzerimonas stutzeri
TAGTGGCGGGCCCAGGCGCGGGCTCGAAGCTCACCAAAGCCAACGAACTCGGCGTGACGGTGCTCGACGAAGCGCAATTCCTCGAGCGTCTCGCACAGCTTGGTTCATAGCACGTCAGCAACGCCTCATCCCAGCGAGCTTCGCTGTCATACCCGCTCCCCAAATGTTTCACCGAATTGATGGGAGCGGCCTTCGGCGGGAATGCGTTAGCAAAGCTCGCCAGCAGTGAGCGAGCCCCTTTGACTTCAGGTCAGGGAACAGCTGCAGCTTTCCCCTAAAGTTTTCCTCGCCTCACCCGAAAAGCTAGACAAGCAAGTCCGCAGTATGGATGTGCTGGCGTAGCGTTGGAGCGGTACCGGGCTCACGAAAAAGTTCGAATCTGCCCTAAAGCCAACCCAAACGGCGCCGATAAGCTAATCGAATGCGAACTCAATGGGTGCCTGGGCACAAGCCGGCCCGGAGTCGCAAGCTCAGGCAACCAAAGTAACTAGCGCCCTTGGAGGCAAACACCATGGCTCTTACCGTCAATACCAACATCGCATCGCTGAACACTCAGCGTAACCTCAGCAACTCTTCCAACGCTCTGGCAACCTCCATGCAGCGCCTGTCCACTGGTAGTCGCATCAACAGTGCGAAGGACGATGCTGCGGGATTGCAGATTTCCAACCGCCTGACCAGCCAGATTAACGGGTTGGGTGTCGCTGTTCGAAATGCCAACGATGGTATTTCTCTGGCTCAAACTGCTGAAGGCGCCATGCAGCAGTCGACCAATCTCCTTCAGCGTATGCGTGACCTCGCGCTCCAATCCGCAAATGGTTCGAACTCGGATTCTGAACGAAAGGCACTTAATCAAGAAGTAAATCAGCTAAAAGAAGAGCTTAATCGGATTTCTGATACCACTACTTTTGGTGGGCGTAAACTTCTAAATGGCGATTTCGAAAAGGTCGCATTTCAAGTCGGCTCGCAAGCGAATGAAACTATTAGCTTTGGTATTACATCAACTAACTCGGCTACGCTGGGTAATAATAAGTATGATGCCGCTGGATCTATCGCGGGTGATGCATTAGTTACGGGCGTAGCTAATAACGGCATCACTGCTGTAGCAGCTACCGATAACTTCAAGATTTCCGATGCCAGTGGAACAACGGCGGCAATTGAGTACGGCGCTAATGCTACGTCAAAAACGATTGCTAGCGCCATCAATGCTGCGACGGCAACCGCTGGTGTGGGTGTGCAAGCTACAGTAAAAAATGAAGTAACTCTTTCTGAGTTTGCTGCTGAGGTAAGCGGCGGCTCGTTCTCGATGAATCTGAATGGGAAAACGATTCAGGTCGATAATTTCAATATTAACGATCTCACTTCGCTGCGAAATCAAGTGAACGCAGCTGGCGCTGATGTGACGGCATCTTTTGGTGTTGCTGCTGACGGGACAGTCGATAAGACCCAAATAGTGCTGTCGGGAAAGGATGATATTAAGATTTCGTTTAGCGGTACGGAGAGTGATGGCTCTACCGCCCTGGCAGATGCTGCTTTCAAAATAAATCCAAACGGCACTGGCAATGAAGATGCATTAGTTGCCGGGCAAACTGCCGTTGGTAAGATTGAGCTTGCCGGCACATCTGAGTTCTCCTTTAGTGGAGCGAGCACCGAAGTTTTTGACGCGGCCGGAGCAGATTCCTCCATTGACTCCGTAGCTAATATTTCGGTACTCACGGCTGAGGATGCCCAGAGCTCTATCGATGTGATTGATGCCGCGCTGAAATCAATTGATTCTCAGCGTGCCGATCTTGGTGCAGTGCAAAACCGATTCGAAAATACTATTGCTAATCTACAGAATATCTCCGAAAACGTTTCTGCGGCCCGCGGCCGTATCCAAGATACCGACTTTGCTGCCGAAACCGCGAATCTGAGCAAGAACCAGATTCTGCAGCAAGCCGGCACCGCGATCCTGGCTCAGGCCAAGCAGCTGCCGCAGGCCGTTCTCAGCCTGCTGCAGTAAGCGAGGCTCACCGATGGGGTGGTCAGTCCACCCCATCGATTCATTGAGAGGTGAATCATGGACGTCGCAAGAGCAGCGAGTGCCACGCTTGCGTCATCCTCGTCGAGCAACGCGATGCCCAGCTTTCGTCAGGAAGCTGGGCTTTCTTCGTTGCAGGGCGAAGGTGGTTCTGGCAAGGCTCCACAGAAAGTAGATGTAAACGAAGCAGTAGAGCGCATTCGCACGCAGGTGCAGACCTTGCAGCGCGATTTGAACTTCAGCGTGGATGATTCCACCGGTCAGGTTGTGGTGCAGGTGCTGGATGGCGACTCGGGCAAGGTGGTGCGGCAGATTCCGTCCGAGGATATCCTGCGCCTGGCCGAGCGACTGGATGAAATGCGCAGCCTGTTATTCGAGGCTAAGGCCTAGCGGCACGTTTCTTGTTTGGTTTTCGATCCAATACGGTCGTGTGGTTTATTTGACGAGGTGAAGCTATGGCAAGCGTATCAGGCATCGGTTCCGGGATCGACATCGACAGCATCGTGGCCAGCATGGTGGCTGCCGAGCGCGCGCCCAAGGAAACCCAGCTTGCAACCCTCGAAAAGAAGACCACTACGCAGATCACGGCGGTTGGTGCGCTAAAGGGTGCAATCAGTGATTTCCAAACTGCACTGGGTGCGTTGAACAAGCCAGAGCTGTTCCAAGCGCGCTCGGCTACTTCCAGCAAGTCGGACCTCGTCGGCGTTACGGCGTCAACCGCCGCGGGAGCTGGCAGCTATCAACTGGAAGTCAAATCACTGGCGAGCAGCAGCAAGGTTGCATTGGCAGCGATTCCCAATACGGCCGAAGCCCCGGCGCGTTTTACCAGTGGAACGTTCGAGGTCTCGCTTGGCGTGCCAGGCATCCCGCCCGCGCCGAACACCAAGGAATCCTTTTCTGTCACGATTGACGAAAACACCAACACGCTCGCCGGTGTGCGTGATGCAATCAACACGGCCGGGAAAGACATGGGTGTTAGCGCCACCATTGTCACGGACGAGTATGGTTCTCGACTGGTGCTGAGTAGCAGCAAGACGGGCGCAGGGCGCGATATTACCGTCACTGCAACCGGGGCAGACGAACCTGGGCTCATCGGTCTTTCCGCATTGAACTTCGACGGTACCTCAGGCACCGGCAAAGATGCTCGCGTGTTGACCTCGGCACAGAGTGCTGAATTGTATGTCGACGGTTTGAAGGTAATCAGCGAGACCAACAAAGTCGATGGTGCCATTGAGGGCGTCACGCTCGACCTTAAGGCCAAAACCGTTGCAAACGAACCGCTGACTATCGCGGTGGCGGAAGACAAGGCGGGGGTTAAAAACCAGATCCAGACCTTTGTCGACAGCTACAACAAGCTGATCGGCGTGATCAATGCGCAGACCAAGGTTACATCGGTGGGTGAGGGTAAGGCGCCCGTAACAGGCGCATTGGTGGGCGATGCCACGGCGCGCACCTTGCTCAATACGATTCGCAACGAGCTGGTTAACGTGCAGGGTGATGGTGCACTGCGTGCGCTGACCGATATTGGTATCACCACACAGAAGGATGGCACGCTCGCCATTGACAGCGCCAAGCTGGACAAGGCGATGGCCGGTAATTTCGGCGAATTGTCGGGCCTGTTCACAGGTGACAAGGGGTTGGCTTCCAGGCTTGATGCGAAGCTGAAGCCATACACCGAGACCGGTGGAATACTCGAGCAGCGCAACAAGGCAATGACCGAGACGATCACCAAGATAGATGATCAGAAAGAGGCGCTCACCCGCCGTATCACCTCGCTTCAGGAGCGACTGTACAAGCAGTTCAATGCAATGGATCTGTTGGTGGGGCAGTTGTCTAATACGTCTTCGAGCCTTCTCGCGTCGCTGGAGAACCTGCCTTGGGCAGGAAGCAATTCGAAAAAGTAGGCCAGACTGCTTATACAAGAACCGCCGGTAGGCGGTTTTTTGTTTGCAAAACAAACTCAAGTCCTGCGCCAAATGACCGATAAACAGGTATGTGAGATCGATGTGGCAAGGGGCTCATCCAAATGAATGCTATGGCAGCAATGCGGCAATACCAGCAGGTTGGCGTAAAAGCCCAGGTTACCGAGGCCGACCCGCATCGCCTGATTCAGATGCTGATGCAAGGTGGTTTGGATCGTATCGCTCAGGCCAAAGGTGCGATGGAGCGTGAGGCTTTCGCTGAGAAGGGTGTGCTGATCGGCAAGGCCATCAATATCATCGGTGGGCTGCGTGATGCGCTGGATCAGGATGTTGGCGGCGAGCTGGCGGCCAACCTTGATCGTCTGTATGAATACATGACGATGCGCCTGTTCGAAGCGAGCCGGCATAATGATGTCGACAAACTGAACGAGGTGGGCAAGCTTCTGGGTGAGATAAAGCTGGCTTGGGATCAGATCGCGCCTAGGGGCTGATTCACCTGAAGCTGGCTTGCTGGCTTACCGCGTTTTCGGGGAAAAGATGTCGTTGAAGAAGCAAGCCTTCGCCGCGTTGGCGCAAAAGCTCCGCGGCGCACTGAGCGCAGGGGAGTGGGATGCGGTCAGCTCGCTGGATCATGAGTGCAGCGCGCTGGTGGCATCATTGTGCGACGAAGATGCAGCTGATGCCGGGCTGCGTGCGGAAATCGACGCAGTGGCGGCTCTGTATGATGAGCTTCAGCGGGCGGGGCGCGCTGAGCGTGAGCGGCTGGCCGCGGAGCTGACCAGGCTGAATCAGGCCAAGCAGGTCAGCCGCGCTTACGGGTCGTTAGGCTAGACGCCCGTCACGCTGGATTCTTCGCGCGGCGAAGAGCTGGGCGGTACCGAGGGTGCGTGGAGTAGGGTGGATGACGCTTCGCTCATCCACCGCGAACCCACCGTCTCAGGGAGTGCTCGCTGCGTCTCAGCGGTACTCGCACAGATACGCGGTGTCTACCTTGACCTTCAGCTGAAATTTGCTGTTCGCCGGTACGGTGAACTGGCTGCCGCTGGCAAAGGTTTCCCAGGCGTCGCTACCCGGCAGTTTCACGTCCAGGCTGCCAGCAACTACGTGCATGACTTCCAGTTGCGCAGTGCCGAATTCGTATTCACCTGGCGCCATGACGCCGATCGTGGCCGGGCCTTCAGTCATGTCGAAGGCGATGGATTTGACGGTGCCATCGAAGTACTCATTGACCTTGAACATTTGGATTCCTTTGCAGGGTCGGGAAAAGGGTCGCCAGTATGCCCAAGCGCCAGGCCTGGCGTCACCTGGCAGAAGTGCTAGCTGCGAAAAATGAAGTAGACCGCTCCGACCATGCAAAGCCCTGCCCATAGATAATCGAGCTTCAATGGCTGCTGCATGTACAGCACGCTGAACGGAACGAACACCATCAGGGTGATTACCTCCTGCATGATCTTCAGTTGGCCGATCGACAGCTCGGTATAGCCGATGCGGTTTGCTGGCACCATCAGCATGTATTCGAAGAATGCGATGCCCCAGCTGATCAATGCGGCGATGAGCCAGGGTTTGCCGTTCAGGCTCTTCAGGTGGCCGTACCAGGCGAAGGTCATGAATAGGTTGGAGCAGCAGAGGAGGGCGGCGGTTTGCAACCAGACAGGCATGGTGGGTGTGGGCTCGAAATGATGACGCGCTAGGGTATTTCCAAGCGTTTTCGCCTGCAATGGTGCATCTGGTGCGTAAGCTTCAGCCGGATTATTATCGCGCCCGTTTTTTCACTGAGTGGCAGTTTTATGGATTGTCGCCCTGGTTGCGGTGCATGCTGTATCGCGCCCTCCATTAGCTCCTCGATACCTGGCATGCCTCATGGCAAGCGCGCTGGGGAGCGCTGTATTCAATTAAGCGCTGACTTTCTCTGTTTGCTGTTCGGCGATCCGCGGCGGCCGGCGGTGTGCTCGGCTTTTTCGGCTGATCCTGTTTGTTGTGGGGAAAACAGGGAGGACGCGATTCGTCTGCTTGGCTGGCTGGAGCAGGCGACGGCGTAGCGATAGTGCCGGGTGGTGCTGCCTAGAGGCCTCGTCCTCTAGGGGTTTCGGCTCGTACTTACGCACTACAACTAATGTCCTTCAAAAGCAAAAAAGGCTGCCCCAAAGGCAGCCTTTTTCGTGCGCGGGATTGTCGCTTAACGCGGTAGGTCGCGCTTGGTGTGACCGGTGTACAGCTGACGCGGACGGCCGATCTTCTGGCCGGAGGCGATCATTTCCTTCCAGTGGGAGATCCAGCCGACAGTACGCGCCAGGGCGAAGATGACGGTGAACATGCTGGTCGGAATGCCGATGGCCTTGAGGATGATGCCCGAGTAGAAGTCCACGTTCGGGTACAGGTTGCGCTCGGCGAAGTACGGATCGTTGAGGGCGATCTCTTCCAGCTTCATGGCCAGATCCAGTTGCGGATCGTTGATGCCGAGCTCGCCCAGAACCTCGTCGCAGGTCTGCTTCATGACCTTGGCGCGCGGATCGAAGTTCTTGTAGACGCGATGGCCGAAGCCCATCAGCTTGAACGGATCGTTCTTGTCCTTGGCCTTGGCCAGGAATTTCTCGACGTTCGACACGTCGCCGATCTCGTCCAGCATGGTGAGTACGGCTTCGTTCGCGCCGCCGTGTGCCGGCCCCCACAGAGCGGCGATGCCGGCTGCGATACAGGCGAACGGGTTGGCACCGGTGGAGCCGGCGAGGCGTACTGTGGAAGTCGAGGCATTCTGCTCATGGTCGGCGTGCAGGATGAAGATGCGATCCATTGCCTTGGCCAGCACCGGGCTGATCGGCTTGATCTCGCACGGAGTGTTGAACATCATGTGCAGGAAGTTTTCCGAGTAGCTCAGATCGTTGCGCGGATACATCAGCGGCTGACCGATCGAGTACTTGTAAACCATTGCGGCAATGGTCGGCATCTTCGCGACCAGGCGCACCGCGGAAATCTCGCGATGGTGCGGGTCGTTGATGTCTAGGGAGTCGTGATAGAAGGCCGAGAGTGCGCCGACTACGCCGCACATGATGGCCATGGGGTGAGCGTCACGACGGAAGCCATTAAGGAAGGACTTCAGCTGCTCGTGAACCATGGTGTGGTTCTTCACGGTGCTGACGAACTGTGCCTTCTGCTCGGCGGTAGGCAGTTCGCCGTTCAGCAGCAGGTAGCAGGTTTCCAGGTAGTCGGATTTCTCTGCCAGCTGCTCGATGGGATAGCCGCGGTGCAGCAGGATGCCCTTATCGCCGTCGATGTAGGTGATCTTGGACTCGCAAGAGGCGGTCGACATGAAGCCGGGATCGAAGGTGAAGTGACCCGTGGAGGTCAGGCTTCGTACGTCTATTACATCAGGCCCTACGGTACCGGTTAAAACGGGCAGTTCGACGGGGGCAGCGCCCTCGATGATCAACTGCGCTTTCTTGTCAGCCATGTATGGCCTCCTGTTTTGTGCTTGGAATCATCATGGCCCCCCACGCAGGGCCCGCATCACTATAGAGTGATAAATCGCAAAGTCAATTTGCGTGAACCCATGCCGTAGAGGGCTCTGCAGGGGGATGAGTACAGCTTGGGTGCACTGTTTACGGCATTTATATAGGGGCTGCTATCAGCCTTTAGTGGCACTTCACCACATTGTCATTAGTGACCTAACTGTTTATACTCGGACACCGACCGGCAGGGGCCTTACAGGCAGTATTCTGTAGGTTGTCACTCGTGGGTAGCGGGTACTGCTGCGTACTCTTCCCAACAACTTTGCCCTGCGCTCTGGGGCTCTCAAGTGTGAAAAAAAGCCGTGAAAAGCCAACGACCTGTAAACCTAGATCTTAGGACAATAAAACTCCCCATCACTGCTTACACGTCGATTCTCCACCGTGTATCCGGTGTCATCCTGTTCGTCGGTGTCGCCTTGCTGCTGCTTGCGCTCGATACCTCGTTGTCTTCGCCAGAAGGCTTTGAGGATGTTCGTGCGTATCTGAGCAGTCCCCTGGCCAAGCTGGTGAGCTGGGCGTTGCTGTCCGCACTGCTGTATCACTTGGTGGCGGGTGTGCGTCACCTGATCATGGACACTGGGCATGGCGAGACGCTGGAAGGCGGCAAGCTGGGCTCGAAAATCGTAATCGCCGTGTCGGCGGTGCTGATCGTTCTGGCGGGAGTGTGGATATGGTAACCAATGTCACCAACTTTTCGCGCTCGGGTCTGTACGACTGGATGGCGCAGCGCGTTTCTGCAGTGGTTCTTGCGGCTTATTTTCTGTTCCTGCTTGGGTACCTGATTGCGAACCCGGACTTGGAGTATGCACAGTGGCATGAGCTGTTTTCGGCCAACTGGATGCGGATCTTCAGCCTGTTGGCGCTGGTTGCCCTGAGTGTGCACGCGTGGGTTGGTATGTGGACGATTTCCACTGACTACCTGACCAACATGGCGATCGGCAAGTGGGCTACCGGCGTTCGTTTCCTGTTCCAGGCGGTGTGTGGCATTGCCATGTTCACCTTCTTCGTCTGGGGCGTGCAGATTCTTTGGGGTATCTGATTCATGGCTAACATTCGTACGCTTTCTTTTGACGCCATCATCGTTGGTGGCGGTGGCGCCGGTATGCGCGCGGCGCTGCAGTTGTCCCAGTCCGGTCACAAGACCGCTGTGGTCACCAAGGTTTTTCCGACTCGTTCGCACACCGTTTCCGCTCAGGGTGGCATCACCTGCGCCATCGCTTCGGCCGATCCGAATGATGACTGGCGCTGGCATATGTACGATACCGTCAAGGGTTCCGACTACATCGGTGACCAGGACGCTATCGAGTACATGTGTTCCGTTGGCCCGGAAGCTGTGTTCGAGCTCGAGCACATGGGCCTACCGTTTTCCCGTACCGAGCAGGGTCGTATCTATCAGCGTCCGTTCGGTGGTCAGTCCAAGGATTTCGGCAAGGGCGGGCAGGCTGCTCGTACCTGCGCTGCCGCCGACCGTACTGGTCATGCACTGCTGCACACCCTCTATCAGGGCAACCTGAAGAACGACACCGTATTCCTCAATGAGTGGTATGCGGTCGATCTGGTTAAGAACCAGGATGGTGCGGTCGTTGGTGTTATCGCCATCTGCATCGAAACCGGTGAAACCGTTTACATTCGTTCGAAGGCCACTGTTCTTGCGACTGGTGGTGCTGGTCGCATCTATGCATCGACCACCAATGCTCTGATCAACACCGGCGACGGCGTGGGCATGGCGCTGCGCGCAGGCGTGCCGGTTCAAGACATCGAGATGTGGCAGTTCCACCCGACCGGTATTGCCGGCGCGGGTGTGCTGGTAACCGAAGGTTGCCGTGGTGAAGGTGGCTACCTGATCAACAAGCACGGCGAGCGTTTCATGGAGCGCTATGCTCCTAATGCGAAAGACCTGGCTGGTCGTGACGTCGTTGCGCGCTCGATGGTCAAGGAAATCCTGGCTGGCAATGGCTGTGGCCCGGATGGTGACCACGTGATGCTGAAGCTGGATCACCTCGGTGAAGAAGTGCTGCACAGCCGCCTGCCGGGCATCTGTGAACTGTCGAAGACCTTTGCGCATGTCGATCCGGTGACCGCTCCGGTACCGGTCGTGCCGACCTGTCACTACATGATGGGTGGTATCGCCACTAATATTCATGGTCAGGCCATCACTCAAGACGCCAATGGTAATGACACCATCATCGATGGCCTGTTCGCAGTAGGCGAAGTGGCTTGTGTATCGGTGCATGGCGCCAACCGCCTGGGCGGCAACTCGCTGCTGGATCTGGTTGTGTTCGGTCGCGCTGCAGGTCTGCACCTGGAGAAAGCGCTGAAGGAAGGTATCGAACATCGCGGTGCCAGCGAAACCGATCTGGACGTCGCCCTGAGCCGTCTTGCCGGTCTCAACGAGCGCACCACTGGTGAAGACGTCGCCCCGCTGCGCAAAGAACTGCAGAACTGCATGCAGAACTACTTCGGTGTATTCCGTACCGGCGAGTACATGCAGAAGGGTATCGCTCAGCTGGTGGACCTGCGTCAGCGTATCGCCAGTGTCAAGATCTCGGACAAGAGCCAGGCGTTCAACACCGCGCGCATCGAAGCGCTCGAGCTGCAGAACCTGCTGGAAGTTGCCGAGGCTACTGCTATTGCCGCGGAGAACCGCAAGGAATCCCGTGGCGCGCATGCTCGCGAAGATTTCGAAGAGCGTGATGACGAGAATTGGCTGTGCCACACCCTGTACTTCCCGGGTGACAAGCGCGTTGCCAAGCGTGCCGTGAACTTCGCTCCGAAGACCGTTCCGGCATTCGAGCCCAAGGTTCGGACTTATTGAGGTCGACGATATGTTGCAAGTGAGTGTTTATCGCTACAACCCCGATCAGGACGAAAAGCCGTTCATGCAGGATTTTCAGGTCAATACCGATGGTAAAGATCTGATGGTTCTGGACGTCTTGGCTCTGATCAAGGAACAGGATCAGGGTTTCTCCTATCGTCGCTCCTGCCGCGAAGGCGTATGTGGCTCCGATGGGATGAACATCAACGGTAAGAACGGTCTGGCTTGCATTACGCCGCTGTCCGCCGTGGTCAAGAACAACAAGCTGGTCGTACGTCCGCTGCCGGGTCTGCCAGTTATTCGTGACTTGGCCGTCGATATGAGCATCTTCTACAAGCAGTACGAGAAAGTGCGTCCGTATCTGATGAACGATACGCCGCCACCGGCTATCGAACGTCTGCAAAGTCCGGAAGATCGCGAGAAGCTGGACGGTCTGTACGAGTGCATCCTGTGCGCTTGCTGCTCGACCAGCTGCCCGTCCTTCTGGTGGAACCCGGACAAGTTCCTCGGTCCGGCCGCGTCGCTGCAGGCTTATCGATTCCTGGCCGACAGCCGCGACACCGAAACCGAGAACCGTCTGGCAGGTTTGGACGATCCGTTCAGCGTGTTCCGCTGCCGCGGTATCATGAATTGCGTTGACGTTTGTCCGAAGGGATTGAACCCTACCAAGGCAATCGGTCACATACGCAACATGCTGCTGCAGAGCGGCACCTGATGACACCCCGGTCGCGAAAGGTTATGCGCTAGCCTGGAATGGCCGGATTGCGTTACCCGTTACACCTGCGGCGCCGAAGTTGAAGCTCGGCGCCGTAGTTTTAGTAGGAATCCCAGCTCACAAAGCCGGGATTCCACTCTGAAAATTTGATGACCAGCAGGAGCACCCGGCTTGTGCCCGGGAACTATCTGCGCGGTCCGTAGTGGCTTTACCTGAGTCGCTGCTTCAGAACTTGGGAAGTCATGCTGCGGTTTCCACGCTGGTGGTGTCTCCTTATCGAAGGTGACCAGACATGCAAGAAAGCGTAATGCAGCGCATGTGGGACAGTGCCCACCTATCCGGTGGTAACGCTGCCTATGTGGAAGAGCTTTATGAGCTCTACCTGCACGATCCCAACGCTGTGCCCGAAGAGTGGCGCACTTACTTCCAGAAGTTGCCCTCCGGTGGCAGCGCTTCAGCCGATGTATCGCACTCGACTATTCGCGACCACTTCGTCCTGCTGGGCAAGAACCAGCGTCGTGCTCAGCCTGTGTCCGCAGGTAGCGTCAGCAGTGAGCACGAAAAGAAGCAGATCGAAGTCCTGCGCCTGATCCAGGCCTATCGGGTGCGTGGCCATCAGGCAGCACAGCTCGATCCGCTTGGCCTGCAACAGCGCACCGCTCCTGCCGATCTGGCGATCAATAACTACGGTCTGACTGACGCCGACCTCGACACCGTGTTCCGCACCGCCGACCTGGCCATGGTCAACGGACAAGGCACTCTGCGCGAAATCCTGCAGGCGCTGCAAGAAACCTATTGCCGCACCATCGGCGCCGAGTACATGCACATCGTCGATTCCGAGCAGCGAAGCTGGTTCGTTCAGCGCCTGGAAAGCGTGCGTGGCCGCCCGGACTTCTCGCCGGAGATCAAGAGCCATCTGCTCGAGCGCCTGACTGCCGCCGAAGGCCTGGAAAAGTACCTGGGTACCAAGTATCCGGGCACCAAGCGTTTTGGTCTCGAAGGTGGCGAGAGCCTGATTCCGCTGCTTGACGAGATCATCCAGCGTTCTGGCTCTTATGGCACTAAGGAAATCGTAATCGGCATGGCCCACCGTGGCCGCCTGAACGTGCTGGTCAACACCTTTGGCAAGAATCCGCGCGACCTTTTCGACGAGTTTGAAGGCAAGAAGGTCGAGGGCCTGAGTTCAGGTGACGTGAAGTATCACCAGGGCTTCTCCTCCAACGTGATGACCCCAGGTGGCGAAATTCACCTGGCGATGGCGTTCAACCCGTCCCACCTCGAAATCGTTTCCCCGGTGGTCGAGGGTTCGGTGCGGGCTCGTCAGGATCGCCGTTGTGATCCGGTCGGCGACAAGGTGCTTCCGGTAACCATCCACGGCGATGCTGCTGTCGCTGGTCAGGGCGTAGTGATGGAAACCTTCCAGATGTCGCAGACCCGTGCTTATCGCACGGGTGGCACCATTCGCATCGTGGTCAACAACCAGGTCGGCTTCACCACCAACAAGCAGGAAGATGCTCGTTCCACCGAGTACGCAACCGATGTGGCGAAGATGATCCAGGCGCCGATCTTCCATGTGAACGCAGACGATCCCGAGGCGGTGCTGTTCGTCACCCAGCTCGCTGTCGACTACCGGATGCAGTTCAAGCGCGACATCGTCATCGACCTGATCTGCTACCGCCGTCGTGGTCACAACGAAGCGGACGAGCCGAGCGGCACTCAGCCGTTGATGTATCAGAAGATCGCCAAGCAGCGCACCACTCGTGAGCTGTACGCCGATACGCTGATCCAGTCCAAGGTGCTGGACGACGAGCGTGTTCAGGCCAAGATCGACGAGTACCGTACGGCGCTCGACAATGGGCTGCACGTAGTCAAGAGCCTGGTCAAAGAGCCGAATAAAGAACTCTTCGTTGACTGGCGTCCGTATCTGGGTCATGCCTGGACTGCCCGTCATGACACCAGCTTCGATCTGAAGACCTTGCAGGATCTGTCCAACAAGCTGCTGCAGACGCCGGAAGGCTTCGTGGTGCAGCGTCAGGTCTCGAAGATTCTCGAAGATCGCCAGAAGATGGGTGCGGGCGCGCTCACCATCAACTGGGGCTACGCGGAAGTCATGGCGTACGCCACGCTGCTGTTCGAAGGCCACCCGGTACGTATCTCCGGTCAGGACGTCGGCCGCGGCACCTTCTCGCACCGCCATGCTGCGCTGCATAACCAGAAGGACGGCAGTACCTACATTCCGCTGCAGCACCTCTATGAAGGTCAGCCGCGTTTCGATCTGTACGACTCGTTCCTCTCCGAGGAAGCGGTTCTTGCTTTCGAATACGGTTACGCCACAACCATGCCCAACGCGCTTGTCGTGTGGGAAGCGCAGTTCGGCGACTTCGCCAATGGCGCCCAGGTAGTGATCGACCAGTTCATCACCAGCGGTGAGCACAAGTGGGGTCGCCTGTGTGGCCTGACCATGCTGTTGCCACATGGCTATGAGGGGCAGGGCCCGGAACACTCGTCCGCTCGTCTGGAGCGTTACCTGCAGCTGTGCGCCGAGCACAATATCCAGGTTTGCGTGCCGACGACTCCGGCGCAGGTCTACCACATGCTGCGTCGCCAGGCGATTCGCCCGCTGCGCAAGCCGCTAGTTGCGCTGACACCCAAGTCGCTGCTGCGTCATAAGCTTGCGACCTCGACACTGGAAGAGCTCACCCAGGGTTCCTTCCAGACCGTTATCCCGGAAGTCGACGCGATCGATCCGGCGAAGGTCGAGCGTGTAATCATGTGTAGCGGCAAGGTCTACTATGACCTGCTGGACAAGCGTCGTGCCGAAGGCCGCGAAGATATCGCCATCGTGCGTATCGAGCAGCTGTATCCGTTCCCGGAAGAGGATCTGGCCGAAGCGCTCGCGCCTTACCAGAATCTCAAACACATCGTCTGGTGCCAGGAAGAGCCGATGAACCAGGGTGCCTGGTACTGCAGCCAGCATCACATGCGCCGTGTGGCCACCGCACACAAGAAGGAACTGTTCCTTCAGTACGCGGGTCGTGATGCTTCAGCGGCGCCGGCGGTCGGTTACGCCTCCATGCATGCCGAACAGCAGGAAAAACTGCTGCAGGACGCCTTCACCGTTTAACCATTTCGTGCAAGGGGCCGCGATATCGCGGCCTCGATGTAGAAACCGAATCAATAGGACCCCTGAATAATGGCTATCGAGATCAAAGCCCCTACATTCCCGGAATCGGTTGCCGACGGCACCGTTGCCACCTGGCACAAGCAGCCG
This sequence comes from Stutzerimonas stutzeri, assembly GCF_000935215.1. GTDB lineage: Bacteria > Pseudomonadota > Gammaproteobacteria > Pseudomonadales > Pseudomonadaceae > Stutzerimonas. Next base: position 14,247 of record NZ_JXXD01000029.1, read on the forward strand.
GGCGACGCGGTCAAGCGTGATGAGCTGATCGTCGACATCGAAACCGACAAGGTGGTGATGGAAGTGCTTGCCGAAGCTGACGGCGTGCTGACCGAGATCGTCAAGAACGAAGGCGACACCGTGCTGAGCGGCGAGCTGCTCGGCAAGCTGGAGGCTGGTGCTACTGCCGCCGCGGCACCTGCGCCGGCTGCTGCCCCGCCTCAAGCTGCTGCCCCGGCTGCTGCCGCAACCGCTGGTGAAGAGCCAATCCTGGCTCCTGCTGCGCGCAAGATGGCCGAAGAGAACGGCATCGATCCGAACAGCATCGCCGGTACTGGTAAAGATGGCCGCGTGACCAAGGAAGACGTGGTTGCCGCCGTTGAAGCCAAGAAATCCGCTCCGGCTGCTGCTGCCAAGCCGGCTGCTCCGGCTGCATCCGCTCCGATCTTCGCCGAGGGCGATCGTGTCGAGAAGCGCGTGCCGATGACCCGCCTGCGTGCGAAGGTCGCCGAGCGTCTGGTCGAAGCGCAATCCTCCATGGCGATGCTGACTACGTTCAACGAAGTCAACATGAAGCCGATCATGGAGCTGCGCTCCAAGTACAAGGATCTGTTCGAGAAGACTCACAACGGCGTGCGCCTGGGCTTCATGTCCTTCTTCGTCAAGGCCGCGGTCGAAGCACTCAAGCGCCAGCCGGGCGTCAACGCTTCCATCGATGGCAATGACATCGTCTACCACGGTTATCAGGATATCGGGGTCGCCGTTTCCAGCGACCGCGGCCTGGTGGTTCCGGTCCTGCGCAACGCCGAGCACATGAGCCTGGCCGAGATCGAAGGCGGCATCAACAACTTCGGCAAGAAGGCCAAGGCCGGCAAGCTGACCATCGAAGAGATGACTGGCGGCACCTTCACCATCTCCAATGGTGGTGTGTTTGGTTCGCTGCTGTCGACCCCGATCGTCAACCCGCCTCAGACCGCCATCCTCGGTATGCACAAGATCCAGGAACGCCCGATGGCCGTTAACGGTCAAGTGGTCATCCTGCCGATGATGTACCTGGCCCTGTCCTATGACCATCGCTTGATCGACGGCAAGGAAGCGGTGACCTTCCTGGTTACCATGAAGGACCTGCTGGAAGACCCGGCCCGTCTGCTGCTGGATATCTGATAGAAACGTCACGGGCTGCAGCTGGCAGGTCAGGTGAAAGCCGGCCGTGCTACCTGCAGCCTTTGGCTTTTAGCTGCTTTTGAAGAGGATTCGTAATGAGCCAGAAATTCGACGTCGTCGTCATCGGTGCCGGCCCTGGCGGCTATGTGGCCGCCATTCGTGCAGCCCAGCTGGGTCTGAAGACCGCATGTATCGAAAAATACCAGGGCAAGGATGGTAAGACCGCTCTGGGCGGCACGTGCCTGAACGTAGGTTGCATTCCTTCCAAGGCGCTGCTGGACAGCTCCTACAAGTTTCATGAAGCCCACGAGAGCTTCAAGGTTCATGGCATCAGCACTGGCGAAGTGGCCATTGACGTTCCGACCATGGTCGCGCGCAAGGACCAGATCGTTAAGAACCTTACCGGTGGGGTTTCGGCTCTGCTGAAGGCCAACGGTGTGACCGTATTCGAAGGCCACGGCAAGCTGCTGGCCGGCAAGCAGGTTGAAGTGACCGGCCTGGACGGCAACGTGCAGACCTTGGCTGCCGAGAACGTCATCCTTGCCTCCGGCTCGACTCCGGTAAACATTCCGCCGGCGCCGGTCGATCAGAACGTCATCGTCGACTCCACCGGCGCACTGGACTTTCAGAGCGTTCCGGGCAAGCTCGGCGTCATCGGTGCCGGCGTGATCGGCCTCGAGCTGGGTTCGGTCTGGGCGCGCCTCGGCGCGGAAGTGACCGTTATCGAAGCCATGGAAAAGTTCCTGCCGGCTGCCGATGAGCAGATCTCCAAGGAAGCGTTCAAAGTCCTCTCCAAGCAGGGTCTGAAGATTCTGCTGGGCGCTCGTCTGACCGGTTCGGAAGTGAAGGGCGATCAAGTGACCGTCAACTTCACCAGCGCCGAAGGCGAGCAGCAGATGACCTTCGACAAGCTGATCGTCGCAGTTGGCCGTCGTCCGGTCACCTCCGAGCTGCTGGCTGCCGATGCTGGTGTCGATATGGATGAGCGCGGTTTCATCTTCGTTGACGACTACTGCGCGACCAGCGTCCCTGGCGTCTACGCCATCGGTGATGTTGTTCGCGGCGCCATGCTGGCCCACAAGGCCTCGGAAGAGGGCGTGATGGTTGCCGAGCGTATCGCTGGTCACAAGACCCAGATGAACTATGACCTGATTCCGTCGGTCATCTACACTCACCCGGAAATCGCATGGGTCGGCAAGTCCGAGCAGGCGCTCAAGGCTGAAGGCGTTGAAGTCAACGTCGGTACCTTCCCGTTCGCTGCCAGCGGACGTGCCATGGCTGCCAACGACACCGCTGGCCTGGTCAAGGTCATCGCCGATGCCAAGACCGACCGTGTGCTGGGCGTTCATGTCATGGGCCCAAGCGCTGCCGAGCTGGTTCAGCAAGGCGCAATCGGCATGGAATTCGGCACCAGTGCCGAAGACCTGGGCATGATGGTGTTCTCGCACCCGACGATGTCCGAAGCGCTGCATGAAGCGGCCCTGGCTGTGAATGGCCACGCCATCCACATCGCCAATCGCAAGAAGCGCTAATCGGTTTCGTGCTGTACCCGGGCCCGACGTATCTGTGGATACGCCGGGCCTTTTGCAAACTGCAGATTCGAAAAGGATTGCAGGTCGCTGAGAGGTATCGTGAATTCGCAGATAGTTTTCAGCGACTTGTGAGGGGGCACGGCGGCTCGTCGTGCCGTAAATGCGCCAATACCAAACCAGACGGTAGAAAGCATGAATCTTCACGAGTACCAAGGTAAACAACTGTTCGCTGAATACGGTCTGCCCGTGTCCAAGGGTTACGCAGTCGATAGCCCGAAGGAAGCAGCGGAAGCCTGCGACAAGATCGGCGGAACGCAATGGGTGGTCAAAGCCCAGGTGCATGCCGGTGGACGTGGCAAGGCAGGTGGCGTAAAGCTGGTTCGCAGCAAGGATGAAGCACGGGCGTTTGCCCAGCAGTGGCTTGACAAGCGTCTGGTGACCTATCAGACCGACGCCAATGGTCAGCCAGTCAGCAAGATCCTTGTCGAGGCTTGTACCGATATCGACAAGGAGCTCTATCTGGGCGCCGTGGTTGATCGCGCGAGTCGCCGGGTCGTGTTCATGGCCTCCACCGAAGGTGGCGTGGATATCGAAAAAGTCGCTCACGACACGCCTGAGAAAATCCTCAAGGCCACCATCGACCCGCTGGTCGGTGCACAGCCGTTCCAGGCGCGCGAGCTGGCATTCCAGCTGGGTCTGAAGGGCGATCAGGTCAAGCAGTTCGTCCATATCTTCGTCGGCCTTGCCCAGCTGTTCCAGGACTATGACCTGGCCCTGCTCGAAGTGAACCCGCTGGTGATCAAGAAGGACGGCAACCTGCATTGCCTGGACGCCAAGATCAACATCGACAGCAACGCCATCTATCGTCAACCCAAACTGCGCGACATGGCCGATCCGTCTCAGGACGATCCGCGCGAGGCCCACGCGGCCAAGTGGGAGCTCAATTACGTAGCGCTCGACGGCAACATCGGCTGCATGGTCAATGGTGCGGGCCTGGCCATGGGCACCATGGATATCGTCAACCTGCATGGCGGTGCGCCGGCGAACTTCCTCGACGTGGGCGGTGGTGCCACCGAGGAACGCGTGACCGAAGCGTTCAAGATCATTCTCTCCGATAGCAATGTCGCGGCCGTTCTGGTGAACATCTTCGGCGGCATCGTGCGATGCGACATGATCGCCGAAGGCATTATCGGTGCCGTTCGCGAAGTGGGCGTCAAGGTACCGGTGGTGGTTCGCCTGGAAGGCAACAACGCCGACTTGGGGGCCAAGATGCTGAGTGAAAGCGGTCTGAACATCATCGGTGCGAGCAGCCTGACCGATGCGGCCATTCAGGTTGTCAAAGCCGCGGAGGGCAAGTAATGAGCGTATTGATCAACAAGGACACCAAGGTCATTTGCCAGGGCTTCACCGGCTCGCAAGGTACCTTCCACTCCGAGCAGGCCATTGCCTACGGCACGAAGATGGTCGGCGGCGTCACGCCGGGCAAGGGCGGCACCATGCACCTCGGTCTGCCGGTATTCAACACCGTTCGGGAGGCCGTCGAGACCACCGGTGCTGACGCCTCGGTGATCTACGTGCCGGCGCCGTTCTGCAAGGACTCGATTCTCGAAGCGGCTTTCGGTGGGATCAAGCTCATCGTCTGCATCACCGAAGGCATTCCGACACTGGATATGCTCGAGGTTAAGATCAAGTGCGACGAGCTCGGTGTGCGCCTGATCGGGCCGAATTGCCCCGGCGTGATCACGCCCGGTGAGTGCAAGATTGGCATCCAGCCGGGGCACATCCATATGCCCGGCAAGGTCGGTATCGTCTCGCGCTCCGGCACGCTGACCTACGAAGCCGTGAAGCAGACCACCGACGCCGGTTTCGGCCAGTCGACCTGTGTTGGTATCGGTGGTGACCCTATTCCGGGCTCGACCTTCATCGATATCCTCAAGCTGTTCCAGGATGATCCGCAGACCGAGGCCATCGTCATGATCGGCGAGATCGGCGGTTCGGCCGAGGAAGAAGCGGCGGCCTTCATCAAGGCCAACGTGACCAAGCCAGTCGTTTCCTACATCGCGGGTGTCACGGCTCCGGCTGGCAAGCGGATGGGGCACGCCGGCGCGATCATTTCCGGCGGCAAGGGAACGGCGGAAGAGAAATTCGCAGCCCTGCAGGACGCCGGCGTGAAGACCGTTCGCTCGCTTGCCGATATCGGCAAGGCGCTGGCGGAAGTGACTGGCTGGGAAATGAAGGCCTGATGTAACGCCCGCCCGGCTGCAGCCGGGCGTTCGAGCTGCTCAGTCTTCGCATGCCCCGAGGCAGACCTGACGGTTCTGCCTCGGGGCTTTCAGCTTTGGGGTTGGTAATGTTGCAGCTTCAATCGCTGCTTGGTCCCGCGCTTCATCTATCACGCGTTGAGCGCTTCAACCCTGCGGCGCGACGTTTTTTCGCGGCCAATGCTGACGCTCCGGTCAGCATCCATCGCCGCATCGTGGCATCATTGCCGCTCATTCATACGCTTGTTCGGTCCACAAGAGCGACAGCGTGCAACGAAGGATTCGGCCCAACCGGCTGAATGACGTTTCCCCTTATCCCTGAAGGAAACCCGTAATCCCATCATTCAGGCCAATATGAACCGCTGACCCGTCGCGCTCGTGGCATGTGCGTCGCGTTCATTTATGCCGTCATCCATTTGGTAGTTTTTTCCGCATGAATCGTTTGAAAGGTTTTGACCTGCTGGCTCTTGGCTTCATGACATTTGCGTTGTTCCTTGGCGCCGGCAACATCATCTTCCCGCCCAGCGCCGGTATGGCGTCGGGCGAGTTTATCTGGCAGGCGGCGCTGGGCTTCTTGCTGACAGGTGTCGGGTTGCCGCTGCTGACCGTCGTCGCGCTGGCGCGAGTGGGTGGGGGCATGGACCGTTTGACCGCACCGCTCGGCAAGGTCGCTGGTACGGTGCTGGCGGTGGCCGTCTACCTGGCGATCGGTCCGCTGTTCGCGACTCCGCGCACCGCCGTCGTTTCGTTCGAGATGGGCATTGCGCCATTCAGCGGTAACGCCGGCATGCCGCTGTTCATCTACACGCTGGTGTTCTTCGCGGCCATGCTGTTCCTGGTGCTGAACCCCGGTCAGCTGGTCAACCGTATCGGCAAGTTCATTACGCCGGTGCTGCTGGCGGCACTGCTGGTGCTCGGTGGCGCGGCGATTTTCGCCCCGGCGGGAGAGGTCGGTGCTGCGAGTGAGAGTTACCGTGCGTCGCCGCTGATCAAGGGTTTTCTCGAAGGCTATCTGACCATGGATACCCTCGGCGCTTTGGTTTTCGGCATCGTGATCGCCACCGCCATTCGCGACCGCGGTGTCACCGAGCCCGCGCTGGTTACCCGTTACTCGATGATTGCCGGCGTGATTGCTGCGGTCGGGCTGTCGTTGGTCTATCTCGCTCTGTTCTATCTCGGTGCTACCAGCCAGGGCATCGCCGCCGGTGCGGAGAACGGCGTGCAGATTCTGACGACCTACGTGCAACACACGTTCGGGACGCCGGGCAGCCTGCTGCTCGCAGTAGTCATCACGCTGGCCTGCCTGACCACGGCGGTCGGCCTGACCACGGCCTGTGGCGAGTTCTTCAGCGCATTGCTGCCGGTTTCCTATCGCACAGTGGCGGTCGTTTTCGCTCTGTTCAGCCTGCTGGTGGCCAACCAGGGTCTGACGCAATTGATCAGTGTGTCGGTGCCGGTCTTGGTGGGCCTTTACCCGCTGGCCATCGTCCTGGTTGCTCTGAGCTTGCTGGATCGCTTCTGGGTTTCTCCCTCGCGGGTGTTCGTGCCAGTCATGGCGGTGACGCTGATCTTCGGCGTTGTCGATGGACTTGCCGCCGCGGGCTTCATCGATTGGGTTCCGGTGCTGTTCACGCAGTTGCCATTGGCCGATCAGAGCATGGGCTGGCTGGTTCCGGTTCTGGTGATGCTGGTGTTTGCAGTCGTCACTGATCGCCTGCTCAGTCGCGCCGATCAGGCGCAGCATCACGCCTGACTTGTTCTCGCGCTGCGCCGTGGCTGACGATAGATCGGTCGCGGGGTAGCGCTGACATTAGGCGCAAGCTTCGGCGACGCGGTGCTGGCTATAATCGCGTGATGTCTCCGAGGGCGCGCCATGACGTTATCCGATTCAACCCTGCCGCATCTGATCGCCGTGCTCTGGTTCATCGTCTGTTGGGCTGGATACACCCGCTACGCGAGCTGGCGCGGCCGGGATACGGCTTGTCTGGCGAGTGTGTTGCACCTCTATCGGCAGGACTGGATGCAGCGCCTGCTGTTGCGTGACAACCGTATCGCCGATGCCAACGTGATCGGCAATCTGGAGCGCAACGCATCGTTCTTTGCATCCAGCACGCTGATCATCCTTGCAGGCATCCTGACCGCGTTGGGTGCATCCGATCGAGCGGTTTCTCTATTGGCCGACCTGCCATTTGCGCAACCGGTCAGCCGCGGTCTTTCGGAAGTCAAGCTGCTGTGTCTGGCGGTCGTCTTCGTCTATGCGTTCTTCACCTTCAGCTGGTGCATGCGCCAGTACAACTTCGCCGCGGTACTGGTTGCTTCGGCGCCGATGGTGGGCGAGCGCAACGTCAGTGATCAGGAGCGCAGGGCTTTCGCCGAGCGTGCGGCGCGGGTCCTGTCCATGGCGGCCAACCAGTTCAACTTCGGCTTGCGCGCCTATTACTTCGGCATGGCCACCTTGGCCTGGTTCGTTCACCCCTGGTTCTTCATGTTGGTCACCACAGGCGTGGTCCTGATCCTCTACCGCCGCGAATTCCACTCGGACGTGCTCGGGGTGATGGTATTCACGCCAACTTCCCCGGCCGAAATGCCCAAGGAATAGGGCGCGTGCATGGCAAGGCGGTATCATGCGCGCCTTGAGCCATCCCCCCGAGAATTCGAATGAGCGATAGCCAGATACTCGAGCGCACCCAGCGCTTCTTGTCCTTTCTGCGACACTGTCAGGTGCTGGGTCTTACAGTCGAGCATGCCGACAGCCGCGGCCTTACCCTGCGCCTTCCATACAGCGAGAAGATCATCGGGAACCCGGAAACCGGCGGAGTCCATGGCGGCGCGATCACCACGCTGATGGACACCACCTGCGGCATTTCCACGGCCTGCGCCCTGCCGGAGCTGGAAGTTTGCCCGACGCTCGATCTGCGAATCGACTACATGCATCCCGCCGAGGCCGGACACGATATCTTCGGGTTCGCCGAGTGCTACCGCGTCACCCCAACGGTCATCTTTACTCGTGGCGTCGCCTATCAGCGCGACATCAACGAACCGATCGCTCATGTGGTAGGCACCTTCATGCGCATGGGCAAGGCTGCACCGGCAGCCATGGGCAAGGAGGGCGGCGCATGAGCGATCTCAACCTCAACGAGCTGGTCCAGCATGCACACGCCAACAACGATTACGACTCGCTGATCAAACTGGTGCCGTACGCCAAGCTGATCGGCATCGAGTGCCTGCGGCTCGGTGACGAAATGGTTTTTCGTCTGCCGCAGAACGAGGACAACATCGGCAATCCGCTACCTGCCATTCACGGCGGGGTCATTGCAGGCTTCATGGAGCACGCGGCGATGCTGCATCTGCTGATGTTCATGGGCGCGCCACATTTGCCCAAAATCATCGACTTCTCGATAGATTATCTACGCGCCGGTCACTATCGTGACACCTTTGCCGCCTGCCAGGTCTGGCGCCAGGGTCGCAGGGTCGCCAATGTCGCGATCACCGCCTGGCAGACCCATCAGGCCGAGCCCATCGCCACCGCCCGCTGCCATTTCAAGATCGACGAGCCCTGACGCATTCGTCAGGGTGGCGTTGCGGTGTGCGGCGTCACCTTGTGCGATTGCGTGAAGGAACTTGAATGGAAGCACTTCTGATCCTCGGCGGCTTGCTGCTGACTCTTGCTGGCGCCGTCTGGCTCATCAGCCTGGCATTCTCGACGAGCTTGCTCTGGGGCCTGGGCAGCCTGCTGCCTCCATTGACGTTGGCGTTCGTATTCAGTCACTGGCGCGTTGCGCGCAAGGCGCTGATCCTGTCCTGCCTGGGTTTCATTCCGCTGATCGTGGGGCTGTCGCTGCTGGCCAGTCGCGATGCCGAGCGGCTGGAGGCGATTTTCAGTCTGCGTTGGCTGCCAACCCAGGTCGAGCCGGATCTTGCCATGGGGGTGCGCGGGGAATTGAACGGACGTCGATTCGCGCCGCAACAGGGTGAGCTCATAAATGGCGTACTGAATCTGCGTGAGGGAAAGGGCTTCTTCGCTCGCCAAGAGGTGACGATTCGCTTGCGCGAACCGATCGAGGGTGCGTTGCGCATCGACGTTCTGCCCGATGACATCGGCGCATTGCCTGAGGTCGAAATCGCCTGGCTGAACCCCGATCAGGAGCTGCCGGAGACGCGACGCCTCGATCGCGGTTACACGTTGCATCTTGATCTGCAGCCGGTGGCGCCGAACAAGCTGCGTGGCGATTTCCATCTCGTGCTGCCGCCACAGTTCGACACCAGCATCACTGGCGTCATCGAGCTGTACACCGATCGCCTGCGCTACCTGGATGGTCAGGTCGACCGCCGCCATGATTCGCGGGACACCCTGGCCTTCGTGATCGAGGACTACCTGCAGCGTCGTCACGCGAGCCGGGACGTCGCTTTGCAATCGACGCCCGTCGTCACGTTTCCGGCCGAAGAGTTGGAGGTTGAGGTCCAGGCTCAGGTGAAGGGCGAGATGCAGGCGTTCACGCTGCCCCTGGCAAAGAACGAGCAGGGCTGGCACGTCAGGGGCGATGACTATCCGCCCCTGACCGAACCTGCGGTGGAGACACCTGTAACGACGATCAAGGCGGCTGAGCCCGTTGCTGCGACGGTGCCGCAAAGCAGTCTGGATCGGCGACTGCGCTTCTCGATGGAGCAGGTCCTGCGCACGCCTGACCGCTATCAGCACCTGTTGATGCGCGCGCACACCGAGCGCGGCGGTGTTGCAGAAGGGCGCTTCGCTGGTCTGGATAGCGAGGGCAATCTGATCATCAGGCGGGTCATCAGCGGCCCAGGCGAAGCGACCTATAACCTGGCTCCCGGGGAGATCGTGCTGCTCGAACTCGTTGACCCTTGACTGGACTGGCCGGCGTTGCGACGCGTCGGCTGCCCTTGAAAATCATCGCCACGCCCCCATCTGCCAGACATCGCCGCAACCGCGGTCCGTGCCATTACGCTGATGTGGAGTTTGTAGACGATGAGTGTGGAGACTCAAAAAGAAACCCTGGGCTTCCAGACCGAAGTGAAGCAACTGCTTCACCTGATGATCCATTCGCTGTATTCCAACAAGGAAATCTTCCTTCGCGAGCTGATTTCCAACGCCTCCGATGCCGCCGACAAGCTGCGCTTCGAAGCGCTGGCCAAGCCGGAGCTGCTTGAGGGCGGCGCCGACCTGAAGATTCGCCTCAGCTTTGACAAGGATGCCAAGAGCGTCACGCTGGAAGACAACGGCATCGGCATGAACCGCGATGACGTGATCGCGCATCTGGGTACCATCGCCAAGTCCGGCACTGCCGACTTCCTGAAGAACCTCTCTGGAGACCAGAAGAAGGATTCGCACCTGATCGGTCAGTTCGGCGTGGGCTTCTATTCGGCGTTCATCGTCGCCGACAAGGTCGACGTCTACAGCCGCCGCGCCGGTACCCCGACCAGCGAAGGGGTGCATTGGTCGTCGAAGGGCGAGGGCGAATTCGAAGTCGCCACCATCGACAAGGCCGAACGCGGCACCCGCATCGTCCTGCACCTGAAGAAGGGCGAAGAAGAGTTTGCCGATGGCTGGCGCCTGCGCAACATCGTCAAGAAGTACTCCGATCACATCGCGCTGCCGATCGAGTTGCCGAAAGAGTTTCACGGTGAAGAACAGGACAAGCCGGTCGAGCAGGAGTGGGAGACGGTCAACCGCGCCAGCGCCCTCTGGACTCGTCCGCGCACCGAGGTGAAGGACGAGGAGTATCAGGAGTTCTACAAGCACGTCGCTCACGACTTCGACAATCCACTGTCCTGGAGCCATAACAAGGTCGAGGGCAAGCTCGAGTACACCTCGCTGCTCTATGTGCCCGGCCGTGCGCCATTCGATCTGTATCACCGCGAAGCGCCGAAAGGCCTGAAGCTCTATGTGCAGCGCGTGTTCATCATGGATCAGGCCGACGAGTTCCTGCCGCTGTACCTGCGCTTCATCAAGGGCGTGGTCGATTCCAACGACCTGTCGCTCAACGTTTCCCGCGAAATCCTGCAGAAGGATCCGGTCATCGATTCGATGAAGTCGGCGCTGACCAAGCGCGTGCTGGACATGTTGGAGAAGCTGGCCAAAGACAAGCCCGAGGACTACAAGAAGTTCTGGTCGCAGTTCGGTCAGGTACTCAAGGAAGGCCCGGCGGAAGATTTTGCCAACAAGGAGAAGATTGCCAGCCTGCTGCGATTTGCCTCCACCAGCGACGCATCGGGCGAGCAGTCGGTTTCGCTGACCGATTACCTGTCGCGCATGAAGGAAGGTCAGGACAAGGTTTACTACCTGACTGGCGAAAGCTACGCGCAGGTCAAGAACAGCCCGCACCTGGAAGTCTTCCGCAAGAAAGGCGTCGAGGTACTGCTGCTCACTGATCGTATCGACGAATGGCTGATGAGCTACCTGACCGAGTTCGACGGCAAGCAGTTCGCCGATGTTGTGCGCGGCGACCTGGATCTGGGCAAGCTGGATTCCGAAGAGGACAAGAAGGCTCAGGAAGAAATCGCCAAGACCAAGGAAGGGCTGATCGAGCGCCTGAAGGGCGCGCTGGGTGATGAAGTCGCCGAGGTACGCGTCTCCCATCGTCTGACCGACTCGCCGGCGATTCTCGCCATTGGTGAGCAGGATCTGGGCCTGCAGATGCGGCAGATTCTCGAGGCAAGCGGGCAGAAGGTGCCAGAGTCCAAGCCGATCTTCGAGATCAACCCGCAGCATCCGCTGATCGAAAAGCTCGATGCCGAGCCGGACGAGGATCGCTTCGCGGATCTGTCGCACATCCTGTTCGACCAGGCTGCGCTGGCGGCGGGGGATAGCCTGAAGGATCCCGCTGCTTACGTGCAGCGTTTGAACAAACTGCTGGTCGAACTATCGGCCTGATCCCTGGCTGCGATGTACGAACGGCCCGTCAAGTGACGGGCCGTTTTCGTTTCGGGTTGCTTCAGAGCAGGACGCTGACCAGACGAGTGCCGTGGGTGAGATTGTCGGCTACCGGGCAACGCTGCTCGATCTGCTCCAGCAATGCCTGCTTGCCGGCCCGATCCAGATCCGCGTCGATGTCCACCTTGATGCGTAACTCCTGAAAGCCCGGCCGTACAGCAGGATCGCGTCCGAGCAGTCCGGCGGGATCGTAATCGGCTTCGATCTCGAAGCGCATGCCGCGCAGTTCGATCTTCTGCTGGTGAGCGATGAAGCGGCCGATGGTGCCGAAACATCCGGCCACTGCCGCCAGAATGGCTTCCAGCGGCGTCGGGCCGAGGTCTTGGCCCGCCGCGCTCTTTGGCTGGTCCATGATCAGGCGGTGGTTACCGCATTGCACCTCGATTGCCATTCCGGCATTCAATGTTCCGTGCGCGCTGATGGTTTTCATTGCCATGCGATGGGTCCTTTTGTGAAGCGGAAGAAAAGCAGCGCGCAGTGAGGTAGCGGCTGCGCGGTTGTGGTGGTCATGAGACTAGTGTGATGGCGATGGATGGTCGTTGATTTCAGTCAAATACCGTGGGGGGTATATCTAGGCTGAGCCCCTGGTCGTGTCCCGCAGCATGGCGAAGCTGAACGGGTAGCCCTCCTGGCGGTCTACTCGCTGGCTGTCAGGAGGACCGAGCTTTGTACCTTTTCAGAATATTTTCCGTTGTAGCCCTCGTTACGTTGTCGTCCGTCGCGGTAGGGGAAGGGCGTGACTATCGTTACAGCGATGCGCATCTGCACTATGTGGATTTTTTCCAGGAAACCGATGGCATGCAAAAGCTGCTTGCAGCGATGGACGCGGGCAGCATCGATCACGTGATGATCAGCGGCATTCCGGTGGCGAAGAAATGGCACGAGAACGAGCCCAAGCGGCCTCGCTACTACGCCGGTGACGATGCGCCGGTGTACTGGTACAGCGCGACCGACGTGTTGGTCGCCGCAGCGCTGGAAGATCTGGATGAGGAGCAGCGCAAGCGTTTCCATCCGTTTCTTTCCGGTTTCAACCCTAACGACAAGAACGCCGACGCGCATATCCGCCGCATGCTGGAGCTGAACCCGGGCCTTTGGCAGGGTCTGGGGGAGGTATTCACCCGACACGATGACGTGACCGCGTTGACCGAGGGCGACACCCCGCGGGCCAACAACGAGGCGCTGGCCAGGGTCTATCACCTGGCGGCGGAGTTCGATCTGCCGGTGATGCTGCATTCCAACATCACCTCCAAGCGAGAGCGCAATCCGCTTTACCTGGTCGAGCTGGAGGAGCCGCTGCGCAATCATCCGCATACGCGTTTTATCTGGGCTCATGCCGGAACCAGCATGGAGCTGCACCGACACCAGGAGAAGCTTGAATTCCTGCACGATACGGTCAGCCGCCTGCTCGATGACTATCCGAATCTGTACATCGACCTTTCCTGGACCATGTTGCAACCTTATCTGCTGGACGAAGATAAGCGTCCCGACCCGAAGTGGGTCGCGCTGGTGAAGCGGCATCCCAAGCGCTTCGTGATCGGCTCGGACGTGGTCGGCCATTTCGATAACCTGGCGACCGGCATGCACGCCTTCGCTCCCTTCCTCGATGCACTTCCAGCCTCCGTAGCGCAAGGCGTGGCGCGAGATAACTTTCTCGCGCTGCTCCCCCGCAAGCGTCAGGCTGAGCTACGTTGAGCGTCATGAGACTGTAATCGGGGCGTCATAACCTGCCTGCTTCGAAAACAGGAAGGAGCAGGTTCCATGTCGTTCACTCGTTGGGCGCTCGTCGCCATGGTACTGAGTGTGAGTTCGCCCGCAGCGCTGGCGCAGGTCGAGGTCGTGGGTGCCGTGGAGTACGGCGTGTTCGAAACCGTCAAAGAGGATTTCGAGCCAGGCGAGCGCGTGCTGACTCGTCGTGACCAGCCCATTCGCCAGACGACTGAGGTGCCGGCGCGGCTCGGAAGCAAGTTCGGCCTGCGCTATCGCCTCGCTGGTAAGCACAAAGCCGATACGCCGCTGACCTTGCTATACCTGACGCCAGGTGTGGTAACACCCGATGGCAAGCGGCATGACAAGTTCGAGGTCGTGCAAGCGCTGGTGTCGGGCGCCGAAACGGACGTGATGGCGTTCGAATTCACCGAGCCCCATGAGATTGTGGCTGGCCGATGGCATCTGATGGTATTCCAGGGAGACCGCAAGTTGGCCGAGCAGGCATTCCACGTGCGGTGATGGCCATCCTGTCCGGTTCTGCTGGCCATTCGAACCGTTAGTCGGTGTGGGGGGCGCGAGAGGCAAAAAGCTGGCGCCAAAGTTCAAGTGATTGGCCAGGCCTTCCGATAACGGAACAAGTCACGGTTTGTGGCTGTTCCGTTTTTCATGGAGAAGGTAGTCCCATGTCGATTCGCTCGCTCACTATTGGTAAACGCTCAACACTGGGCTTCGGCCTGATTGGCCTGCTCGTCCTCTTCCTCGGTCTGTTCGCACTGAACCAGATGACCAACATGCGCGAGGAGAGCAGGGAAGTCGATAGGAACTGGCTACCCAGCATCATGGCGCTCAGCGAGCTGAACGTCACGGTCATGCGCATCCGGGCAAACACCCTGCGTCTGGCATTGGCTGAAGAATCGCAGATGGTGCAGGAAACTGCCCAGCGCTTGACTCAGCTGGCAGCGAAGTGGCGCAACGTGATGCCGATTACGCCAAGCGAGTAACTACGGCTGACGAGCGTGCTGCGTATGAACGCTTCAAGCAGAGCTTCGAACAGTACCTGCTGCTTCAGCAGCGTGTCGTCGAGCATGTGGTCCGCGGTGAGCGCGCCCAGGCCGTGACGATAATCAACGGTGAAATCAACGGGCACGCGGATAACGTGACTGCGTCACTGAACCAGCTCCTGACCATCAACAGCGAGGAAGCCGGCGGGGCGGCGGATCGCGCGTCCGCACAATACGACACGGCGTTCAGCTGGGTGGTAGCGACGCTGGTGTTCGCTGCCGCTATCACCGTTACGCTGGCTTGGGTGTTCACCCGCAGCGTCGTGGGCCCGCTGGGAACTGCTGTTTCGGTAGCCGAGCGTATCGCTGGTGGTGATCTGACCGGCGATTTTGTGGTCGAGGGCAAGGACGAGCCGGCCCACCTGCTGACATCACTGAAAGCCATGCAGGCCAATCTGCGCTCGACCATTCAGGGCATCGCCGACTCGTCCAATCAGCTTGCCTCGGCAGCCGAGGAGCTCAACGCGGTCACCGAAGACTCCACCCGCGGCCTGCACCAGCAGAACCACGAGATCGAACAAGCGGCTGCCGCCGTGAATGAGATGACCGCAGCCGTAGACGAAGTGGCGCGCAACGCGGTGGCTACCTCCGAGGCCTCCCAGGACTCCAACGACACCGCACAGCGCGGGCGCAAGCAGGTGCTGCAGACAGTCGAGTCGATCAATCTGCTGGCGAGCGACGTGACCAACACCGCCGGAGAAGTGGAGCATCTGGCTGGTCAGGTGCGGGACATAAGCAAGGTGCTGGAAGTGATCCGCTCGATTGCCGAACAGACCAATCTGCTCGCGCTGAACGCCGCGATCGAGGCGGCTCGGGCTGGCGACGCCGGCCGCGGCTTTGCGGTGGTGGCCGACGAGGTACGTGCCCTGGCGCATCGTACCCAGCAGTCCACCGGTGAGATCGAGCAGATGATTGGCAGCGTGCATCAGGGCACGGACAAGGCCGTGCACGCGATGCAATCGAGCAACGAGCGCGCCCGTACCACGTTGGAAATGGCTCGGGCGGCCGGCGAAGCTCTTGATGGCATCACCTCGGCGATCAGCCAGATCAGCGAGCGCAACCTAGTGATTGCCAGCGCCTCAGAAGAACAGGCTCAGGTCGCGAGGGAAGTGGATCGGAATCTGGTTAATATCCGTGACCTCTCGCTGCAGTCCTCGGCAGGTGCCAATCAGACGAGCGCGGCAAGCCAGGAACTGGCTCGCTTGGCCATCGACCTGAACGGTCTGGTAGCGCGCTTTCAGGTGTGACATGCGCTAGCCGCAATGGCGCCTTCCCGCCGTCTGCGGGCGCTTCAGCAGCCTCCCGTGCCCCCGTGACAGCACAACGCTGGGCATGGGCGGGAGAGCGGCGTACCATCCGGCGTTTTTCCATGGCAGGCACGGGCTGTTTCGGGCCGTACCTGCCGAGCTGCGAGATGCGCCCATGTCCGATATGCCTCGATTCATTCGCTTCATCAGCCGTACCAGCCTCGTTGCCCAGATCGTCGTGGGCCTGGTGGCTGGCGCCTTGCTTGCGCTACTGCTGCCTGGCGCAGCAAAATCCTTAGCTCTTCTCGGTGATCTGTTCGTGCAGGCGCTCAAAGCGGTAGCACCGATTCTGGTGTTCGTTTTGGTGACCTCTTCACTGGCCAACCACAAGCGCGGCCAGCCGACCCACATCCGCCCCATCATCTTGTTGTACGCGCTCGGCACGCTGAGTGCGGCGGCCGTTGCCGTGCTGGCGAGCTTCATATTTCCAACCACGCTCACGTTGGTCAGCGGTGCTGCGGATGTAACGCCGCCGTCGGGCGTGGGGGCCGTATTGCAGACGCTGCTGTTCAATATCACGGCTAACCCGGTGCAGGCGCTGCTCGACGGCAACTTCATCGGCATCCTGGCCTGGGCCATCGGACTTGGCTTCGCCTTCCGTCATGCGCAGGAGAGCACCCGGCATCTGATCAGTGATCTTTCCGATGGCGTCACCTTGATCGTCAAGGTGGTCATCCGCTTCGCCCCGCTGGGGGTATTCGGGCTGGTAGCCGGCACGTTGGCCGAATCGGGCTTCGACGTGCTGCTGGGCTACATGCGGTTGTTGCTGGTGCTGGTCGGCGCGATGCTGTTCATGGCGTTGGTGATGAATCCGCTGATCGTGTTCTGGCAGATCCGCCGCAACCCGTATCCGCTGGTATTCGCCTGCCTGCGAGAAAGCGGTATCACGGCGTTCTTCACGCGCAGTTCTGCCGCGAACATTCCGGTGAACATGCAGCTCTGCCAGCGGCTCGGGCTGCATAAGGACACCTATTCGGTATCCATTCCGCTCGGGGCGACGATCAACATGGGCGGCGCGGCGATCACCATCACGGTGCTCACCCTGGCGGCGGTCAACACCTTGGGTATCGAGGTGGATATCGCCACGGCGGTGCTGCTGAGCCTGTTGGCGGCGGTCTGCGCCTGCGGGGCCTCGGGTGTCGCCGGCGGCTCGCTGCTGCTCATTCCGCTGGCCTGCAGCCTGTTCGGGATCTCCAATGACCTGGCGATGCAGGTCGTGGCGGTCGGCTTCATCATCGGCGTGGTGCAGGACTCGGCAGAAACCGCGCTGAACTCGTCGACTGACGTGCTGTTCACTGCGGCCTCCTGTATCGCCCATGGCGATATCGACGAGGGTGCCGAGCGGCGCGTCTGAATCAACTGATCGCGGAAACAAGAACGGCGCCATAGGGCGCCGTTCTCATGTGTCGCTTGCTGCTGGCTCAGGCCTTGTAGCGGCGCAGTACCAGCGTGGCATTGGTGCCGCCGAAGCCGAAGCTGTTGCTCATGATCGTGTCGATCTGAGCGTTCTCGCGGGTTTCGCGAAGGATCGGCATGTCAGCGACTTCCGGGTCCAGCTCGTCGATGTTGGCCGAGCCGGCGATGAAGTTGCCTTCCATCATCAGCATCGAGTAGATCGCTTCGTGAACGCCGGCGGCGCCCAGCGAGTGACCGGACAGGCTCTTGGTCGAGCTGATGGTCGGGACCTTGTCGCCGAACATGTTGCGTACGGCCTTGATCTCGGCCACGTCGCCCACCGGGGTGGAGGTGCCGTGGGTGTTGAGGTAGTCGATCGAGCCCTCGACGGTGGACATCGCCTGCTGCATGCAGCGCAGGGCGCCTTCACCGCTCGGTGCGACCATGTCGTAGCCGTCGGAAGTGGCACCGTAGCCGACGATCTCGGCGTAGATCTTGGCGCCGCGCTTAAGGGCGTGCTCCAGCTCTTCGACCACCACCATGCCGCCGCCGCCGGCGATGACGAATCCGTCACGCTTGGCATCGTAGGCGCGCGAGGCCTTTTCCGGGGTTTCGTTGTACTGGCTGGACAGGGCACCCATGGCGTCGAACAGGCAGCTCTGGCTCCAGTGCTCCTCTTCACCACCACCGGCGAAGACGACGTCCTGCTTGCCCATCTGGATCTGCTCCATGGCATGGCCGATGCAATGCGCGCTGGTGGCGCAGGCCGAAGCGATGGAGTAGTTGATGCCCTTGATGCGGAACGGGGTGGCGAGACAGGCCGAGACGGTGCTGCTCATGGTGCGCGGCACGCGGTATGGGCCGATGCGCTTGACGCCCTTGTCGCGCAGGATGTCGATGGCTTCCATCTGGTTGATGGTGGAAGCGCCACCCGAGCCGGCCACCAGACCGATGCGCGGGTTGGAAATGTCATCCAGGCTGAAGCCGGCGTCCTTCACGGCCTGCTCCATCGCCAGATAGGCGTAGGCGGCAGCGTCCCCCATGAAGCGCAGGACCTTGCGGTCGATCAGCTCTTCGAGGTTCAGGTTGACGGAGCCGGAAACCTGACTGCGCAGCCCCATGTCCGCGTAGGACTGGTTGAAGCGAATGCCGGGGCGGCCGGCGCGCAGGTTGCCGGAGACGGTCTCTTTGTCATTGCCCAGGCAGGAAACGATACCCAGGCCAGTGATCACGACGCGACGCATGCGGATGTCCTTCAAAAGCTGTCGGTAGAGGTGAACAGGCCGACGCGCAAGCCTTCGGCACTGTAGATCTCGCGGCCATCAACGCTAACGGTGCCGTCGGCGATACCGAGAATCAGCGAGCGGTTGATGGTGCGCTTGATGTGGATGTTGTAGGTGACCTTCTTCGCGGTCGGCAGCACCTGACCGAAGAACTTCACTTCGCCCGAGCCGAGGGCGCGGCCGCGGCCAGGGTTGCCCTGCCAGCCGAGGTAGAAGCCGACCAGCTGCCACATGGCATCCAGGCCCAGGCAGCCGGGCATGACCGGATCGCCTTCGAAGTGGCAGGCGAAGAACCAGAGATCAGGGTTGATATCCAGTTCGGCGACCAGCTCGCCCTTGCCATACTTGCCGCCCACTTCGCTGATGTGAACGATACGGTCGACCATCAGCATGTTCGGCGCAGGCAGTTGCGCATTACCGGGACCGAAGAGTTCGCCGCGGCTGCAACGAAGCAGGTCTTCCCGAGTAAAGGCGTGTTGTTTGGTCATGCGTATTCCTCAATGGGCCCCGTACAGAGGGCTTTGCTGCTTACATACCGGGCCCAGAATTCGAAGGCCTGATCATCAAGACTAGTCATAGACTGCCGTGTTGTGGCTAAAGTCACAGCCTGGCAACAGCGACGCCATTCATGCCATATCTGTGGCCGAAGGGCGCAAAGACAGAATTGGGCGGCTACTTTAACACTCCTGAGCTACTAACGAGGACCTTGCGACAGCGTGTCCTCTATAGACAATCGTTGCAGTGACGGTTGCATGGCGTGAACGAATACCGATCCAAGGGCCCCCGGGAGGCTCTGGGCTAGCCTTCGTGACGACTGTAACCAAATGATTTCACTGGGCCCCGTAGTTGCGCTGGCCGCTGTGAAGATGAAACGTATAATGCCCGGCACTGCCATTTCGGATGGCCAACAACGGATTCCACATGACACGACAGCAACCCATCGCGGTACTCGGCGGCGGCAGTTTCGGTACCGCGATCGCCAATCTGCTGGCCGAGAATGGTCACCACGTCCTGCTCTGGATGCGCGATGCGGAGCAGGCCGAAAGTATCCGGACGCTGCGACAGAACCCGCGCTATCTAAAGGGCGTCGAGATCCTTACGCAGGTCGAGCCGACCACCGATCTGTCGTCGACCCTCGATGCCTGCGAGCTGATCTTCGTTGCGCTGCCGTCCAGCGCGCTGCGCCAGGCACTGCAGCCGTTCGCGGCGCAGCTCGGCGGCAAGATGCTGGTCAGTACCACCAAGGGCATCGAGGCTGACGGCTTCATGCTGATGAGCCAGATTCTCGAGCAGATCGCGCCGCAGGCGCGCATCGGCGTGTTGTCCGGACCGAACCTGGCGCGTGAGGTGGCCGAGCACGCGCTGACCGCAACGGTCGTGGCAAGTCAGGACGAGGCGCTCTGCCGCAGCGTCCAGCAGGTGCTGCACGGCCGCACCTTCCGCGTCTACGCAAGCTCGGATCGCTTCGGCGTCGAGTTGGGTGGGGCGCTGAAGAATGTTTACGCGATCATGGCGGGTATGGCCGCAGCTCTGGGCATGGGTGAGAACACCCGTAGCATGCTTATCACCCGCGCTCTTGCGGAAATGACTCGTTTCGCCGTGAAGCTGGGCGCCAATCCCATGACCTTTCTCGGCCTGGCCGGAGTCGGCGACCTGATCGTCACCTGCACATCGCAGAAAAGCCGCAATTTCCAAGTGGGCTTTGCGCTCGGTGAAGGGCTCAGCCTTGATGAGGCGGTTTCCCGGCTGGGCGAGGTCGCGGAAGGCGTCAATACTATCAAGGTGCTCAAGTGCAAGGCCGAGGAGCTGCAGGTGTACATGCCACTGGTCGCGGGTCTGCATGCCATCCTGTTCGAGGGGCGTACGCTCGATCAGATCATCGGTGTGCTGATGCGTGGCGAGCCCAAGACCGATGTGGACTTCATTTCAACCGACGGTTTCTGAGCCGAGCGTAGGGGACATTCCATGAGTCAATCGAACCAGGCAACGGACCGGGAATCGCTTATCCTGCGAGCCGTCTGGATGCTGATCTTCTTCTTCGTCTGGCAATTGGCCGAACTGGCCCTGCTGGTGGTCGTGGTGCTGCAGCTGGTAATGCGCCTGGTCAAGGGGGGGCCGGACACCAGCCTGCAGGGCTTTGGCGACAGCCTCAGCCAGTACATCGCGCAGATTGGCCGTTTCGCCACCTTCAATGCCGAACGCAAGCCTTGGCCGCTTTCGGACTGGCCGACCCCACGTCCGGCGGATGTCGAGCTGACCACCCCGACTCCGCCCGTTGCGCCGAACGAGCCGAAGGACTCTCAGCAGGGTCCGGCAGCATGAAGCTGTGGCTGCTACGACACGGCGAAGCCGAGCCCCGTGCGCGCACCGATGCGGAGCGCAACCTGACCGAGGGAGGGCGCCGCGACGTGCGCCGCAGCGCCACCTTTCTTCGCGGCAAGCCGCTGAAGACGATTCTGGTCAGTCCGTTCCAGCGCGCGCAGCAGACTGCGGATGAGGTGCGCAAGGCTCTCGGCTTCGTCGGCCAGTGTGAGACGGTTGACTGGGCGACACCGGAATCCGATCTTGCCGAGGCATTGCGGCAGCTCGATCTGCGCGGCGAAAGCGATCTGCTACTGGTTACCCACCAGCCCTTCGTCGGCAATCTTGCCGGCTGGCTGGTGAACGGCAACTATGCGGAGCCTGTGCCGATGGCGACAGCGTCCCTGGCGGAGCTGGAGGGTGAGGCAATTGCCGGAGGGCTGATGCGGCTGGTGTCCTTGCGTCACGTTGGTTAGGGTTGACCGGTCCGCCAGGCTGTTTTGCTCACGGCGGCACATCAATCAAGAACAACAATAGACGTCAGGAGTATGCGCCTTGAGTATCTGGCACCGTCAGCCCAACCTGGAAGAGCTTCACAGTACCCGCAAGAACACCATCACCGAATTGCTGGACATCCGCTTCGAGACCTTCGATGACTCGTCCATCACCGCCAGCATGCCGGTCGATGCACGCACCCATCAGCCTTACGGCCTGCTACATGGCGGTGCCTCTGTAGTGCTGGCTGAAACCCTCGGTTCGATGGCCAGCTATCACTGCATCGACAGCAGCAAGTTCTATTGCGTTGGCCTCGAAGTGAACGCCAACCATCTGCGCGGTTTACGCAGCGGGCGCGTGACAGGCGTATGCCGGCCGGTGCACCTGGGACGCTCGACCCATGTCTGGGATATCCGTCTCAGCGGCGAGGACGGCAAGCCAAGCTGCATTTCACGTTTGACTGTCGCGATCGTGCCGCTGGAAAAAGGTGCTTCGGCGGGCTGACAGCAGACCTGGGACATTGCGGCCTGCTGATTGGCCTGAATGCCCTTCATTCGGCAGGGCTATGGCGATTGCCGCCTGCCGAAGCCTGCCAGACAATGAGGCTTCAGTCTGTCCGGCAATGCCTTCCATGTCGCAACGCATCTTCTTCGCCCACGCCAATGGCTTTCCCTCGGCCACCTATCGCAAGCTGTTCGACGCTCTGGCGCCGGAATTCCGGGTCACGCACATGGACCGCCATGGGCACAACCCGCGCTTTCCGGTCGACGATAACTGGAACAACCTGCTCGACGAGTTGTTCGAGCAGCTCGATCGATTGCACGAGCCGGTGTGGGGGGTAGGGCATTCGTTCGGTGGCATGCTGCATTACCGCGCCGCG
>NZ_JXXD01000002.1 GCF_000935215.1 Stutzerimonas stutzeri
TGCCCTTGCAGGCACCGTCGGTGTAGATCTCGACCCAATCGTCGCTCATGTGGATTGCTTACTCTGTTTGCCGGCAGGCTCGGGACGTCAAGGGAGTCGGTGTTGTTCGGCTTCGCGGCGGCTGACTTTGGCGACGGGCATCGGCAATAGCTTACCCATGCGTTCGCGGCGCTCCTGGCGCAAGGGCCGCAGGCCGATCATCAACTTGCGCGCGACCAGCAGATAGAAACCGCCAGTTGGCGCCTGCAACTGCTGCCCGACGGACTCCAGACGAGACAACCGCGCCTGCCAGTCGCTCGAAGAAAGCGGCGGACAATAGCATCCGAAGCGACGTTTCTCCAGCGCGAATCCCAGCAGGTTCAGCCAGTCCCCTACCCTTGACGGACGAATGCAACGCGCCTGCCGAAACGCCTCGCGAGAGACCAGATGACGCAGGCCCCAGGCACTCCAAGGGTTGATACCGACGATCAGCAGATGCCCGCCCGGACGAACGCCACGCGCCGCTTCACGCAACAACCCATGGGGCGACAGGCTGAAATCCAATGCATGCTGCAGCACCACGACATCAGCAGCATGCTCGCCGAGCGGCCAGGCCTGCTCCTCGCAATGAATCTCCACACCAGGCAGTGGCGCACCGAGGCGAACGCTGCGTTTGATGTTCTGTGGTTGCACCGGCTCGCCGCTGAATGGACCGTTGTGCACCAGATAGCTGCCGAAACAACGCGCCAGCTCTTCGGTCAGGACTTCCTTCTCCTGAACCAGCAGCTGCTGGCCCAGCGGCCCCTCGAACCAGGCGGACGCCTCATTGATCATGGACAGCCAATGGTCGCTGCCTTGGGTGGACGGTCGATCGTTCATCGCTCGGCTCCGTTCGCCGCGCGATCTGCGCGGCGCTGAGTTCGCTCGGGTTCAACTTTCTCATGGGACTGCTAGGATGCGCCTTTGTCACTCAATTGGCGACCCGCCCATGTTGAAGATCGAAGCCCTGCCCGCCTTCACCGACAACTACATCTGGTTGCTTCTGGACGAGGCCACTCAACGCTGCGCTGCCGTCGATCCCGGTGATGCCACGCCAGTCCTGAAGTGGCTGCGCGACCACTCGGACTGGCAGCTCAGTGACATCCTGATTACCCACCACCATCACGACCACGTCGGCGGCGTCGAACGGCTCAAGACACAGACCGGCGCGCGCGTTCATGGACCGGCGGCCGAGAACATTCCCGCGCGCGACGAGGCGCTGAGCGACGGCCAGCACCTCGAGGTACTCGGGACGGACTTGCAGGTCATCGCCGTCCCTGGCCACACGCTTGGCCATATCGCTTATTTCCATGCCGACCCCGCGCGGCCCTGGCTGCTCTGTGGCGATACGCTGTTCGCCGCCGGGTGCGGGCGTCTGTTCGAAGGCACGCCCGAGCAGATGTTCCGCTCGCTGCAGCGCCTGGCCGATACACCGGATAGCACCCTCGTCTACTGCACCCACGAATACACGCTGAGCAATTTGCGCTTTGCCCGGGCAGTGGAACCGGACAACCCGGCCATTGGAAAACGCATGCGCGAGGTGACCGAACTGCGCGAATCGAACCGCTTCAGCCTGCCAAGCAGAATGGATATCGAGCGCGCGACCAACCCTTTTCTGCGTTGTGGTGTCGCCGCCGTTCAGCATGCGGCAAGCGAGCGCAGCGGCGGCCAGCTAGACGGCGATGTGGCGGTTTTCGCGGCTTTGCGCGCCTGGAAGGACGCCTTCTGACAAGGTCGACAGGTTCCCGAAACGCGGCACGCAGCCTTGACCCCATCAGGGGGCGTTCCTAGAATCCCCCGAATTTTGTTTCCGGGGAAGATTCCAGCCAATGCCGCCAGCTCCCAAGAAACGCCTCGAACCGGACGCCTTGGCAGCCTCTGGTCGGGCGTTGGCTCTAGCCGTTTGCGTCGCCCTAGCGGGCTGTCAGAGCAACGCCGTGCGTGATGATGCACGCGATCAGGCAAGCCGCACCACAGCGCCTGTGGCACAAGAGCCCATCTGGCTGAACGACACCCCCGTCATCACCGAACACCAGGACATCTGGGAGCGAATCCGCGAGGGTTACAAGCTTCAGGAGCATCTGGACAGCAACCCCCGCATCGAGCAACAGCGCCTGCTGTTCTCCAGTCGCCCAAGATCCATCGAAATCGCCAGCGAGCGCGGCAGCCCCTATATCCACTACATTGTCGAGCGCCTCGAAGAGCGCGACATGCCGCTGGAACTGGCTTTGCTGCCGATCATCGAAAGCTCCTACGATCCCTTCGCCTATTCGCCCGCCCATGCCGTCGGACTCTGGCAGTTCATTCCCGCCACCGGCCGGCACTTCAATCTTCGGCAGACAAGCTGGTACGACGGCCGCCGTGACATCACCGCCTCGACCAATGCAGCCCTGCGTTATCTGAGCTACCTGCACGGCCTGTTCAACGGTGACTGGCTGCTGGCACTGGCTGCCTACAACTCGGGTGAAGGCACCGTGAGCCGGGCCATCGAACGCAACCAGAAGCTAGGCCTGCCGACCGACTACTGGAACCTGCCATTGCCGCAGGAAACCCGCGACTACGTGCCGAAGCTGCTGGCCCTGTCGCAATTGATCCAGGCCCCCGAGGCCTATGGCATCAATCTCAATCCGATCGCCAACGAGCCCTACTTCGAAGTCATCGCGCTCAAGCAGCGCATGGATCTGGCGCGGGTCGCCAAACTCGCCGACCTGGACGAGGACGAGCTCTACCAGCTGAACCCTGCCTTCACCCGCCGAATTACCCTGGATGGTCCGCAGCAGCTGCTGGTGCCAATGGAAAAGGCTGAGATGCTGGCAGCCAACCTGGCGCTGATGAAGCCGCAGGATCTGGTCGACTGGCAGCAGTATCAGGTGCGCGCAGGAGACACCCTGGGCGTCATCGCCAACCGTCATCATCTGACCGTCAACATCATCCGCGACGTGAACCGGTTGAAGAGCGACACGTTGCGGATCGGGCAGGTCCTCAGCCTCCCAACCAGCGGTGATGCCGGCGCTTCGCGGGAGTTGCTGCACGCTGTAGCGCGTCAGCCGGCCGCCACCCCGCGCAGCTACCGGGTCAAATCTGGCGACAATCTCTGGGACATCGCCAAGGCTCAGCGCGTCTCGGTACGCGACTTGCAGCGCTGGAACAAGCTCTCCGGCAGCCAGCTCAAAGTGGGCCAGGCGCTGTTCCTGCAGGGCCCGGCAGTAGCCAACGCGCAGAGCAAGGGAAATTCGCCTACCTATTACAAAGTGCAAAAAGGCGACTCGCTGTACCAGATCGCCAAGCGCTTCAACGTACAGCTGAACAACCTGAAGACCTGGAACCCGAAAGGCACCAGCGTGCTCCGCCCCGGCCAGCTGCTGACGCTATACCTCGCCAACTAGCCCTCCGCCATTCACCCAGCCGGACGCTTGCTCAGGGACTCCAGACAGCGCCCAGTCAGCTGGGTAAAGCGCTGAAACGCGACGAACTGTTCGTGTTTCAGCGCCCGCCCCGAAAACCGGCAATCGCCGTAGATGACACCTATTTCACGCGTCCCCGCCATCAGCGGTGCGATGAAGAACATGCCATTGCCAAACCACTGTCGCAGCGGCTGGGTCACCAGGTCGGCCAAGTTATAACTTGCCGGCACGCCCATCCAGAGCGACTGCCGATGACGCAGTGCGTAACTGAACACGTTCGGCTGTTCGGGTTGGTCAGCGGGAAGCACGAAGCCCTGAATCCAGGTCTCGGTCCCTTCACCGACGGCGCAACGCACCTTGAAACGCGTCTGCTGATCGGCCAGCACCGCCACCATCACACGTTCCAGGCCAACCCCACGGTGCAGCCCCTTCAGCAGCGTATCCAGAATCAACGTGGCATCGCCGCCGCCCGAGGCCATGAGCCCCAGGTCCTGCAGCGCCTGTTGCATCAGCAACAGATCCGGTTGCAGCAAGGCTGCCTGACGCTGGGCCTGCTGCAGGCGGATCTGCTCGGGATCGGTACTTGGAATGAGCCGGCCCAGACGACTGGCGCCAAATGTGGTCGCCACCTGCACGGTTTCATCGGCGCTGGCGAGTATCTGCTGCAACGCATCAGCTTCATCCACGCCGGTGAACTCGGCCACGGCCCTGGTCAGTGACGTCATCCGCTCGCACTCCCAGCCTCCGAGTGCGGCCTCGCTGATCTGTACGCCCAGCGCGACCGCGCGAGCGGCCGGATCGCTGCTGGCCACCTGAGTGTGCGCAAGACTGGTCAACTCTCCCAGGTTCCAGCTTCTGACCAGGCCCAGGCTGAGCTGCCGGAAGCTGGTGCCCAACACGCTCTGCACCGCATCGTCGGGCTTGATACCCGGCTGCGTCAGCTGCAGGGCCAGCTCATCCGCCTGCTCTCCACCGCAGCCCCAGAACGCCAACTCGCCCACGTTGTAGAGCAGCGCGGCAATGAATACTTCTTCCTCGTGACGCGAAAGCACATAGCCGGCGATGTTGCGGGCTTGCACCGCGGCGTGAAACGAACGGGCCAGCAGTTCCAGCAGCTGCTCCCTCGGGGCGCGCTCGAGCAGGCTGTCGATCAGCGTGACCGACAGACTGATCAGGCGCACGTTCTCGAAGCCGATCATCACGATGGCCCGAGAAATCGTCTTGATGGTCTCCTGGGAGGGGTTGTAATAGCTGCTGTTGCCGACCCTCAGCACCTTGGAAGTCAGCGAGGCATCACGAAGCAGTACATCGGCCAGTTGCTGCACCGAAGCATGTTCATGCACGGCAAGGCGCTGCAGATCCTTGACCACGGACGCCAACGCAGGCAGCTCCGATTGATTCAGGCGGTCTACCCATGCCTGAAGACCCTGGGCATGTACATCCAAGAGGTCACCTCTGCACAATGCCATTACGGGAAATGACCGGCAGTTTGCCCGAGTTGCCCGGCCTTTTTCCAGCGCATACAAGCTGTTACTGTACCGGCCCGAGAAGCCCCTACGCGCCAAGGATCGGATTCCCCGTCTGATGCGAGCCCTGCTACCGTTACTGACCTGCCTGGCCTTGAGCTTTCCCGCCTTCGCCACCATCAGCGAAAGCCATGGTTATGCGCAGTTCGGCACTCTTAAGTATCCGGCTAACTTCACCCACTTCGATTGGGTGAATCCGCGCGCGCCGAAGGGTGGCCAGATCAAACTGATGGCCTCCGGGACGTTCGACACCCTGAACCCCTACACTTTCAAGGGCACCAGCCTGAGTTCGGCGCCCGGCTTTCTGCAATACGGCATCAGCGAGCTGAACGAGCCACTGATGGTCGGCACCGGCATCTACGACCCGTCCGGCGACGAGCCTGCCTCCAGCTACGGTCTGATTGCCGAGTCAGTGGAGCACAGCGATAACTACAGCTGGGTGGTTTTCAACCTGCGCAAGGAAGCCCGCTTTCATGACGGCAAGCCGATTACCGCCTATGACGTCGCCTTCTCCTATCGCACCCTGATAAAGGATGGGCACCCCCAGTACCGCTCCAACCTGCAGGGGGTGACGCGGGTCGACATCCTCAACCGACATCGCATTCGTTTCGTATTCGAGCAACCGAATAATCCGCTGCTGATCATGCGCCTCGGCGAACTGCCTGTACTGCCACAGCACTACTGGAAGAATCGAGACTTCAGCGCGACCACCTTCGAACCCCCACTGGGTAGCGGCCCCTACCGCATCACGCATGTGCAGCCGGGCCGGCAGGTAGTCTTCGAGCGAGTGCGGGACTGGTGGGGCGCCAAGCTGCCGGCCAATCAGGGGAAATACAATTTCAACCGAGTCTCGGTCGAGTTCTATCGCGATAGCGTGGTGGCCTTCGAAGCCTTCAAGGTCGGCGAGTTCGACTTCTTCATTGAGCACCAGGCGAAGAACTGGGCCAATGGCTACCAGTTTCCGGCGGTGATGCGCGGCGACATCATTCGCGCTGAAATCCCCCACCAGATTCCGACCCAGACCCAGGCGCTGTTCATGAACGGGCGCCGCGCGACCTTCGCCGACAATCGTGTGCGCGAAGCGCTCGGCCTGATGTTCGACTTCGAATGGACCAATCGTGCCCTGTTCTACGGCGCCTACCGCCGCAGTGAAAGCTACTACCCCAACAGCGACTTCACAGCGACAGGCAAGCCCGAAGGCGGTGAGTGGCTGTTGCTTTCGCCGTACCGCAAGCAGCTCCCGCCCGAACTGTTCACCGAGCCCTTCCAGCTTCCGCAGACCGAAGGCCGCGGGATTCCGCGAGAAACCTTGCGCCACGCGCTAAAACTGCTCGCCGACGCAGGCTGGAAAGCCTCGGATGCCGGCCTGTTGAACAGCGCCGGACAACCGCTGAGCTTCGAGATCCTGCTGGTCAACCCGCGGCTCGAACGCATCCTCCAACCCTACGTCGAGAACCTGGCACGCATTGGCATTCAAGCCAATCTGCGCTCCGTGGACAGTGCCCAGTACAAGCAGCGCCTCGATCACTACGACTACGACATGATCCTGATGACTCTGGCACAGAGCCTCAGCCCCGGGATCGAGCAGTATCTGTACTTTCATTCCAGTCAGGTCGACGTCAAGGGCGGTCGCAACTATGCCGGCATCGCCAATCCGATCCTCGACGACCTGATTGACAAGCTGCTCGCGGCGCAGACCCGCGACGAGCAAGTCGCCGCCGCCCGCGCAATCGACCGCGTGCTGCTGTGGAACCACTACACCATTCCGAACTGGTTCATCAGTAACCACCGCCTGGCGTACCGCAATCGGTTCGCCCACGTCACCACGCCACCCTATACGCTGGGTTTGCGAGCCTGGTGGCTGAAGAGCCTGGAGAAGAGCAAATGATCAATCGCGTGCGCCCTTCGCTGTTTCGCGCCGGCCTGCTAAGCCTGTTCTGCATGGCGACCCTAGCCGACGCCGCTCCCCGCCATGCCCTGACGCTGTACGACGAGAAGCCCAAGTATCCGGCCAACTTCCAGCACTTCGAGTACGTCAATCCCGAAGCCCCCAAGGGCGGCACGCTGCGCCAGGCTGGCTTCGGCAGCTTCGACTCGCTCAACCCTTTCATCAACAAGGGCGTTGCGGCTGACGATATCAGCCTGATCTACGACACCCTCACCACCAACAGCCTGGACGAGCCTTTCACCGTCTACGGCCTGCTGGCGGAAAAGATAGAAAAGGGACCGAACAACAGCTGGGTGCGCTTCCACCTGCGCCCGCAGGCACGCTTCCATGACGGCGAGCCGGTAGAGGCCGAGGACGTGGTGTTCACCTTCGAAACCCTGATGAGCCAGGGTGCCCCGCAATACCGCGCCTACTACGCCGATGTGGAGAAAGTGACAGCGGAAAGCCAAAGACGTGTGCGCTTCGACTTCAAGCATGCCGGCAACCGAGAGCTGCCGATGATTCTCGGGCAGTTGCCAGTGCTGCCGAAGCACTGGTGGGATGGAAAGGACTTCACCTCGGGCAGCCTCGAACCACCTCTGGGCAGTGGCCCGTACCGCGTCGAGAAAGTCCAGGCCGGTCGCTCGATCCGCTACGAGCGCGTAGAGGATTACTGGGGCAAGGATCTACCGGTGAATCGCGGTTTCTACAACTTCGATCACATCAATTTCGATTACTACCGCGACAACACCGTGGCCTTGCAAGCGTTCAAGGCCGGTCATTTCGACTACTGGTTCGAAACCAGTGCGAAGAACTGGGCGACCGCCTACGACATCGATGCGGTCAGGGACGGCCGCATCATCAAGGAAGAGATCCGCAACCATAATCCGACCGGCATGCAGGGCTTCATCTTCAATATCCGCCGCCCGCAGCTGGAGGACCGCCGCGTCCGTGAAGCCCTCGGGCTCCTGTTCGACTTCGAATGGACCAATCGCCAGCTTTTCAACGGCGCCTACACCCGCACCCGCAGTTACTTCGACAACTCCGAGCTGGCGTCATCCGGCTTGCCGAATGACGACGAGTTGAAGGTGCTCGAGCCGCTTCGCGGCAAGATCCCGGACGAGGTGTTCGACAAACCGTTCGAGCTACCACGTACCGAAGGCAATGGTGTGATCCGCGAACAGCAGCGCAAGGCATACCGGCTGCTCACCGAAGCAGGTTGGAAGGTCGAGAACGACCGCATGCTGGACGCTGCCGGCAAGCCGGTGAAGCTCGAGTTCCTGCTGGTCCAGGCCGAGTTTGAACGGGTGCTGCTGCCTTACAAGCGCAATCTGGCCGACCTCGGAATCGAACTGGAAATTCGTCGGGTCGACGTTTCGCAATACATCAACCGCCTGCGTTCGCGCGACTACGACATGATCGTCAGCGGCTTTGGCCAATCCAACTCGCCCGGCAACGAGCAACGCGAGTACTGGCACTCGGCAAGCGCCGACAACCCGGGCAGCCGTAACTTCATCGGCCTCAAGGACCCGGCAGTCGACAGCCTTGTGGAAGGTTTGATAGGGGCCGATTCGCGCAAGGAATTGATCAGCTACACCCGCGCGCTCGATCGTGTGCTGCTCTGGGGGCATTACGTGGTGCCGAACTGGCACATAAAGACCTGGCGCGTGGCGTACTGGAATCACCTCGCGCATCCAGAGGTGACGCCCCGGCAGGATATCGGCCTGATGACCTGGTGGCGCAAACCCGACGCCAAGACACCTGTCGCCGATCCCGTCGAAGCGAAGAAGGCCGAGGAAGCTAGCGCTGCGGTCCCGGCTGATAGCGTCGAGGCGGAGCGCTAAGCATGCTGGCTTACATCGTTCGCCGACTGCTGCTGATCATCCCCACGCTGTTCGGCATTCTGCTGATCAATTTCATCATCATCCAGGCCGCACCTGGCGGCCCGGTGGAGCAGGCAATCGCCAAGCTGGAAGGCTTCGAAGGCGCCACCAGCCGGATCTCTGGCGGTGGCTCGGAAGTCGCGGTCGCCGGCACCAGTTACCGGGGTGGCCAGGGTCTGGATCCCGAGCTGATCGCCGAGATCGAGCGCCTGTACGGCTTCGACAAACCACCCGCAGAGCGCTTCTGGATCATGCTCAGCAACTATCTGCGGCTGGATTTCGGCGAGAGCTTCTTCCGTGACGCCAAGGTGACCGACCTGATCATCGAGAAGATGCCGGTTTCCATCTCGCTGGGTCTGTGGAGCACCTTGATCATGTACCTGGCCTCGATCCCGCTGGGCATCGCCAAGGCCACGCGTCACGGCAGCAAGTTCGACGTCTGGACCAGCTCGGCGATCATCGTCGGCTACGCCATACCGGCGTTCCTGTTCGCCATTCTGCTGATCGTGCTTTTCGCTGGCGGCAGTTACTGGAATTGGTTCCCGTTGCGCGGACTGACGTCGGCCAACTTCGATGACCTGACCCTGGCCGGCAAGATCATCGACTACTTCTGGCACCTGGCCCTGCCCGTCACCGCGCTGGTGATCGGCAACTTCGCGACGCTGACGCTGCTGACCAAGAACAGCTTTCTCGACGAGATCAACAAGCAGTACGTGATCACGGCGCGGGCCAAGGGCCTGAGCAAGAATCGCGTGCTCTACGGCCACGTGTTCCGCAATGCCATGTTGATCATCATCGCCGGCTTTCCGTCTGCCTTCATCGGCATGTTCTTCACCGGCTCGCTGCTGATCGAGGTGATCTTCTCCCTTGACGGGCTCGGCCTGCTCAGCTTCGAGGCGGCAATCAACCGCGACTATCCGGTGGTGTTCGGCACCCTCTTCCTCTTCACGCTGCTCGGACTGGTGGTGAAGCTGATCGGCGACCTGACCTACACCCTGGTCGACCCGCGCATCGATTTCGAAAGCAGGGAGGCCTGAGATGCAGTTGTCCCCCCTCAACCAGCGCCGGCTGGCGCTGTTCAAGGCACACAAGCGTGGCTGGTGGTCGCTGTGGATCTTCCTCGCGCTGTTCGTACTCAGCCTTGGCGCGGAGATCATCGCCAACGACAAGCCGATCGTGGTGCGCTACGACGGCGAATGGTTCTTCCCGGTGTTCAAGCGTTATCCGGAAACGGCCTTCGGCGGCGAGTTTCCGCTGCAGGCGAACTACAAGAGCCCGTACATCCAGGAACTGATTGCCGAGAAGGACGGCTGGATGGTCTGGCCGGTCATTCCCTTCAACTATTCGAGCATCAACTACGAACTGCAGGTGCCCGCCCCTGCGCCGCCGTCACTGGAGAACTGGCTGGGCACCGATGACCAGGGCCGCGATGTGCTCGCCCGGGTGATCTACGGCTTTCGCATCTCGGTGCTGTTCGCCCTGACCCTAACCCTGATCAGCTCGGTGATCGGCGTCATCGCCGGCGCCCTGCAGGGCTTCTATGGCGGCTGGGTCGACCTGGTTGGTCAGCGCCTGCTGGAAATCTGGTCCGGGCTGCCGGTGCTCTATCTGCTGATCATTCTGGCCAGCTTCGTGCAGCCGAACTTCTGGTGGCTGCTGGGCATCATGCTGCTGTTCTCCTGGATGAGCCTGGTGGACGTCGTGCGTGCCGAATTCCTCCGTGGGCGCAACCTCGAGTACGTGCGCGCCGCTCGTGCGCTGGGCATGCAGAACGGCGCCATCATGTTCCGCCACATCCTGCCGAACGCCATGGTTTCCACCATGACCTTCATGCCGTTCATCCTCACCGGCGCCATCGGCACGCTCACCGCGCTGGACTTTCTCGGTTTCGGTCTGCCGGCCGGCTCGCCGTCGCTCGGTGAACTGGTCGCCCAGGGCAAGGCCAATCTGCAGGCGCCCTGGCTGGGCATCAGCGCCTTCATGGTGCTGGCGGTCATGCTGACCCTGCTGGTGTTTATCGGGGAGGCGGCGCGCGATGCCTTCGACCCAAGGAAATAACATGGCCGAACAACCGATAGCCGAGAATCTGGTCGAGGTCCGCGATCTGGCCGTCGAGTTCGTCACCGGCGAACAGGTCCAGCGTGTCGTCGAAGGCGTGACATTCGACATTCGCAAGGGCGAAACCCTGGCCCTGGTCGGGGAAAGCGGCTCGGGCAAGTCCGTGACGGCTCATTCCATCCTGCGACTGCTGCCCTACCCGCTCGCTCGCCATCCGCAAGGGCAGATCCTCTTCCACGGGCAGGACTTGCTCAAGGCCGACGAAAAGGCCATGCGTAAAATCCGTGGCAATCGCATCGCCATGGTCTTCCAGGAGCCGATGACCTCGCTCAACCCGCTGCACACCGTGGGCAAGCAGATCAACGAGGTGCTGGAGATTCACAAGGGCCTGCGCGGCAAGGCCGCAACCGCTCGCACCCTGGAGTTGCTGGAACTGGTCGGTATCCCGGAGCCGCGCAAGCGCATCCGCGCCTACCCGCACGAGCTGTCGGGCGGCCAGCGGCAACGGGTGGTCATCGCCATGGCGCTGGCCAACGAGCCTGAACTGCTGATCGCCGACGAGCCGACCACGGCCCTCGACGTCACCGTGCAGCTGAAAATCCTCGAACTGCTAAAGGAGTTGCAGGCTCGCCTGGGCATGGCGCTGCTGCTGATCAGCCACGATCTCAACCTGGTTCGGCGCATTGCCCATCGCGTATGTGTCATGCAGCGCGGTCGCGTCGTCGAACAGGCGTTGTGTGAAGATCTGTTCCGCGCACCTCAGCATCCGTATACCCAGGAACTGCTCGCGGCCGAGCCCAGTGGCGGTCCGGTGGCGGTCGAAGAAGCGGCGCCATTGCTGGAAGTGGACGACCTGCGCGTGTGGTTCCCGATCAAGAAAGGGCTGCTGCGACGCACCGTCGACCACATCAAGGCGGTGGACGGTGTGAACTTCAGCCTGCCCAAGGGGCAGACGCTGGGTATCGTCGGCGAGAGCGGTTCCGGCAAGTCCACGCTTGGATTGGCTATCCTTCGATTGCTGGGTAGTCGCGGCGAGATCCGCTTCCAGGACCAGCGCCTGCAGAACATGTCGCAGCGCCAGGTACGGCCGTTGCGCCGGCAGATGCAGGTGGTCTTCCAGGACCCCTTCGGCAGCCTGAGCCCACGCATGTCGGTTGGGCAGATCATTGGCGAAGGGTTGCACATCCACCGGATGGGCAATGCCAAGGAGCAGGAACAGGCAATCATTGACGCGCTCGTGGAGGTTGGCCTCGATCCGGAAACTCGGCATCGCTACCCCCACGAGTTTTCCGGCGGACAACGGCAACGCATTGCCATTGCCCGGGCTCTGGTGTTGAAGCCGGCGCTGATACTGCTCGACGAGCCGACCTCGGCGCTCGATCGCACGGTACAGCGTCAGGTGGTAGAGCTTCTGCGCTCGTTGCAGGCCAAGTACAACCTGACCTACCTGTTCATCAGCCATGACCTGGCGGTGGTCAGGGCGCTCAGCCACCAGATGATGGTGGTCAAGCAGGGCCAGGTGGTGGAACAGGGTGCGGCCGCTGACATTTTTGCGGCACCGCAACATCCGTATACACAGCAGCTGCTGGAATCCGCCTTCATGGCGCCCGGCGCTGCCGAACAACCAGAAGAGGGACAAGCACATGGGTTTTCTCACCGGTAAGCGCGTACTGATCGTCGGCGTTGCCAGCAAACTTTCGATTGCCTCGGGCATCGCCGCCGCCATGCATCGCGAAGGTGCAGAACTGGCTTTCACCTACCAGAACGACAAGCTCAAGGGCCGCGTCGAGGAATTCGCCGCCGGCTGGGGCTCGGGCCCGGAGCTGTGCTTCCCCTGCGACGTCGCCAATGACGAAGACATCGCCCGCGTATTCGAAGAACTGAGCAAGAAGTGGGACGGCCTGGACTGCATCGTGCACTCGGTCGGCTTCGCTCCCGGCGACCAGCTCAACGGCGACTTCACCGAAGTCACCACCCGTGAAGGCTTCAAGATCGCCCACGACATCAGCGCCTACAGCTTCGTCGCCCTGGCCAAGGCCGGTCGCGAGATGATGAAGGGCCGCAACGGCAGCCTGCTGACCCTCTCCTACCTGGGTGCCGAGCGCACCATGCCGAACTACAACGTCATGGGCATGGCCAAGGCCAGTCTGGAAGCCGGCGTTCGCTACCTGGCCGGCAGCCTTGGCCCGGAAGGCACCCGCGTCAACTGCATCTCCGCCGGCCCGATCCGCACCCTGGCCGCCTCCGGCATCGCCAGCTTCCGCAAGATGCTCGCCGCCAACGAGAAGCAGACCCCGCTGCGCCGCAACGTCACCATCGACGAAGTCGGTAATGCCGGAGCCTTCCTCTGCTCGGATCTGGCTTCCGGCATCAGCGGTGAAATCCTCTACGTCGACGGCGGCTTCAACACCACCGCCATGGGCTCGCTGGAAGATTGATCCCGCGCCCGTCTACGTAAGCACCGAACCCCGCCTGTTGGCGGGGTTCGTGTTTCTGCGGAACGCTGTCAGCCGGCTGCGGGGCGGCTTCCTCACGCAATACGAGATAGTCCCGGACTGTCCTCACCACATCGTTGAGGATCTTTTCATCACATCGCTGGCACCGATGACGCTGATCGAAACGCAGCGTCATCGGGCTGGAGGTGGATTATTCGAGCCCAAGCCATTTACCCCAGGTATCACGCCCCGGCGCCTATCGCTTGCCTGGCGCCAGAACGGCAAAACCCCGGCCATGGCGACCGGGGTTCTGTTTGCGCAAACCCGACGATCGCCGGGTTTGCGTAACGCAGGCTGATCAGCGCTTGGCGACCAGATCCTTCGGCAGCTTGAAGGTCCAGAGCATACCGCCCTGGTTGAAGTCCTTCACGCGCTTGGCCACTTCGCCACCCCACAGCGGTACCGCACCACCCCAGCCGGAGAGAACGGAAACGTACTGCTCGCCATCCATTTCCCAGGTGACCGGAGAACCGATTACGCCCGAGCCGGTGTTGAACTCGTAGACCTTCTTGCCGGTCTTGGCGTCGAAGGCCATCAGGTAGCCCTCGGGGTTGCCGGTGAACACCAGGTTACCCTTGGTGGCCAGCACGCCGCCCCACAGCGGAGCGTAGTTGTTGTAGCGCCACACTTCCTTGCCGGTCTTCGGATCGATGGCGCGCAGCACACCGATGAAGTCTTCGTTGAGCGGCTTGATGGTGAAGCCGGCACCCAGGTAGGCCGCGCCCTTCTTGTAGGCTACGCCTTCGTTCCAGATGTCCATGCCCCACTCGTTGGACGGCACGTAGAACAGGCCGGTGTCCTGGCTGTAGGCCATGGGCATCCAGTTCTTGCCACCCAGGAAGGACGGTGCGACGAACACCGACTTGCCCTTGTCCGCGTCGGCAGGATTGCCCGGGCGGTGGGCTTCGTCGTAGATCGGACGGCCAGTCTTGTCCAGGCCCTTGGCCCAGGTGATCATGTCAACGAACGGGAAGCCACGGATGAACTTGCCGTTGGTGCGATCTAGCACGTAGAAGAAGCCGTTACGGTCTGCGGTGCCGGCAGCCTTGATGGTCTTGCCGCCGTCCTTGTAGTCGAAGGAGATCAGCTCGTTGACGCCGTCGAAGTCCCAGCCGTCATGCGGGGTGGACTGGAAGTGCCACTTGATCGAGCCGTCATTCGGGTCCAGCGCCAGACGCGAGGACGAGTACAGGTTGTCGCCAGGTCGCAGGTGCGAGTTCCACGGCGCCGGGTTACCGGTACCGAACAGCAGCGAGTCGGTGTCCGGATCGTAGTAGCCGCCCAGCCATGGAGCTGCACCGCCGGTCTTCCACAGGTCGCCCGGCCAGGTCTTGCCGGCTTCGCCGCCGGAGATGCCGCTCTCGACCTTCTTGCCGTCCTTCCAGACGTAACCCATGTGGCCTTCCACGGTCGGACGGGTCCACAGCAGTTCACCGTTCTTCGCGTCGTAGGCTTCGATCTTGCCGACCACGCCGAACTCACCACCGGAGACGCCGGTGATCAGCTTGCCATTCACCACCAGCGGCGCGGCGGTCAGCGAGTAACCGGCCTTGTAGTCGGCGACAGTCTTCTTCCAGACCACCTTGCCGGTGTCCTTGTTCAGGGCGACCAGCTTGGCATCGAGGGTGCCGAAGATCACCAGATCGCCATACAGCGCGACACCACGGTTGATCACGTCACAGCACGGCATGATGCCGTCGGGCAGGCGGGCATCGTACTGCCACAGTTCCTTGCCGGTACGGGCGTCCAGTGCATATACACGCGAGTAGGAGCCGGTGATGTACATCACGCCGTCCTTGATCAGCGGCTGCGCTTCCTGACCGCGCTGCTTTTCACCGCCGAGAGAGAAGCCCCAAACCGGTCGCAACTGATTGATGTTATTGGTATTCAACGTGTCCAGCGTACTGTAGCGCTGGCCCTGCAAACCCAGACCGTTGGTGACGATCTGATCGGTGGATTTGGCGTCGTTGAGGATTTCCTGGTCGGTTACGGCCCAGGCGTGCAGGCTGGACATCGCCACCGCGGCGCATAGCGCCGTCAAGGCGAAGGGCTTGCGAAGACCGGTGTGCTTCATTGCGGCTACCTCTGCGGGTTCATTGTTATGCCGGGAAATTTTCCCGGTCTGTTGTTGATTCTTGGTTTGCACCGCCTCGCCAACAATTGCCCGCAGTGCCGATTTTCCTCCTCCCTTGGTAGCAATACGCCGCCGCAGGCCACGAAAGACGCGTGATTCGGCCCGCCGTCAATGCCGGGCGGCACCGAAAGTCGCACCCATATGGCCTGAAAAGACTATTCCGCTGAGCCCGCCCCACGCCCTACAACGGACGCCCCCTCGCTCAGAAGGATAAGAGCCATGCTTCGCCCGACATTGGTCATCGCCCTCATCGTCTTCACCTTGCAAAGCGCCCACGCGTCCGAACCGATCCGTCTGGGTCTCAACTACCCGAGCACCGGCAACTACAAGTCAGAAGGTCTGGAGCTGCGCCGTGGCGCCCTGCTTGCCGTCGACCAGATCAACCAGGGTGGTGGTTTGCTGGGCCGACGCCTGGAGCTGGTCAGCCTGAATTCGGCAGCGCGCGCGGAAAAGGCGCGTGCCAACGTCGACCGTTTCGCCAAACAGGGCGCAGCGATGATCTTCGGCGGCGCCAACAGCGAAGAGGCGATGAGCGCCGGCCAGCGCGCCCGCGAACTCGGACTGCTGTACTTCCCCACCCTCGGCTACGCCAACGAGATCACCGGACGAGACGGCCATCGGCATCTATTCCGCGAATCCAACAGTGCCTGGATGAGCGCGCGGGTACTCGGCGAGTACCTAAGCTGGCACATGCCCAACCGCCGCTATCACTACATCAGCCTCGACGATGCCTGGGGCCGCAGTATGGAACAGGCCCTGCGCGAGGCGACCAAGAGCCGCGACCGCGCACGCCACGGCTACTCGAAGATCGCCGCGCGAGGTGCCCGCCGCGACGACTACCTGAGCGCATTGCAGAAGGCTGCCGCCAGTGATGCGGATGTGCTGGTGATCGTCCTGCTCGGCCAGGACCTGGTGCAGACCATGCGCCTGGCGCACACCCTGGAGCTGGGCAAGCGCATGCAGATCATCGCGCCCAACCTCAACCAGAGCATCGTCGAGCAAGCCGGACCGCTGGTGATGGAAAACGTGATCGGCACCGAAGCCTGGACCTGGCGGGTACCGCAGCGAGAAAAAAGCGAAACCGGTCAGGCATTCGTCGAGCGCTACATTGCCTTGCATCAGGCCTACCCCGGCAGCACCGCGGCGTCGGCCTACGGCATCGTCCAGCAATGGGCCGATGCCGTGCGGCGGGCGGGCCGACTGGATAGCGAAGCCATCATCGCCGCGCTGGAGAACCATCGCTACAGCCTGTTGAAGGACGAGCAGTACTGGCGCGACTTCGACCACCAGAACGTCCAGAGCATCTACGCGGTTCGGGTACGCGAGCGCAACGAGATCATGCAGGATCGCTTCAAGCAGGACTATTTCATCATCATCCATCGCATGGACGGCGAAGAAGCCGCGCCGAGCCTGGACGACTGGCAGCAGGAGCGCGGTGATCAGCTACAGCTGCAGTGATTGGAGTCGACCATCAACCGGCGCGCCGCGGGCGCGCCTTCACTCGTCGACGCGCTGCAGCGCCATCGCTTCGTAACGCGGATACAGATGGCTGACGCTCCGGATCAGCTCGTAGCGGGTCAGGCTGATGCCGGCGAAGCGCTCGGGGATCGGGCTCTGGATAACCTCGTTCATGTCCGCTCCGCCGTTGGCGGCTTCTCGCAACAAGCCGTCCAGCCAGCCGAGGTAGTCGCGCATCTGCACGAACGGCTCGGCATCATCGGCCACCGGGCCATGGCCAGCGACCAGGCGTTTCCAGGGCAGCGCCTCTAGGGTATCGAGGTCTTCCAGCCAGACATCCAGGCCTGGGCTGTTGGGCGTGGTCAGCGCGCGTTGGTAGAACAGGATGTCGCCGGCGAAGAGCACGCCACTGCGTTCGTCGAGAATGGCCAGATCGGCACCGGTGTGACCGCGCAGGGCGAGCAGGCGCAGGGAGCGCCCGCCGATCTCCAGCGTGCCGGGCGCCAGGGTCTCAGATGGCAGCACCACCTCCGTACCGCGCATCCAGTCACCTACCAGGCGGTACATGTTCTCGGCCATGGCATTGCCCTGCTCGCGCAACAGCTCGGTCGTACCGGCGAGCGCGGCGATGGGCACATCGGCAAATGCCTGGTTGCCGAGGACGTGGTCGGGGTGATGATGGGTCAGCAGCAGCTTGATTACCGGACGATCGGTAACGCTCGCGATGGCCGCGCGCATCGCCTCGCCATAACGCCGCGACGGGCCGCTGTCGATCACCACCACGCCGGCCGCGGTGACGATGAAGCCGGTGTTGACAATATTGCCGCCGTTGGCCTTGTCGAAGTTGTCCGTCGAGCCTTCCAGCAGCCACACGTCATCGGCAATCTGCCGCGGCTGCAGCGTGTAACGCAGCTCGGCGTATGCGGGCAGGGTCAGACAGAACGCGAACATCAGGAGCAACAGGCGCATGACGCCTCCTTGGCTTGGTTGCTGGCTCTCGGAGAAAACGCGGGCCGGTCAGCTCAGAGCGCGGCTTCGAACTCGTTGCCGTTGTTGTCACGCAGCCACAGGCGGGTGTCCTGCGCGCCCTTCACTTCCAGGCTCAGACTCGGGTTTTCGGCGACAGCCGGATACAGTTCCAGCTCCGCCAGGACCTGACCGTCGGCATCGCGCAACTCGGCCTGGTTGAGAAAGAATTCGGGTATGCCGCCGACCAGGCCGTTATCCATCGGATGGGAGACCTGCAGGCGCAAACGACTGAAATCGCCGCGGGCGAAGCGCCCACCGATGACCTCACCGAGGCGGTCTTCCCAGCCTGGCTGGGCACGCACCACGCTCGGGGCCGTACAGCCGCCACCAGCAGCATCGACCTTGGCCGAACCGATGTGCCAGACGCCATCACGGGTCAGCACCGCCGCACGGATCGGTGTTGCCTGTTCCACGCGTATGCGGATGGCGACCAGCGGCACGACCTGCTCGCCGGGCGTGAAGGTGAAAATACGTGGAATGGGATTGAGGTCGGCCCAGGCTTCGATGCGCACCACCTCGTCACCGAGGGCTCTGGCATCGATGTGCACCGGCACCTGCCGCGAATCCTCGGCGAATGGCGGTACCTGCACCTTTACGCGCTCATCGAACACGTAGGGTTCGCTGTTGAGCAAGCCCTTGTGGTGGTATTCCCACATCACCGACTGCAGTGGATCGGCCTCGGCCGCCAGGGCGCTCGGCGCATGAAGGACCATCATCAGCAGCAAGGTTCGGACGCTCATGTCGACTCCTCGAACGGCGATCCGCAGCGGGATCGGCATGGCGCAACCGGTCAGCGTCCGGCCACGTCGCTCTCCACATCCTGGTACAACCCGGGCAACTCGTAGCTCAAGCCGTAGCTGGCGTAGAGCTTTTCCAGCTCGCCGTCGAGAATCAGCGGCTCGAGCACTTCTTCCAGCGCGTAGGCCAGCTGCCGGTTGGATTCATGCACCGCCATGCCGAGATCCCACACCTGCTTGCCCATGTTCGGGTAAGCGTTCTCGGCGAGCTTCAGGTGTTCGTCGTCGGCCTGGTCGAGCAGCCACTCGATCTCCGCGCGCATGGCCATGGTGGCGTCCACCTCGCCCTGCTGCAGCGCAGCGAATGCCTCGCGGATGCTCGGGTAGTGGTGGGTGTGCTTCGCCAGCCGGCCCTCGAATACCGAAGACAGGTAGAACGAAGGCACGCTGTCCACTTCAACGCCGATCGGGTGGTATTGAAAGACCGCCACGCTCGGCACCTCGTCGATGCGACGGTCATCATAAGCGGTCTGCCAGCGCTCGCGCTGATAGGGCGCGAACATCACCACCAGCTCGTTGATCACTTCACCCAGCTCGTTGCGCTTGTAGGCGAACTCGCGGTCGTAGGGCACACGCAGCATGACGTCTGCCAGCACGCCGGGCCGCAGGTAGTGCCCTTTCCAGATGAAATTGCGCAAGTCGTCGTCGAGGGTTTCGTCCGGCGTCACCCACAGCACTTCCAGCTTCAGGTCCAGCCCTTCGGCGAGCTTGCGCGCCAACGCCACATCGACCCCGCGCGGCTGGCCATCCTGCTGGTAGCTGTACGGCGGAAAGTTCTCGTACATCGCCACCTTGAGCACACCGGATTCGATGATGTCATCGAAGGCGCGCACCTTGACCACGTCCGCCTGCGCCAGCGCGCAGCACAGTGTCAGCCACAGCGACAGAACCAGCCGGACGGCGTTCATCACTGCTTGGCCGCTTCACTTTCGATATAGGTACGGATCGCCCACAGCGCTTCCTGGCTGAGGGTGTCGGCCATACGCGGCATGTACACGGCACCATCACGGACCGCGCCATTGATCACGCGCTCCTTGTACCACTCGTCGCCGTCGTAGCTGGCTTCCAGCTCACGCAGGTCGGGGGCGATACCGCCGGAAATGGCTTCCAGACCGTGGCAACGCGCGCAGTTCTGGTTGTATGCGGAGGAACCGATCTCGACCGCCAGGTCGTGGTGCTCGTTGGGCGCACGATAGGGGTTCTCGTCCAGCCATTCTTCACCGAGTTGCGGCAGGCCCTTGGTGTTGACCGCTTGCGGCGTCACGTCGCCATGCGCCAGAACCAGGCCGGACATACCGAGAACACCCGCTGCCAGCAGTGAGCGCAAAAAGATCTTGTTATTCATGACTACCACCCTCTATTCGAGAACCTGTACAAGGCAGCCCCATCGGAGCGCATGGTGGTCATGTTGGCCGTGTCAGTGCATCGGCAGAATCCTGCTTTGGATGCCTGCATCTCCTCCCTTGGTACTGGGTTTTGCTACCGCCTCCCGCCCCCCAGAGGTAGCAAGGCTAAATCAGCAGGGTTCGGGAAGGATTCCCGGCATCGGCGGGAGCTTTTCCGTGTCGGCGCCCATGGCGCGCTTCCAATAATCGAATCGCCAGGCCACCGGCATACGGCGGCCTCGTCCGAATCGACCAAGGGAATCGCAACCATGACAACAAGATCGCACCCCGGCAGCAAACGCCCCCTCGCCATTGCCGTGCAATGCCTGGCGCTGACCGGCAGCCTCGCGTTGGCCGCAGCCGCCCAGGCCAAGCCGGTCAACTGGGAAGACATCGCCAACGATCACCTGTCCACCGAGAACGTCCTGCAATACGGCATGGGCACCAGTGCGCAACGCTGGAGTCCGCTGGCACAGGTCAATGAAGACAACGTATTCAAGCTGACCCCGGCCTGGTCGTTCTCCTTCGGTGACGAGAAACAGCGCGGCCAGGAATCCCAGGCCATCGTCCATGACGGCGTGATCTACGTGACCGGCTCCTATTCGCGCGTCTTCGCCCTCGATGCCAAGACCGGCAAGCGCCTGTGGAGTTACGCCCATCGCCTGCCCGACGATATCCGCCCGTGCTGCGACGTGGTCAACCGCGGTGCCGCCATCTACGGTGACAAGATCTACTTCGGCACTCTCGACGCCCGTGTCGTGGCGCTGAACAAGGACACCGGCAAGGTCGTCTGGAACAAGAAGTTCGGCGATCACGGCGCCGGCTACACCATGACCGGTGCACCCACGCTGGTGAAAGATGCCAAGACCGGCAAGGTGCTGCTGGTGCACGGCAGCTCGGGCGACGAGTTCGGCATCGTCGGCAAACTGTTCGCCCGTGATCCGGATACCGGCGAAGAAGTCTGGATGCGCCCCTTCGTCGAGGGCCACATGGGCCGTCTCAACGGCAAGGACAGCACGCCGACCGGCGACATCAAGGCGCCGTCCTGGCCGGACGATCCCAACCACCCGACCGGCAAGAAGGAAGCCTGGAGCCAGGGCGGCGGCGCGCCGTGGCAGAGTGCGAGCTTCGACCCGGAGACCAACACCATCATCGTCGGCGCCGGCAACCCCGCCCCGTGGAACGGCTGGGAGCGCACCAGCGATGGCGGCGACCCGAAGGATTACGACAGCCTCTACACCTCCGGGCAGGTCGGCGTGGATCCGAGCACCGGCGAGGTGAAGTGGTTCTACCAGCACACCCCGAACGATGCCTGGGACTTCTCCGGCAACAACGAGCTGGTGCTGTTCGACTACAAGGACAAGAACGGCAAGACCGTCAAGGCCACGGCCCACGCCGACCGCAACGGCTTCTTCTATGTGGTGGACCGCAAAGACGGCAAGCTGCAGAACGCCTTCCCCTTCGTCGACGGTATCACCTGGGCCAGCCATATCGACCTGAAAACAGGTCGACCGGTGGAGAACGAGGGCCAGCGCCCACCCAAGCCGGAGCCGGGCGAGAAGCACGGCAAATCGGTTGAAGTATCCCCACCCTTCCTCGGCGGCAAGAACTGGAACCCCATGGCCTACAGCCAGGACACCGGCCTGTTCTACGTACCCGCCAACCACTGGAAGGAGGACTACTGGACCGAGGAAGTCAGCTACAAGAAGGGCTCGGCCTATCTCGGCCAGGGTTTCCGCATCAAGCGCATGTACGACGACCATGTCGGCATCCTGCGCGCCATGGACCCGACCACCGGCAAGGTGGCCTGGGAACACAAGGAAAAACTGCCATTGTGGGCCGGCGTGCTGGCGACCAAGGGCAACCTGGTATTCACCGGCACCAGCGACGGCTACTTCAAGGCCTTCAATGCCAAAACCGGTGACGAGCTGTGGAAATTCCAGACCGGCAGCGGCGTGATTTCCCCGCCTGTGACCTGGGAGCAGGACGGCGAGCAGTACATCGGCGTGACGGTCGGTTACGGCGGCGCCGTGCCACTGTGGGGCGGCGACATGGCCGTACTGACCAAGCCGGTCGCCCAGGGTGGTTCCTTCTGGGTATTCAAGCTTCCGGATTGGGAGAAGAAGACCGCCAAGCGA
>NZ_JXXD01000285.1 GCF_000935215.1 Stutzerimonas stutzeri
TGAGCCCCCTCAACCAGCCCCCTCCATGAGCTTTGTTACGCGCGTGCAGAAGACCTTCTCCGAAC
The DNA here is from genome assembly GCF_000935215.1 of Stutzerimonas stutzeri. Taxonomy (GTDB): domain Bacteria; phylum Pseudomonadota; class Gammaproteobacteria; order Pseudomonadales; family Pseudomonadaceae; genus Stutzerimonas. The sequence continues at coordinate 66 of NZ_JXXD01000285.1, forward strand.
TCGAATATACCGGCAAGAAAAAGCAGACTCGCCGAGATCGCTTCCTGGCTGACCTTGAACAGCTGGTGCCCTGGGCACAAGTGGAGGCGCAAGTGGCGCCGTTCTATAGCGACACCACAGGCAAGCGTGGACGCCCTGCGATTGGGTTGTCGCGCATGCTGCGCATGTATGTCGTGCAGCAGTGTTTCGGTCTCTCCGATGAAGGTACCGAAGATGCCGTCTACGACAGCCAGGCCATTCGTGGTTTCATCGGCATCGACCTGGGCCGTGAGTCGGCACCGGATGCCACTACCTTGTTGCGATTTCGCCGCTTGCTGGAAACCCATCAGCTAACGCGGGTGCTGTTTGAAACGATTAACCAGCATCTGGCCAGCCGGGGTCTGCTGCTCAAGGAAGGCACTATCGTCGACGCTACCCTGATCGCCGCGCCGCCCTCGGTCAAGAACCGAGAAGGTAAGCGTGATCCTGAGATGCATCAGGCCAAGAAAGGCAATCAATGGCACTTCGGGATGAAGGCCCACGTTGGTGTCGACGCCACATCGGGACTCGTGCACAGCGTGGTAGGGACTGCCGCCAACGTGGCGGATGTCACCCAGGTCGATCAGTTGCTGCACGGCGCCGAAACCTATGTTTCGGGTGACGCTGGATACACTGGTGCGGCCAAGCGACCGGAGCATGCTGAACGGGACGTTGTCTGGTCGATTGCAGCACGGCCAAGCAGTTACAAACATCACGGCAAAGACAGCGTGCTGTACCGAGTCAAGCGCAAAGTCGAATACGCCAAGGCGCAGCTGCGTGCCAAGGTCGAGCATCCCTTCCAGGTGATCAAGGTGCGCTTCAATCATCGTAAGGTTCGCTACCGTGGACTGGAAAAGAATACGGCGCAGTTGTTCAGTCTGTTTGGGTTGGCCAATCTGGTACTGGCCAAGCGGTATTTGCAACGGACGGCGGGATAAGTCCGTCCGAAAGGCGGGGCTGGCCCGCTAATCAGCAAAATCAGGGTAGAAATCGGCCCAAGAAACGCAGAATAAGGCCGGTAGGTTGAAAAAACCGGGTTGAAAAAGGGGGACGGTGAGAATTGGCTAATTGTTCAGCGTCTCCCTAAACGCTGCAGGAAAATGATTGATTTAAACCGCTATACGTTTCTATACGGTTCTATGCGTTGGCCTGTACCTAAAACGCGCCACACCCATTTACGCCCAGCTTAAGAGCTGGCTGGACGAGAATGGCATTGAGATGGAGGGGGTTTGAAGCTCTTCCCCTGGATGGGAAGCTTTTCCCTACCAGGGATAAGGTTGTATTCGCTACGCCGGAGCCCGCAGATACTCATAGAGGGTGGCTCGGCTGATGCCGAACTCGCGTGCCAGAGCAGCTTTTGGCTCACGGGCTTCAACGCGGTGCCTCAGCTCTTGGATCCTGCTGTCGCTCAGCGCTTTTTTCCTCCCTCGATAGACGCCGCGCAGTTTCGCCAGGGAAATACCCTCTAGCTGCCGCTCACGAATCAGTGCCCGCTCGAATTCCGCGAAAGCCCCCATGACCGATAGCAGCAGGTTAGCCATTGGCGAATCTTCCCCAGTAAACGCCATCGATTCCTTCACGAACTCAATGCGCACTCCCCGCCCGGTGAGGTGATGCACCATGCGCCGCAAGTCATCGAGGTTACGGGCTAACCGGTCCATGCTATGCACGACCAAAGTGTCGCCCTCACGAACGTAACTGAGCAACGCTTCAAGCTGCGGACGCTGGGTGTCTTTGCCGGAAGCTTTGTCGATGAACACCTTGCTTACCTGAACGCCTTCCAGTTGACGATCCGGGTTCTGATCGAGCGTACTGACCCGTATGTAACCAATGCGTTGTCCGTGCATGCTACCTCCCAGCAAATTGTGTATAGCTGAGATCCTAAAGGCAGTCAGACAGATGCCAAATTATTGGATAACCAACCCTATCCAGACAGATTTTCGCTGCGTTTCGGGGTGTCAGGTTAGGGTATACGTCAAGCAGTCACTGAGTTGCGGCTATCGGCTAGGAGCGGACGCTCACAGGTTGAAGCACTTAATCATACCCGACCATAGACACACTATCCAACGATTACGTAGCCTCGGAGCAGGTCTTGTCGCTTCTGCTCCATGATTCATTGTCACGTTTCAGACGTTCAACTGGGTCAAGGGGTTACGCAGGGTCAAGGGAACGTTATGCAACAGAAGTGGCGTAATAAATTATGCCACTTCTGTTGCCTACTTATAGTTAGCTCTCAATTGGAGGTTTCTGTGCTGGCCGGAGCAAATAACCAGAATTTGTACCGTGAGTACTACGAGCTCATCCAAAGCAGCGAAGCCAAAGAAGCCTACAACTACCTAGTCGGTTGGGCAGCATCGCTCAGAAGCCATGATTTCTTTCCCGGCAGCCACGGTGTAATCAAAGACTTCAGGTTTATGCGTGGCGCCGACTGGGACTTTGCATTTATACCAAACCAGAAATGGCTGCTTTTCTACTTTAGAAAGCCTTGCCTAAACTCTGAAAAATTCTCGAAAACCCGGGTATTAGAAAGCTTTCCAAACGCCACAGAAAATAACGCCGGCGAACTCACAATCAGAGTTTCCACGCTTGAAATGGCAGTCCGGCTTGCCGCGTATATTGATAGCTAACAATTGTATATGGACTCTCCCCACAAGCAGTGAGGAATAGCTTTTTCGA
>NZ_JXXD01000286.1 GCF_000935215.1 Stutzerimonas stutzeri
GAAGCAATTACTGTTGTGGCGGGTGTTGAAGTAGTGGCGCGCCAGCACCGACAGCGCGCCGAGCGCGGCGAGGATCAGCCAGTTGTATTCGCTGCCGTAAGTGCTCGGGAAGTGGTTGCTGATCATGATGAACAGCACCGGCAGGGTGAAATAGTTGTTGTGCCGCGAACGCAGCAGGCCCTTGGCCGGCAGCACCGGATCGGGCGTGCGCTTCTGTTCGATGGCGGCGACCAGCGCACGCTGAGCCGGCATGATGATGCGGAACACGTTGCCGACCATGATGGTGCCGATCAGCGCGCCGGTATGGATGTAGGCTGCGCGGCCGCTGAATACCTGCGAATAGCCCCAGCACGCGGCGATCACCAGCACGAAGAGCACCAGGCCGAGCAGGGCGGGGGTCTTGCCCAGCGGCGAGTCGCAGAGCAGGTCGTAGACGAACCAGCCGACGATCAGCGAGCCAAAGCCGATAGCGATAGCCGCCGCAGGGGACAGTTCGCTGCCCGGTGCGATCAGGTACAGGCTGGGGTTGAGGTAGTACACCACCATCAGCAGCGCCACGCCCGACAGCCAGGTGGTGTAGGCCTCCCACTTGAACCAGTGCAGGTTTTCCGGCATCTGCGGCGGCGCCAGCTTGTATTTCTCCAGGTGGTAGATACCGCCACCGTGGATGGCCCAGAGATCGCCCGACAGGCCCTCACGCGGGTTGGCGCGGTTGAGGTTGTTCTCCAGCCAGACGAAATAGAAGGAAGCACCGATCCAGGCGACGCCAACGATCATGTGAATCCAGCGGATACTCAGGTTCAGCCATTCGGTCAGATGGGCGTCCATTTGTCATGCACCTCTTGCGGCCTGCAGGCGGCCGTATTTCTTCTTATTGGAATCGGCTTGAGCGCGGCGCGAACGCAGGCAAGGCAACGCCGAATGAGCCAGCGCAGTAGCGGTCATGTCGATTCCCGTTGGGGGTCGAGGAGGAGTTGCTGATCCTCCGTGAAGAAGTACTCGTCGCAGTTGTTGCCAGAACCGCTGCGATCGACCACCAGGAACTCATCCCGCTTTTCGATCGTCAGCACCGGGTGGTGCCAGACGCCGCGGTGGTAATTGACGCCCTGCCTGCCGTTGCTGCGGAAGGCGCGGACGTGGCCCGGTACAGGTGCATCGCCAAGTGGCGCGACCACGACCAGAAAAGGGTTGCCGAGCAGCGGGATGAAGGCCTGGCTGCCCAGCGGATGACGTTCGAGCATGCGGATGACCAGCGGCATCTCCAGCGCCTCGGCGGCGAAGATGCTGATGATCGCCTGGTCATCGGGTGCGGCGGTCTCGACCGTGGCCAGCTTGTGATAGCG
>NZ_JXXD01000287.1 GCF_000935215.1 Stutzerimonas stutzeri
GATCGGCTTGCCGGCGGCGTGATGGGCACGGATCGCCTCGGCCATCGGGCGGTTCCGGCCCAATGCGCGCAGATGGAGTTCGGGATAGCCGCCGGGCAGGTAGAGGCTGTCCACGGCCGGCAAGCGGGCGAAACGCACTGGCGAGAAGAACAGCAGTTCGGCGCCCAACGCCTGCAGCAAGTCGAGATTGGCCTGGTAGAGAAAGGCAAAGGCCGCATCGCGTGCAACGCCGATGCGCACACCCGCCAGCAGCGGTTCGAGCGGCGTACTGGCCGGCGCGGCGAAAGTGACCGGGGCAGGCAACTCGGTGTCCGCACTGACTGCCAGGGCATCTGCCGCGGCATCCAGACGGGCGTCCAGATCAGCCAGCTCCTCGGCCTGCACCAGCCCCAGGTGCCGGCTTGGCAGTTCCACCTCGGCACTGCGCGGCAAGGCGCCGTACCAGCGGATCGACTCCGGCAGGCTGTCGCGCAGAATCTCGCCATGCCGGGCGCTGCCGACCCGATTGGCCAGCACGCCATCGAACGGCAGGTCCGGCTGGAAGCTGCTCAGCCCGTGCGCCATGGCGCCGAAGGTCTGCGCCATGGCCGAGCCATCGATAACCGCCAGCACCGGCACGCCGAAGCGCCGCGCCAGATCAGCCGCCGAGGGCGAACCATCGAACAGGCCCATCACCCCTTCGATCAGGATCAGGTCGGCCTCGCCCGCCGCTTCCCAGAGCAGGCGTCGCGACTCCTCTTCGCCGACCATCCACAGGTCGAGCTGATAGACCGGCTTGCCGCTGGCACGCGCGAGGATCATCGGATCGAGGAAGTCCGGCCCGCATTTGAACACCCGCACGCGCTTGCCCTGCCGCGCATGCAGCCGCGCCAGAGCGGCAGTGACTGTGGTCTTGCCCTGGCCGGAAGCAGGTGCGGCGATCAACAGCGCCGGGCAGTTTCTACTGGTCATCGCGGTCTCCCGTTCACCATTTCACGCAGGCAGGTGCCGTAGGGTGGATGACGCGTCACCCATCCACCGTCACTGGTCGAAACGATCATCAGAACTCCACACCTTTCTGCGCCTTAACACCCGCCTTGAATGCGTGCTTGATCAGGCCCATTTCGGTGACGGTATCCGCCGCCTCGATCAGCCCGTCCGGGGCGCCGCGGCCGGTGACCACCACGTGCTGCAGCAGCGGCCGCGACTCGATGTCGGCAAGCACCGGCGCCAGCTCCAGGTAGCCGTACTTCAGCGCGATGTTCAGTTCGTCGAGCACCACCAGGCCGATCTCGGGATCGGCCAGCAGCTCGGCCGCAACCGCCCAGGCTTCGCGGGCCTTGGCGATATCACGCTGGCGATCCTGGGTTTCCCAGGTGAAGCCCTCACCCATCACGTGGTAGCGCACCTCGTCCGGGAAGCGCCGGAAGAACGCCTCCTCGCCGGTGCTGGCCGCGCCCTTGATGAACTGCACCACGCCGACCTTGATGCCATGGCCGAGCGCACGCGCCACCATGCCGAAAGCCGAACTGCTCTTGCCCTTGCCATTACCGGTGTGCACCAGCAGCAGGCCGTACTCGTCCTGCGCCTCGGCAATCTTCTCGTCGATCAGCGCCTTCTTGCGCTGCATGCGTGCCTTGTGGCGATCGTCGCGTTCGCTGGACTCGCTCATGCGCGGGCCTCGTCACGCTGCCCGGCCCAGGCGCGCAGGCCGACGAACAGCAGCGCAGCGACGCCGACATACAGCGCCAGGGTCGACAGGTAGCGCGGGTAATAGGTGGCGATGCGCTCGGCCAGCAGCGCCAGGGTCGGCTCGGGATAGCGCCCGGAGAAATAGAGGAAGCCGCCGCCGGAGAACAGGTAGCAAACGAAGGCGCTCGCCATCACGCACAGCGCCAGGGTCGCCAGGCTGCTGAAATGGTCACGATGCAGACGGGCGTAGAGTCGACCGCCCAGCCACAGCGAACCGTATGCCGGCACGAGCATCCAGTACGCCGGCGACATGCACCAGTCGCTGACACCGGCCCACTGGATGGCGGCGAAATCCAGCAGCGAAGCCTCGAGAAACAGTGCCGGAAACACCCACTTCGGCCGCACCAGCACGCCGGCGAGGAAGAACACCGCCCAGGACGCGCTGGGCAGGTTCACGCTGGCGAAGTGCTGTCCGCGGGTCATGGCCAGCAGCGCGGCAAGCGCGAGGCCGACCAGCAGCTGGTATCTCGGGGCAAGCTTGATCATTGCAGTCTCCTTCTGTGGGCGCGGGCGACATGCCCGCGCCGCGGTCTTACAGCGCCTGGTAGCGCACGCTCAGGTAAGCGGCCTGGCCGGGCTGGTTGTAGCCCTCGGCGGTCTCAAAGTCGGCGTCCAGCAGGTTGGCGACGCGCGCCTGCAGGCGCCACTCCGGGGTGATGCGGTATTCGCCACGCAGGTCGAGGGTGGCGTAGCCGGACAGCTCGCGGGTGTTGGCCAGGTCGTCGTAACGCTGCCCTTCGGCGTGCAGGCTGGCGCCAATGCTGAAGGCACCGAGCCGGCGGTCGAGGTCAAGGTTGAATAGCTGCTTGGCCCGTCGCGCCAGCTCGTTGCCGCGGTTGGCCCCGGCGGAGCGGTTCTCCGGTTCCAGCAGGCTGTAGTTGGCATTCCAGTCCCAACCGAGCAACTGGCTGCCGAGCACCAGTTCGACCCCGCGGATGCGCGCTTCCTGTACGTTGGCTGGCGCGGAAATGCTGGCGTCATAGGCGATGAGGTCATCGACCACGGTGCGATAGGCATTCACCGCCCAGTGGCCCCAGCCATGCTGCCCGGCAAGGCCGACTTCGAGGCTCTCGGAGGTTTCCGCATCCAGCTCGGGATTGCCGTAGTCGGGGAAATACAGCTCGTTGAAGGTCGGCGCCTTGAATGCCGTGCCATAGCTGATGGTGCCGCGCAACCAGTCGGTCAGCGCATAGCCGTAGCCGATGTTGCCGGTGTCGTGCTGGCCGAACTGCTCGTTATCATCACGTCGCAGCGACAGCTGCCAGTCATGGCGACCGACCTCGCCCAAGTACTGAGCGAAATAGCCGTCGTTGTCCCGGGAATCCTCGGCATACAGCGTGGTGCCGTTGACCTCATCGCGCTGGTGGTCGGCACCCAGGATCAGCGTATGCCCCGCGGCCAGCTGGATATCGTTCTGCCAGCTGAGCGTGTCGCGACGGCTGTCGAAGCGTGAATAGAACTGCCCGTCCTGATAGGCATCCGATTTGTCTTCGCTGCGCCCGGCCTGCAGCGTCACCAGCCAGGGTTCCAGCGGACTGAAGCGCGCACGGGTGCCGAAGACCCTCGACTCACCATCGGCATTGGCGCCGAAACCGGACGTGCGGGCCCGGTTTACGCTGTCGTAGTCGTTATGGGATTTGGCCTGCAGCAGGTTGGCGTCCAGCTCCAGGCCGTTGTCGAAGCGGTATCCGGCGCTCAGCGTCGCGGACAGGTTGCGATAGCCATCGGCATCGCTTTCGTAGCCGCTGGTATCCGCCGACTTGACGTTGATGCCGTCGGTGTCCGAGCCGCTGACGCCCAAGCTGTACCAGCCACGGCCGTCGCCGCCGGAAACACCGGCGCTGCCCGTGTAGGTGTCATGGGTGCCGTAGCCGGCCGAGAAGAACGGCTTGACGCCCTGCCCTTGCCCCTTGCGGGTGAATATCTGGATCACCCCGCCGATGG
>NZ_JXXD01000288.1 GCF_000935215.1 Stutzerimonas stutzeri
GCGAACGCATCTACCAAGACATCGCCAGCGGCGCGAAAAGCGCCCGGCCGGAGTTGGACAAACTGCTGGCCAACGTGCGGCCGGGTGATGCCGTGGTGATCTGGAAGCTGGATCGCCTTGGGCGTTCCCTCAAGCACCTGGTCGAGTTGGTCGGCGAGCTGGCAGAGCGCAAGGTCGGCTTACAGAGCCTGAATGACCCCATCGACACCACCCACGCCCAAGGCCGCCTGGTGTTCAACCTGTTCGCCTCGCTGGCGGAGTTCGAGCGCGAGCTGATCCGCGAGCGGACTCAGGCGGGTCTGTCGGCCGCACGGGCGCGTGGCCGGATCGGTGGCCGTCCCAAGGGCCTGCCAGCCAAGGCTGAGGCCACCGCCATGGCGGCCGAAACCCTCTACCGCGAAGGTCGCCTGAGCGTCAGCGCGATCGGCGAGAAGCTGCACATCTCCAAGAGCACGCTGTACAGCTACCTGCGCCACCGTGGTGTCGAGATCGGCGCGTACCAGAAGAGCGCCAGGTCACGCGACCAGCAGCCTTCGGCCGCGTCGCCGGCAGAGCCGCCCGCCGCCGAGCGGGTGGCCACCGTCACCCTGCGCCTCGCGGTGGTGAATAACAGCAAGTTCGTGCGCGGCCGGAAGCGGGCCACGGAGAACATTGAGCGCTACTGCCTGGAGCCCTATGGCATGAAGCGGCTGGATGCCGGCCACTATGAGTTGACCATTCCGTATCGGAGCGACGATGAGCTGGACAAGAGCGTGCATGACCTGCTGACCGAGATCAGCCAGGAGGCCGACATGCGCAACTGTTTTGTCGAGATGGGCGCCTGGGAAGAAGACACCGAAAAGCGTTGGTAGGGCTTACGTTGGTTTTTGGTTCCATTGCTCCCCAAACCCC
>NZ_JXXD01000289.1 GCF_000935215.1 Stutzerimonas stutzeri
GGCGCGCCCACGGGGGGCTCGGTGCTGCTGGCTGCTTTTGTGGGGGGCCCGCCCTCGGGGCGATGCTTTTCGGTGCAGTAGGATGGGTGGCGTCCATATGTCTGGAAATTCAGGCTAGGCGACCGCCCGATCCACGCGCCTACGCTTCACCCGATCAGCACTTCATAGGCCCGCCTGAGCAGTTCGCGGTCCAGCCAGGGCATGCCGATGCTCTGCGTCAGTTCGATCCAGTGGGTTCCGATGGCCGCCCGGCACCGATCGTGCCCGTCCAGTGCGGCGAGGAATACCGGCAGAACCCCGCCCGACACTTCGAGGCCGACCCGGTAATCGGCCACCAGCTCCAGCGGTTTCTCGATCCCCAGGTCGCGCTGCAGGCTGCGCAGAGCGCCCGCAGGATGGACCAGCAGATCGCCCTGCATCGGCGGTTCGGCGAATACCGCGAGGGCCGGAAGGGGCTGCGGCAAGACCACCCCGCCGCGCTGCGGCACGAGGAAATGCAGGCGCGCGCTGACCGGGTGCTTGTGACAGATCAGCATCCGCCAGCCCAGCCGGCCGTGAGACCCCATCATTTCCCGAGCGCCATCAAGGCATACTCCACCGGCCCGGCGAACAGCCGCGTACCGCCACCCTCGGCAATCACCCGCCGCACGCCGTCCGGGTCGAGCACGCGAACCCCGGCCAGGTAGTCCACGCCGAAGCGCCGCCAACCGTCCAGCCAGGGCAGGCTCGGCCCCATCAGCACCACCTGGGCCTGGCGCGACAGCTCGAGCAGGCGCGGCAAGGTCTTGTTGGCGATGCTGCTGGCGCTGACGAACACCCAGTCGGCCTCGGGCAGCAGGTACTCGGCGGCGCAATCGGGCAGGTCGCCCTCCTGCTGCTGGCGCTCCAGGCACTGGTAGGGCTGGTCCTGCCAGAGCCGTTCGAGGCCGGGATAATGGCCGATCACCACGACCCGCTGGCCCGCCAGCCGTGGACGGAAATGTGCGAACACCTGCAGATGCCCCGGTGCCTGCGTGCGCAGTGCCTGCGCCTCGCGCTGGCAGCCCGCCGCCGTGTTCACGCTGGCATTGAGCACGGCCAGGCCGACCGCGGCTTCGGCGCTGTTCCACGACAGCAGCCAGGGCAGCAGCGCGGCGTTGCCCTGGCCGGCGAGTGTGCCCGACCAGCCGAGCGTGCGCGGCACCTGGCGCGGGCTGAAGGCGAAGCCCTGGTTGCCGTCGACTTCGGCCAGTGTCCAGTTCAACCCCAGGCACAGATGTTCGACGGTCCGCGCCTGCGCGGCGCTGGCCAGCAGCCAGTCGTAGAGCTCATTCATGATCGAGCGCCGGCAGCAGGCGCAACTCGCTTTTCAGCGCCCCCGGCCAACCCCAGGCGGCGACCGCCTCCACCAGCCAGGCCGGCTCGTGCGGGTGCTTCAGCAGCACGTCGAACTCGGCATAGACCTGACCGTCGCCGTTGATCTGCATGCTGCCGAGGAAATCGCCCTGGGCGCTGCGCCATTCGCTGTAGAAGCATTCGCTGCGATCGAACGGGTCGACCCGCACTTCGCTGCGCGACGGTTCACGCTCGTCGGGCAGTTGCAGGCGGATGGCCGAACGCTGCAGGCAATCCTGCAGCGCGCGCTGGATTTCGCCGAACAGCGGCCGCGCCGCCTGCAGGCGTGCTTCGAACGATGCCGCCATCAGTTTTCCTCCTCGAAGGCGCGGGCGATCTGCAGGAACGCCTCGCCGCCGATCTCGTTGCCCGGATCGAGCTCCAGCAGCTTCTCCAGCACCCGCCGCGCGTTGTCCACCTTGCCACGGCGCAGGCGGATCACGCCCAGCGCCTTGAGGCTGAACAGGTACAACCGCGTGGCACCGCGGCGTGTCTGCCAGTCGGCGCTGGCAGGGTGCAGGCGCCGGTAGTTGCGGCTGAAGCCGGCACAGGCCGCGGCCCGCCGCAGGGCTTCCCATACGGCGGCTTCGGCCTCCGCGTAGCGGGCCTGGAGAAAGTAGAACTTGTACAGGCCGACATGCGCGTCCGGCTCCTCGCTCCAGCGCTGCCGGGCCTCCAGCAGCAGGGCTTCGACCGCCGCCGGATGCTCGAGGCCGCGCGCGCTGTTCAGCAGGTAGCGCAGCCCGGTCGGCGTGCGGTCGGAAAAGAACGCCCGTTCGGGCTCCAGCAACAGCACTTCACCCATGCCTCACCAGAGCTCCGCGGGGGTGAGCTTGTCGGCGAAGGGCTCGCCTTCGAGCAGATGCGTGAGGATGCTGTCGACATCCGCCGGCTCCACCCAGCTGTACATCAATGCGCCCGGGTAGATCAGCACATTGGCGCCGGCCTGGCAGGGCCCCAGGCAGCCGGTGCCGGTCAAGGCGATGCGGCCGATCAGGTTGCGCCGGATCAGGGCCTGGGAGAAGGCGTCGAACAGGGCTTCGCCGCCCTTCGCAGCACAACTGCCGCGCGGGTGCCCCTCGGCGCGGCGCTGCAGGCAGAGGAAGATGTGGTAGTCGGGTCTTGGCATGTCAGCAGCTCCTCAGCCGGCCAGGGCCTGATGGGTATGGCATTGTTTCGGGCAGACCGCCGAACAGGCCTTGCAGCCGATGCAGTCGAGGCCGTCGGCGATGGCCATGACCATCATCTCGTCGTCCTCGTCGTAGAGGTCGTCGTCCTCGCCCACCATGCCGGAGCGCTCCACCAGCTCGAACACGTCGCGCGGGCACACCTTGTAGCAACGCCCGCAACCGATGCACTTCTGCGCATCGACGGCGGTGACGAACTGCGGCACCCATTCGGCGCCACCGCGCGTACGCCCGGTTATCACTGCTTCCATCTGTCATCTCCTGCCCGCCAATGGCATGGCGGCGGCCTACGGTTAGGGATACG
>NZ_JXXD01000290.1 GCF_000935215.1 Stutzerimonas stutzeri
ATCTGGCGTTGGATCTCCAGGGCTGGAAGCCTCCGGTGGATCTGGTGGCACGCCTGCACTGTCGCGCGCGGACGCACCGGGATATCTCGGGTATCAACGAGATCAACTGGGCGACCAAGTCCAGCGTCTACGGTCGGGGCGAAACGTCCATGTTCGGCTCAGCCGGTGGCGTCCAGCTCTGCATCTACAACAAAACCGAACAGGCCCGCGCGACCGATAAGCTCGACTTCTGGGAAAGCGTCTGGCGTCGCCGGGATTCGTTCGATGTGGCTGACCCGGATAACTACGATCCAGCCCAGGACGTGTGGCGGGTCGAGCTGCGCTACCACCATTCGGTCATCCAGCAGTTCGCCAGCGGGTCGATCAGTGCCAAGACCGGCGAGGCCATCGAAACGGATTCGTTTGCGGCGTTTTCCGCGCACTTGGACGGCCTGTGGCGCTACGGGCTGTGCCAGTTCAAATTGCTGCACCGCCCAGGGCAGTACGAACCGATCTGGACGCTCATGCGTGATGACGTGCGGGTCGATGTGGCTGTCGACTCCCTGGTCGATGAAACGGAATACAAACGCTACTACAAGACCTCGCGGGGCTTCTCGGGCAAGAACGTGGAAC
>NZ_JXXD01000291.1 GCF_000935215.1 Stutzerimonas stutzeri
CCGCGGAGCCACTCCGCAAGAGGCGGCCCGCCCGATTGTCGTGACAACGACACGACAATCGGGGCAGGAAAGGCGGGACGGTAGCCGTCGTTCATGCCGTCGCTTCCATGGGAAGCCGCTTGGCACCAGTGATCGCCAGCCGACGGCTCGCCACCAGTTCGGCCGCTTCGCGCACCGGTTTGTCCTCGGTGTGGACGTAGTGCATGAACATCGCCACGGTCTTGTGGCCCGTCAGCTTCATGCCCACTTTGGTCGGCACGCCCGAATTGGCAATGTCGGTGGTCGAGCGATGGCGGATGCCGTGCGTGCCGACGTGCGGGACGCCGGCGGCCTTGAGCACCCGGCACCAGCCGCCATAGTGCTCGCCAAAGGTCAGGTGCTTGGCCGGGTCGTTCGGCGATGGCAGGACGTAGGGGCAGCCCTCCCGGCGCGGCGCCGTCGAAAGCAGCCGATAGGCTTCCTCGCTCATGGGCTTGGAAATGCCGCCGACCTTGCTGTCGGGCCACACCACGCGCCGGTTCTCGAAGTCCAGCCAGCTCCATTCGAGCGGGCAGATTTCGGAGCGCCGGGCGGCGAACTCGAATTGCAGCCGGATCGCCAGCGGGATGACGTAGTTCTCCAGCCCCTCCGCCTCCAGCTTCTCCAACTGGCGGAAGATCCGCACCATTTCCTCGTCCACGATGAGCCGGGTTTCCTTGCCCGGCGGGTACATGGGGACGTGGCGGCACGGGTTCGTGCCGTCCGGGCGGTAGCCCCACACTTCGGCCAGGTTGAACATCTTGCGCAGCACGCCGAAGGTCTTGTTCGCCTCGGTCGGCTTGTAGGCCAGTTTCTCCATCAGCCCGGCAATGTCGGGCCGCTTCACGTCATGCACCTTCTTGCGGCCCAGCAGCGGGATGATGTTGCGGTCTATGACGCCCTGATAGCCGTCCTGCGTGCTGGGCTTGTTGCGCTTCTTGGAGTAGTCCTCCATGAACTTCTTGCACAACTCGGCCATCGTGGGCGCCTTGCGCGCCTCGGCCTTGGCGCCGCCGGGGTCGCCGCCCCGGCGAACCTCGGCCAGCCAGTCCTGTGCCTTGACTCGTGCCTGTTCGACGGTCAGCTCCCCGTACAGCCCCAGCGAGGGCTTGCGGGGCTGGCCGGAGTTCGTGCGGTACTGGAGCATGAACACCCGGCGGCCGGTCGGGGTAATCTTGCACAGGAAGCCGGGCACCACGGTATCTCGCAGTTCAACATCCTTGGCCTGGGGTTGGGCCGACTCCACGGCGGTCTTGGTGAGCTTGATCTTTGCCATGATGACTCCTCGGAACAACCCGGATTCCAGGAGCCAGATAGGAGCGGCGCGAGGGAAAACCGGGTCAAGTTTCAGAAAGCACCGGCATATGATGGACGCGCGTAAGTTATTGATAAACCTGCTGTATCTAGCTACGGCGCAGTCCAGCGAACTACCGGGCTGGAGTCATCGTGAAACAAAAAACCCGCCGAAGCGGGTTCTTTCTGACTATCCGAATCCTTCCGGCTGCCTTCCTGGCGGTGGTCGATCATCCTGATCCTGAGCACGTCCTGCGCTTCAGAGTGGGCATAGATTAATCATCAGGCCGCAGGCAATGAAGAGCCAAAAACCGGGATTCTTGTAAGCCTTTCGCTATAGCTAAAACGAACGTGTCGTTTCACTGTCGCGCTTACCAGCCTGGCGGGACAGAAGGCTGCCTTTGCGCGGCCACGCACCCCGCTGCTTTGTCGGCAAACAATGCTCCCGCTACGAATTATTAGCGTGGAACATTTGTTGAATTATTTCTCTTCCCCCCATAGGCTCACACAATATTGATAATTAACAACTAGTTAAACCATAAATATTTGAGTTCGCGAGCTTACTTAAAGTGGCCAATTTATTTAAATTGCAAATAAAAGCTGTACATATATTTAAAACTACGTATATTCGCCCCACTGCTTCGCAATTAACACTTCGACACCCGGCATGATGTTTCTCTGTTTCATCTCCTCGGTTCGTTTTGCTTCTCGCTTCTCAGTCTCGGCACCGAATGCTTCAGTGCTGCAGCCTTAAAACACCTTGGGAGATACTCATGTCTACTCGTCAAAATGGCACAGTCAAATGGTTCAACGATGAAAAAGGTTTCGGCTTTATTACGCCGACCGATGGCAGCGAAGATCTGTTCGTTCATTATCGTTCAATCGAAAGCACAGGTTTCAAAAGCCTGAGCGAAGGCCAAGCGGTCTCTTTCATGGCTACCAAAGGCCAGAAAGGGATGCAGGCTGATCAGGTTCAAGTCTCCTAAGACGCCTGATACAAAAAAGCCCCGCTTCGCAGACTGTGTGAAAACCTAGCAGTCCGAGAGCAAGCTAAAGACAAT
>NZ_JXXD01000292.1 GCF_000935215.1 Stutzerimonas stutzeri
GTTAGAGATTTATAGTTAGGTAAGTTAGAGGGGCCGCAAACCCGCGCCGTTACTGGCTTTCCGGCGTTTTCGTACTCCTGATAGCACGATAGACGTACTCCCGATAGCACGATACCCCGTACTCCTGATAGCACGAGGCCGTCCACACGTTGTCCCGCAGTTATCCCCGTGCCGTGAACGGCACGGGCCGGAAAGTCAGCAGTTCCAGCCTTTCGTCCGGCATCGACTCGATGCCCAGGACGTAGCCGGGCAGCGACTGCCGTGCGACCAGCACGCGCAGGTCGTAGGTGAAGTCCGAGAAGCGCGCCGCGCTGCCGGACTTGCGGTGCAGATGCCGGAAGTCGAATTGCCAGCCGTGTTCTTGCCGCCCGCCGTGCTTGCGCACCAGGCGGTACAGCCAGCGCTCGATGCCACCCTTCAAGCGGAAATAGGCCGGGTCGATGGTCAACACGAGCGCGGCGTCCATCACGCCCATGTAGAACCAGTCGGGCAGGATCAGCTCGATGCCCAGCGGCGTGCCGCTGGCGTCGGCCAGCTCGCGCCATTCGTTCACCCACGAAAAGCGGTGCAAGCGCCTCCCGGTGGTTTCGCGGATGGAAGTCGCCACGCTGGTCGATTGCAGCCGGTCGAGAGCGGCCTTCAGGCGCTGGTAGTCGTTGAGGGACGTGCCGCGCCCGATGAAGCGCAGGATTTCGTAGGGCGTGGCGTGCATCAGCCGCGACGGCCGCAGGCCCGCATCCTTCGCCTCCACGATCTGCGAGGCCGCCCAGATCAGGATGTCGGCATCCCAGATGGTGGCGATGCCGTGTTCCTGCGTGCCTTCCACGCGGATCGTCACGTTGCCGGCACGGAAGTCGATCGGCGCCGTGCGCCGCGACTTCGCCAGCGAGAAGAACGGATAGGCCATCAAGTCCTGGCTGTCGCGCGGCGCCATGTCGCCGGGCAGCGCGCGGAACAGGTCGAGCTGTTCGCGCTCCTGCACCGGCCGCTGCCGGGACGGCAGCGCGGGACTGGACATGACGGCGGCCACCCGTGAACCGACGATCAGCGGCGATCACGGTAGTCACCTGCATGGCGCTCGGCGTACTCCGGGTCGGATGTGGCATCGAAGCTGCGTGCATCGGCCCAGGCATCGAGGTCGCTCACGGCGTACATGACGCGCCGGCGGAACTTGCGGAACTTCGGGCCACCACCGATCACGCGCAGCTTCTCCAGCGTGCGCGGCGACAGCCGCAGGTATTCGGCGGCCTCGTCGTTGGTGAGGTAGCGTTGGGGCTGCGCAGGCGCAGCGACAGCAGCGGCGGCAGGCCGCAAGGGAGCAGGTCGCATGGGATGTACCTCCATCAAGCCCGGCCACAACACGCGGCCGGATAGAGGCACTCTCAAGAAAGCAAGGCTTCTTGCTAAGGGACGTTCTTCAAGGGACGC
>NZ_JXXD01000293.1 GCF_000935215.1 Stutzerimonas stutzeri
CTGGCGGACTTCGAGCGGCGGGTACTGACTGCCCTGCTGCGCCTGCAGCGCCGCTTCGCCGGCCAGCGCCTGCTGCTGATCGGCCATGCCGGGGTGATGCGCCTGCTGCTGGCACGGCAACGGGGCCTGCCGCGCGCACGCTTGCTGGAGGTGACGGTGGCGCATGGCGAGCTGCTGCCGCTGGCCCGCTTGCGGCCATGCCCGTATGGCGAGCACGGCGGCAACGCCTGAACGGGAACCGACATGCTGCCGCTATTGATCGCCCTGCAGTTTCTCACCAGCCTGCCGATCCGCCTGCCCGCGCTGCCCACGCCGTTGCAGCAGGGGCGCTCGCTGCTCTACTACCCGCTGGTCGGGGCTTTGCTGGGGGCGCTGCTCTGGCTCGGTGCCATCCTGCTGGCAGGCGTGCCGCCGCTGTTGCAGGCAGCCTTGCTGCTGACGCTCTGGGTGGCCCTGAGCGGCGCCCTGCACCTCGATGGCCTGGCCGACAGCGCCGATGCCTGGCTCGGCGGTTTCGGCGACCGCGAGCGCACCCTGGCGATCATGAAGGACCCGCGCAGCGGTCCGGTCGCCGTGGTGGTGCTGGTACTGGTGCTGTTGCTCAAGTTCGCCGCATTGCTGGCGCTGCTGCAGGCCCAGCAATACCTGGCCCTGCTGCTGGCGCCCATGCTGGGACGCGCGGCGCTGCCGGCGCTGTTCCTCACCACGGCCTACGTGCGGCCCAATGGCCTCGGCCAGGCAATGGCGGCGAATCTGCCGCGGCGCTGGGCGCGCGGCGTGCTGGCAGCGGCCGCCCTCGGTTGCCTGCCGTTCGGTGAATCCGGGCTGGTTGCCCTGCTGATGGCCGTGGCGACGTTCTTCCTCGCGCGCCGCGCCATGCTCCGCCGCCTCGGCGGCACCACCGGCGACACCGCCGGCGCGCTGCTCGAGCTGGTGGAGTGCGCGGTGCTGGTGGGGCTGGCGCTGCAGGTGGGGTGGTAGGTTGGGCTGGCTTTGAGTTCGGCGTGTCATGTTGGGCTTCGTCGCTATGCTCCTCGACCCAACCTACCAGGCTGGACCCTGTGGGAGGCCCGACCTCGGGGCGATACAGGCCGCAGGCCTGCCGGCCGCGCAAAGGCACGCCATCGGTCTTTTCACGCCCCGGCGATCATCTTCGCCGCGGCACGCTCAGCCTGCGCTCGCCCCGGTCTAGCTTTCCGCCGCGAGGGCGGCATCGAGCTGTGCCGCCAGGCTGCCGTCGGCTTCCAGGCCGAGGATGATGTCGCAACCGCCGACCAGCTCGCCGCGCAGGAACAGCTGCGGGTAGGTCGGCCACTGTGAGATCTTCGGCAGCTTCTCGCGGATATGCGGTGCCAGCAGCACGTTGACCGTGGCGAACGGCCGGCCGCTGTTCTTCAGTGCCGCCACCGCGGCGCGGGAGAAACCGCACTCCGGCGCTTCCGGCGTGCCCTTCATGTACAGCAGCACCGGATGCTCGGCGAGTTGCTGGCGGATGCGTGCTTCGGTATCGAGAACGTGCATGCGTTCACTCCATCGCCAGCGCGTAGCGGGCGCTGTAGGCGCCGGGGGTGGCATGGGCCCGTTGCGGGCGAGCCTTCCAGGCCTCGTAGCCGCCGTCCAGGCTGTAGCAGTTGATGAAGCCGAAGTCGCTGAACAGCTGTGCCATGTCGCGGCTGGCATGGCCGTGCTCGCAACAGATGATCAGGTGGACATGATTCGGCGTGCTCTTGAGCAGCGTGCGCAGGTTCAGCTCGCTGAGGCGGGTGGCGCGCGGGTCGTGACCCTGGCAGTAGGCGCGGGCATCGCGCATGTCCAGCAGCATGGTGTTTTCGGTCGCCAGCAGCCGCTGGGCCTGCTCGACGCTGATGCGTTGGTAGTCGCTCATTGCTCTTCTCCAAAACAATCGTGATAGGTCGGGCAGGTTTCACAAGAAGGGGAGCGGCAGACGTAGCCGCCGTCCTGTTCGCATAGTTGTTTGTAGAGGAATTTCTTCCAGCGCATGTCCTGGGTGTTGCGCCGGGCCAGCTGCGGGAAGTTGTGCATCAGCAGCGCGTACAGCTGTGCCCGTGAGGCCAGGCCGAGGTCGCGCCACAGGTGTTCGCCACCGAGGCAGGCGGCGGCGACGATGGCGGCCATCGCCGGCTCGCCGTGGTCGTCCTGGCCGCCCAGCAGCAGGTCGTGCAGCGCCTGCCATTCTTCCCGGCGCAGCGCCAGCAACTCTTCGCGCAGGGCGTCGCGTTCGCCGAGCAAGGCCTCGTCGGCGCTACGGGATGGTGGCCGCAGCCCATGGCGCGCCAGGAGCCCGGCGTATTGCACGGCGTCGAGCCCGAGGTACTGCGGCAGGCAGCTGCGGCCTTCGCGCTGGGCGCGGATGATCTGCGCCAGCCAGGCCGGGTTGTC
>NZ_JXXD01000294.1 GCF_000935215.1 Stutzerimonas stutzeri
CATCGCTGCCGCCCGCGTTATAAAGTCGACTGCCCACGCACCACAAAGGTTCATCGAAACCGCCCGAAGGCACCCTCCTGGCTCATCCCCCGGCAACGCCGGCTATGCCTGTCGGCTCATGGCGAGCCCGTGATGCAATGGCATCGGCCGACCGATCAGGTAGCCCTGCGCCTTGTTCACTTCAAGCCGCCGCAGCATGGCCAGTTCCTCCTGGGTCTCAACCCCTTCGGCGACGACCTTGCAGCCGGTTTCCTCGGCGAAGCGGATCAACGCGGCGGCCAGCGCGCGGCAGCCGGTGTCGCTGTCGACATTGCGGATCAGGCTGCTGTCGAGCTTGATCACATCCGGCTTGAGTTTGAGGATATGGCGGAAACTCGCGTAACCGGCGCCGGCATCGTCAACCGCCAGCCGTAGCCCCTTGCTGCGCAGTGGTTCGAGTGCCTCGGCCAGCTGCGAGTAGTCCTGTACCGATGCGTGTTCGGTCACCTCGAGCATCAGCCGCGCCAGCGGTTGATCGGCGAG
>NZ_JXXD01000030.1 GCF_000935215.1 Stutzerimonas stutzeri
CGCGAAATGAACGTGCCCGGCGAGCAGGAATACCGCGGCCGTGGCGTCGCCTACTGCCCGCACTGTGACGGCCCGCTGTTCAAGGGCAAGCGCGTGGCGGTGATTGGCGGCGGCAACTCCGGTGTCGAAGCGGCCATCGACCTGGCCGGCATCGTCGCTCATGTGACCCTGCTCGAGTTCGGCGAGGAACTGCGTGCCGACGCCGTGCTGCAGCGCAAGCTCAACAGCCTGTCCAACGTTCGCGTGCTGAAGATGGCGCAGACCACCGAGGTCAAGGGTGACGGCCAGAAGGTCACCGGCCTGGTCTACAAGGACCGCACTAACGACGAGCTGCACAACGTCGAGCTGGAAGGCATCTTCGTGCAGATCGGCCTGCTGCCCAACAGCGAGTGGCTCAAGGGCGCCCTGGAGCTGTCGCGCTTCGGCGAGATCATCGTCGACGCCAAGGGCCAGACCAGCATTCCCGGTGTGTTTGCTGCCGGCGACGTGACCACGGTGCCGTACAAGCAGATCGTGATCGCCGTCGGTGAAGGGGCCAAGGCCTCGCTGAGCGCCTTCGATCACCTGATCCGGTCGTCGGCGCCGGCCTGAATCGACGCGCAAAAAGAAGGGGAGCAGCCACGAGGTTGCTCCCCTTTTTCATTTCTGGCGCTCGGCGGGACGCTCAGTCAGAAGCGAACGCCTGCCGGCGCGCCGGGTCTCAGGACGTACATGCCGAGCAGTCCATGGAGCTGTCCACAACGATGATGAATGCGCAAACGCTGCAGAGCTCACGCCGGGTCGTGCTGACCTATGCCAACCGACCACGCGAGCCGCAGCACGAGAAGGTCGTCCACGCGGCCTTGGCCGAACGCCTGGCGACCTTGCTGGGGACGAGTTACGGCGGTGAGTACGACCCGCAGCGGCGCTATGACGCCCACCCCTACCTCGTTCCGTCGGGCACGGTGGTCGGACTGCGTGAAGCGCAGGCGTTGGGCCTGAATGAGGAAGGCGATCTGTTTGGTGGCGTCGTGCCGCAGGCCTTCGTTGAAACCAAGGCGATCACTCACCCGCTGGTGCGTCCGGATGCGGTCGCGCCGGTTGGCTGGTCGCGGGACTTCAGTACCCAGGTCAAGGGCAGCGTGCTGGCCGGCTACAGCGCCTTCAGCATCGAGGATGCGCGTGACGCCGGGCGGCGCCTTTTGCACGAAGGGCCGGTGCGGATCAAGCCGGTACGCGCCACGGGTGGCCGCGGGCAGCTGCGCGTCGATGATGCCGATACCCTCGATGAGGCCTTGTTTGCGCTCGATGAAAAGGAGCTGGCCCAGTACGGCCTGGTTCTGGAGGCGCATCTGGATCGCGTCATCACCTTCAGTGTCGGCCAGGTACGTGTCGGGGGCCGTCTGGCCAGTTACTACGGTACGCAGCGCCTGACTCGGGACAACGCGGGCAACGAGGTGTATGGCGGCTCGGATCTGGTGGTCGTCGATGGCGACTTCGAGGCGCTGATGGCCCTTGATCTGCCGGAGACGACACGTCTGGCCGTGCGCCAGGCGCAGGTCTACGACGAGGCAGCATCGGCCTGTTATCGGCATTTCTTCGCCTCGCGACGCAACTACGACATCGCTCAGGGCGTCGATGGCCGGGGCCGGTCACGTTCCGGCGTGCTCGAGCAATCCTGGCGTATCGGCGGTGCCAGCAGCGCTGAAGTGGCGGCCCTGGAAGTCTTCAGGCAAGGCACTTCGGCGCGCGCGGTGAAGGCGTCTTCGCTGGAGTTCTATGGGCGCGAGCAGGGCGTGCCGGCCGGTGCGCAACTTCTGTATCGGGACGAGGACGCCGATGTGGGTTTCATCACCAAGTGTGTAACGGTGGAGGACTATGGCGACGCATAGCGAGATGGTGAACATCCTGGTAGGTGATGAGCATATCGCCGGGACCTTCCTCTCACCGCCGGAGAAGATGCCAGGCGTGCTGTTCGTGCACGGCTGGGGTGGCAGCCAGCAGCGCGACCTGAACCGCGCGCGCGGTATCGCCGGGCTTGGTTGTGTCTGCCTGTCGTTCGATCTGCGCGGCCATGCGCAGACCCGCGCGCAACAGGAAAGCGTGACGCGGGAACAGAACCTCAATGATCTGCTCGCCGCTTACGATCTGCTGGCCCAACACCCGCATATCGACCCCTCCGCGATTGCAGTGGTCGGCACTAGCTATGGCGGCTACCTCGCGGCGATTCTCACCGCGCTGCGTCCGGTGAAGTGGCTGGCCCTGCGCGTGCCGGCGCTGTACCGCGACGAGGAGTGGCAGGTGCCCAAGCGGCAGCTCGATCGCCACGTCCTCAACCAGCTGCGCAGCCGGCGCGTGCTACCGGACGAGAACCGCGCGTTGGCCGCCTGCGCGGCGTTTCGCGGCGACGTGCTGATCGTCGAATCCGAGCACGATACCTTCGTCCCGCACGAAACCATCATGAGCTATCGTGCCGCCTTCCACGGCACCCACTCCCTCACCCATCGCATCATCGACGGTGCCGACCATGCGCTGAGCAACGAGCGCTGCCAGGAGGCCTACACCTCGATTCTGGTGAACTGGGCTACCGAGATGATCATCGGCGCGCGTCTCGACGAAAAATCCCCTGAGGGCTTCAAGGCAGTCGACGAGTAGCAGGTCAGCACTTGCCTCCGACGGCCCTTGGGGCGCGCAGCGGAGAGCATTGCGTCAGTCCGATCACTCGGGATGTGTCGGTGGGGGCGTGGGGCCGACGAAACGACTCCAGCGGCGGTCGAGCACCTGCTGCTTGAGCACTTCGATGACGTCGACCAGCAGTTCTTCCAGCGCCAGGTCGGTATTTTCGTCCTGGTAGACCCAGGCATCGAAGAACTCGTCGGCGAGATTGCCGGCCAGTGCCTGAAACTGCGGGCCACGCATGCCTTCCACGGCGCCCTGCAGCAGCCGCGCGGCGATGTCGCTGAGTGCATCGTCGAGCGTGCTGGCCAGGCGGTTGCCCAGTGGCAGGCGCCGCAGATTGTGCATCTCGGGATTGTTCTGCAGCGCCTGGTGAATCAGTTGGCTGACATAACCTTCGATGGCGCCGCGATTGTCGCGGTAGCCGGTCTCCAGCATGTCCTGCAGGCGCCGCGAGATGTCGTTGAGCAAGCGCTGTTTGCGCGGCCGCACCACTTCCTGCAGCAGCCGGCGCGAAAGGTCGTCGCTGGCGCCGATCTCCTGCTGCAGGCGGCCGAACAGGCGCACCATCACCCGGTCGGAAAGCTCCTCGATCAGCAGGTAGTAATAACGGCTGAAAAGGCCGTAGATGGCCCAGCCGCGCATGTCGATCAGCCCCAGGCGCTGCAGGCGGATCAGCAGCGTGCCGACACGCAGTACGCGCAACCAGCGCAGCCCGGCCAGGGGAATGCAGCCGAGCACGTCATACCAGTGCGCGAACGGGTAGTAGTACCAGCGTGCATAGCGGCGCTCGAACAGTGCCACGGTCCAGCCGAGCAGCACGTCGAGGACGAAGATCGCGACGAAGCCCAGGTCGATGTACTGGAAGTTGGCGTGGACACTCTGCTGGTAACGCGCGTGCAGCTCTGGCACGAGGTCCGCCAGCACTGCGCTAACAGGCTGCAGGGCGAACAGGCTGTCGAACAGAATCAGCGACAGGTTGATGCACACCAACAGGACGATGAAGGCTTCCCAGGCGGCGTGCAGCTGGTCGCGACGGCGGGCCTGTCGCGCCACGACCGGCTCAGTCATCCGCGGCAGGTGAAGCAGCGGCTGGCTGCCAGAGTATTTCACCGCAACCCTGGCGCCGAGCGATCAAGCGAGCGGCGACGAACAGCGCATCGGAGAGCCGGTTCAGATAGGCCAGCAGCACCGGGCGTACCGTTTCGCTGGCATTGAGCTGCTGACAGCGACGCTCGGCAGTGCGCGTCATGCTGCGGCACAGGTGGGCGAGGGCGATCAGCCGGGAACCACCTGGCAGGATGAATTCCTTCAGCGGCCCGAGCTCCTGGTTCCAGCGATCGATGGCCTGTTCCAGCCGCTCGATTTCGTTGTCCTGCAGCGCCTGGTAGTCGGGCATCGCCAGCTCGCCGCCGAGGTCGAACAAACGGTGCTGGCAAGGCGCGAAAACGCTGATCAGCTCGTCGAGCGTTGGCCACTGCGCCTGCGCATCGGCCAGTTCGGCCAGCAACAGGCCGAGCTGACTGTTGAGGGTGTCGACCTCGCCCATGGCCTCCACGCGAGGATGGTCCTTGGCAACCCGACGGCCGTCGCCGAGGCCGGTTTCGCCGCTATCGCCGGTGCGGGTGTAGATTTTCGACAGTCGATTGCCCATGTATCGGTTCCTTGGTTCAGGTCGCCATCTGCTCGCCGGGCGAGCTCAGCGGCAACCGCAGGGTGAACGTGGTGCCGTGGCCAGCTTGGCACTGCACCTCCATCTGCCCCTGATGGTTGTTGGTGATGATGAAATACGAGACGGAAAGACCCAGCCCGGTTCCCTGGCCGACTTCCTTGGTGGTGAAGAACGGCTCGAAGATGCGCTTGCGCACATTCTCCGGGATGCCGCCGCCGTTGTCCTCGACCTGAATTTCCGCCCACGGCGGATTCAGGCGCGTGCGCAGGATGATCTGTCCCGGCTCGTCGCTCTGATGGGTATGGATGGCCTGTGCAGCGTTCTTCAGCAGGTTGAGCAAGACCTGCTCCAGCTCGTTGCCGATGCACGGTACGCGGTCGATCCGCGGGTCGAAGTCACGAACGATATCGATGGCCTTGAAGTCGAAGCCTTCCATCAGGGCGAAGTCGTTTCCGGCGATCTCCAGTGCCTGATCGATCAGAACGGGCAACTGGCAGTCCGCCAGCTGACGGTTGCTCATGCGGCTGAAGCTGAGCATGTGGCTGACGATCTTCGCCGCGCGCGAGCCGGCCTGCTGGATACCATCGAGCAGCTGCGGCACTTCGCGGCGCTGCAGGTACTGGTTGACCGCTTCCAGGCGCACGCCGGTTTCCTCCGCGGCCTCGCGATTGCGCTCGAGCTCGGGCGAGAGCCGGCGGCGGATGTTCTGCGCGTTGTGCAGGATGGCGCCGAGAGGATTGTTGATCTCGTGGGCCATGCCGGCCGCGAGGCTGCCCACCGAGAGCATCTTTTCCGACTGCACCATCATTTCTTCCATGTTGATGCGCTGGGTGATGTCGTCGATGCGGATCACCACACCGCGGCCACCTGCGCCGGTCAGCGGGTAGCAGGTCAGCGCATAGTGGTGCGGCTCGTCGTTGCGCATCCAGGTCACCCGCTCGATCTTCGCCACCACGTGCTGTTCCGAAGTGCGCCGGATCTGCGCGAGAAACGGCTTGAGCGGCTCAAAGGCGACGAACACCGGCTGGTTGAGCGCGTCATCCAGCGGCGTTCCGGAGAGGGCGCTGGCTTCCTGGTTCCATTGGGTGACGTAGAGCTGTTCGTCGAGTGCGATCAGCGCCGAGGGCATCGAATCGATGATGCTGTTGAGGTACTTCTGAAAGCCGGTCAGCTTCTGCTCGATCTTGCTGCGCACCTGCACTTCCAGCTCCAGCTTGCGGTTGGAGTGGCGGGTTTCCTCGGCCAGGCCCTGGGCATGATCGAATGCCTCCTGGGCATCGTCACGGGCGCGCTTGAGCTGCTGCTCGCGGGCCTCCATGCGCGACAGCATGGTGTTGAAGGCATCGGCCAACCGGCCGATCTCGTCCTGGTTGCCGGGCTTGGCGCGCAGGGAATAGTCCTCCTCGCGGGTGACCTGGCGTGACAATGCTTCGAGTTCGCGAATCGGGCGGGTGATGAGTTGACGGATCTGCCGGGCGACCGACACCCAGAGCAGCAGGCTGGCGACGAGAATGGCCAGGCTGGCGGTCAGCGTACCGGTGTAGAAGGCGCCGGGCAGCTCGCTGCTGGCGACCATCAGCAGATGCCCGGCACTGCCATCGGCTTGCGGCAGCCTGACCAGCAGGTTGGCGCGAATCTCGCTGGCACGCCAATGCTCGACATCGCTGAGCTGCTCGGGCAGACGCAATCGGTCGCCTTGCTGGAGTTGCGCGAGGCTGTTGCCGTTGCGGTCGTAGATCATCGCGGCTCGCAGCGGCGCATAGCCGTCCAGGCGTTTGAGCAGTTTGCTGGCGGCTTCCGGCGAAGACAGCGCCCGCGCGCTCAGTTCTTCGGTAGCGAACAGCTCGCCGAGGGTGTGCATGGCCTGCGGCGCAACGCTCTGCCGTGAAATCCAGTAGGCCGCGCTGATGAACGTCAGGTTGGAAACCAGCAGAACGGCGGCAAGCAGGACGAGCAGGGCCAGCAGCAGTTTACGGCCGACCGGAAGGTTTTCGAGGCGCTGACGCAGGATCATTGGCGGGACACGGCATAGCAGAGAGTTTCTGCAGGGTAGCTGCGGCTCAGTCCGTGGGCAATCCGCGCTGGCTCAGGTGTTCACGCAGGTGGCGATGCAGTTCGTGCAGCCGGGGTAACGCGAGCCCCAGCGAGTCGGCGCTGCGGCAGGCATGGCCGAGCAGGTAGGCGATCTCGGTCCGCCGGCCGAGTCGAACGTCCTGATACATCGATGAATAGTTGGCGGCGGTGGCCTCGATCACCCGCAGCACCTCGCCTTGCAGATCGCTGGCCGCGGCTGGCTGACCGCCGGCTTCGAGCAGTTCGACGAGTTCTTCGCAAAGCCCGGAGAGCTGCTCGCGATGCTGCAGCAGCTCGCCATTACGGCAATCGTGGAGCACCGTCAGCGGATTGATCGCGCAGTTCAGCGCCAGCTTGCGCCAGAGCCGCGCCAAGATGTCGCTGGACCAGGTTTGCGGGATGCCCGCTCGGTTCAGTTCGTCCAGCCAGACCGGCGCGCTGCCGCCGTTCGGATCGCCCAGCCAGTTCTGCCCGCGGCCGGCGAACACCACATGGAAATCGTCTTCTCGATAGGCTCCTTCGGTACTCGACACGAAGATGCAACGTGCCTGCGGCCAGCGTTCGGCGATCGCCTGCTGGCTGCCGAGGCCGTTCTGCAACAGGAGTATTTCGCAGCCAGAGGCGAGGCGCGACGCCACCTGAGCGATTGCGCCTTCGGCGTCGTAGGCCTTGCATGCAACCAGCAGGCGCTGGATTGGTTCGCTCGCATCGGGCAGTTCTGCCGGGATAGCGTAGAGCCGAGATAGATGGTCGGCAGTCAGCGTGAGCCCGCCGGCGCGCTGGTAATCGGCGAGGCGCTGGGCAGAGCGCAGGATTATCCGTACTGTTGCGCCCGCTCCAGCCAGGCGGGCCGCCCAGAGGCTGCCGAGTGCGCCTGCGCCGAGGACGTGCCAGCTCACCCTCAGGCCGACTGCTTCAGGCGCAACGGCACGATGCGGCCGGTGCTGTAGGCGCTCGGCAGCAGGGCGGCCGCGCGCTCGATGATGGTTTCAGGCGCGATCGGCAGCGCATCAGTGTCGAGGCTGATCAGACTGATGCCCGCCTTGATGGATACGAAACCCTCGCTGGTCTTCAGCGCCCTGAGATTCAGGCCTTCATGCAGGCGTTTGAAGCTGCTTGGCGAGCACCCCTTGAGATCGTTGACCAGGGCCAGCAGGCCGAACTGGCTTTCATTGATTCGGCAAACCACATCCAGCGGGCGGACGAGCTGCTGCAGACGCGCGCCAATGGCACTGAGGATTTCCGCGTAGACCGCATCGCCATAGCGCTCGCGCAGCGCATCGGCGTCGGGCAGGCCGATCTGCAGGTAGTACAGCGCCGTGCCGCGGTTCTCCATCTGGCGCAGGCTGGCCGCCAGGCGCTGGTGCATGTAGCGGGCATTGCCGAGATGGGTCTGCGGGTCCTGCAGGCTTTGCCCTTCGAGGCTCGCGACATTCTCTGCGAGCTGGTGATTCTCCTGCTTGAGCCGTTGCAGCGAGCCGCATAGACGGTCGGCGGCGAAGATGCGCGGCAACAGCTGCTCGTTCATCGCCGACTTGCTGATGAAGTCGTCAACGCCGTGGTCGAACGCCTGCCCCAGGGCGTTCTCGCTGTCACGGCCGGTGAGCAGGATGATGTAGCTGTAGTGCCCGCTCTGGGCGTCGCGCTGGCGAATCTGGCCGGTCAGCTCGAGGCCGTCCATTTCCGGCATCAGCCAGTCCGCCAGCAGGACATGCGCGGGGCGTTGCGAATGCTGCACCAGTGCGTCGGCGGCGCTGCTGGCGAAGCGGATATCCTGGTAGCCGGCCTTGCTCAGCGCGCGACCGATCATGACGCTGGAGAATTTGGCGTCATCGACGACGAGAATGCTCAGGAGAGGGTTGGGCATGGCAAGCTCAATCAATTGAAGGGGGACGTCCTGTCACTCCTTGCCGTAGGGCGGGCGCTGACACGTCGAATCGTTATAATGACCGCGCTTTCTTAACCGTCAAGACATACGCGCTCGGCTCATGCGGCCGGTCGCGCTATACAGTGGAGGAATCCCCATGCCCTCGTTCGACGTGGTGTCCGAACTGGACAAGCACGAAGTCACCAACGCGGTCGATAACGCGATCAAGGAACTGGATCGTCGTTATGATCTGCGCGGCAAAGGCAGCTTCGAACATAAGGATCTGACCGTGCAGCTGACGGCGGACGCCGAGTTCCAATTGGAGCAGATGCTCGAGATCCTCAAGTTGAGCCTGGTCAAACGCAAGATCGATATCCAGTGCCTGGAGATCAAGGACGCCTACGCTTCCGGCAAGAGCACCAAGCAGGAAGTGGTGCTGCGCGAGGGCATCGACAAGGAGCTGGCGAAGAAGATCGTCGCCTACATCAAGGATGCCAAGCTCAAGGTGCAGGCCGCCATCCAGGGCGAGCAGGTGCGGGTCACCGGCAAGAAGCGCGACGATCTGCAGGAAGCCATCGCCCTGCTGCGTGGCCATGAATTCGGCATGCCGCTGCAGTTCAACAACTTCCGCGACTGATCCTCCCTCCGCGCCTCGGCGCGTGCATTCATCCCCCGCTTTCCGTCGGTGCTCGCGCTGCGGGCACCAATCCTCACAAGGAGTAATCCATGGACCTGAGCGTCGACTACCTGGTCGATCTTTCCGAATCCTGGCTGCCTGTGGTGCTGCAATACGGTGCCCAGGTGACCCTGGCGATATTGACCCTGCTGTTCGGCTGGTGGTTGATCAACACCCTGACCGGCAAGGTCGCCAGCCTGCTGCAGCGTCGTCATGTGGATCCGACTCTGCATGGTTTCATCGGCAGCCTCGCCAGCATCGTGCTCAAGGTGCTGCTGCTGGTCAGCGTGGCTTCGATGATCGGCGTGGAGACCACCTCGTTCATCGCCGTGATCGGTGCCGCCGGCCTGGCCATCGGTCTGGCGTTGCAGGGCAGCCTGGCGAACTTCGCTGGCGGCGTGCTGATTCTGCTGTTCCGTCCGATTCGGGTCGGCGAGTGGATCGAAGCCCAGGGCGTAGCGGGCACAGTGCATTCCATCCAGATATTCCATACGGTGCTCAAGTCTGCCGACAACAAGACCATCGTGGTGCCCAACGGCAGTTTGTCCAACGGT
Organism: Stutzerimonas stutzeri; assembly: GCF_000935215.1. Lineage (GTDB taxonomy): Bacteria > Pseudomonadota > Gammaproteobacteria > Pseudomonadales > Pseudomonadaceae > Stutzerimonas. The sequence goes on from NZ_JXXD01000030.1 coordinate 9,498, forward strand.
CATATCACCAACTACTCCCGCGAACCGCGGCGTCGTGCCGATATCAACGTCGGGATCGATTACGGCGCGGACATCAAGCTGGCGCGGCAGATACTGCTGGAAATCGCGCAGGACGAGCGCGTGTTGCGCGATCCCGAGCCGGTGGTATTCGTCACTGGACTGGGGGACAGCTCGGTCAATCTGTCGTTGCGGGTCTGGGTCGCGACCGGTGATTTCTGGCCGGTGACCTTCGGTTTCACCGAACTGTTGAAGGAGCGTTTCGACGAGGCGGGGATCGGCATTCCGTTTCCGCAGCGCGTGGTGCACCTGGTTCAGAGCTGAGGTCTTGCCTGAACGAAGCGAAGCCGGCATTTGCCGGCTTCGTCGTTTCTGCTTGTCGCCTCAGGAATGTTCGGAGGCTGTTTCGTGCGGCGTGTCGTCCGGCTGCTGGCGGGTTCTGCGCCACTGCCAGACGATCAGAATCAGCGTTGGCACACCGAGCAACGCGGTGACTAGGAAGAAGTCGCTGTAGCCGAGGTGTTCCACCATGACCCCGGAGTAGCCACCCAGCAGACGGGGCAGCAACAGCATGAGCGAACTCAGCAGGGCGTATTGGGTGGCCGAGAACTTCAGGTTGGTCAGGCTGGACAGATAGGCGACGAAGGCGGTGGAGGCGAGGCCGCCGCTGAAGTTGTCGCAGGAGATGGTGACGATCAACATGTTCAGATTCGCGCCCATCTCTACCAGCAACATGAACATCAGGTTGGTCGCTGCCGAGGCGACTCCGCCGATGAACAGGATCGGCAGGATGCTGAAACGCACGATAAGCAAGCCGCCGAAGGCCGCGCCGAGCAGCGTCATCACCAGACCGAACAGCTTGCTGACGCTGGCGATCTCGTCCTTGGAAAAACCCTGATCGATGTAGAACACGTTGGCCATCACGCCCATCACCGTATCCGACATTCGGTAGGTGGCGATCAGCCCCAACAGCAGCAGCGCCTGCCAGCGGTAGCGCAGGATGAAGTCGGTGATCGGCGTCAGCACCGGCCCCATCAGGATGCGCCCAGGTGCCGACAGGCAGCCCCAGCAGATCAGCAGGTACATGGTGCCGCGCGGCCAGTAACCTCCCCAGTAGGACTGGAACATACCGGTGGTCGACACCATGAGGATAATCAGCACGATCACCGATACCGCCTGATGAGCGAAGTCGAAGCGCGCCGGTCGCTGGCGTTGCTTCGCTTGGCTGAAGATATGCCGTACCGGCACGAACAGCGCCCGGCCCATCGGCGAAATGCTGCCGAGGATGAATAGTGCATACAGCGTCGCCCGCGGCCAGGCCTGGGCGATCAGCGCGTTGATCATCGCCGGTATCGAGATCAGCAGCACCAGCAGCAGGCCGACTGCAGCGAGCTGATGATTGAAGGTGTAGCGCGAGGGCTCGTTGGGCAGCGGCGGGGCGGCGTCCGGCTCGCGGATCACCAGGCTGGTGATCAACCCCGGAAGGATCAATAGGGCGAAGGCCAGATAGGTCGTGGTCCAGGCTGCCTGGTTGTAGTCGAGGCTGCTAGAGCCCAGCCATTCGGCGAGGAAGAGCGCGCCGGCGCTGGCGAGCAGCATGGCGATGCGATAGCCGGTCATGTAGCTGGCCGCCAGGGTCGCCTGCAACTTGTCCTCGGCGATCTCCAGGCGATACGCATCGATGGCGATGTCCTGGGTAGCCGACGAAAACGCAACGACCACCGCCAGCGCGATGAGCATCGTGAGGTTGTATTGCGGGTTGCAAAGGGCCATGCCAACCAGGCCGATGGCGATCAGCGCCTGCGACAGCACCAGCCAGGAGCGTCTGCGCCCGAGCGCGCCGATCCAGGGCAGTCGCCACTGGTCGAGCATCGGCGACCAGACCCATTTGAATGCATACGCCAGGCTGATCCAGCTGGCAAAGCCGATAGTTTCCCGCGAGACGCCCGCTTCGCGCAGCCAGACCGACAGCGTGGAGAACACCAGAACGGCGGGAAGAC
>NZ_JXXD01000295.1 GCF_000935215.1 Stutzerimonas stutzeri
TTCAGATGGTATGGACGCCTCCCCCCGGCAGCGGGCCGACCGCAGCACCTCTACATCAATAGAGGATCTTCGCTGCCCCGGCATCTAGGTGCCAAAGTGGAGAGTGGATAACAAACACCACTTGAGCAGGAGGATCCACCATGAAACATAGCGTAATTGGCATGGACATCGCCAAGAAGGTTTTCCAGCTGCACACCGTTGATCAGTGCACTGGGAGGATCGAGCGTATCAAGCTGCGCCGTGATGAAGTGCTGGCGTTTCTTTGCAAATTATCCGACCAGCCTGGTGGCAATCGAGGCCTGTGGCAGTGCCCACTGGTGGGCACGTCAGCTTCAACAGCAGGGGCATGAGGTACGGCTACTCGCCCCTCGTTCGGTACGCCCCTTTGTGCTGCGAAACAAAACCGATGCGGCTGACGCTCAAGCCATCTGGACAGCGGTGCAGCAGCCCGGCGCTTGCCTGGTGGCAATCAAGCAGGCGGATCAGCAGGCGATCCTCTCGCTACACCGTATCCGCTCCCAGTTGCTGAAATTTCGCATCATGCAGAGCAATAGCTTACGTGGGCTGCTTTACGAATTCGGAATCGTGCTGCCAGAAGGTTATACCCAGCTGAGTAAGGCCGTTCCGGAGGCCTTTGCCAATGCTGAGCATCAAGTGCCTTCCATGTTGTTGGACAGCCTACGCGATCAGTGGACTCGGATTATCCAGCTGGATGAGGAAATTCGAAAAATCGAACTGCGTTTGAAACAGTGCCTACGTGAGAACTCCGCCTGCCAGAAAATTGCAGAGATTCCCGGAATTGGTTTGTTGACCGCTACAGCCGCTGTTGCCTCACTGGGAGATGCGAAAACCTTCCATTCTGGTCGCCAGTTCGCAGCTTGGCTGGGGCTGGTTCCTCGACAAACGGGCACCGGTGGCAGAGTTCGGCAACTGGGGCTGAGCAAGCGCGGAGACACCTATCTGCGAACGCTGTTGATGCATGGCGCTCGCTCGATCCTCAATAGAGGACACCGGTCAGAGTGGGTCGAACGCTTGTTGACCAGGCGGCCTTATAACGTGGCAGTCGCCGCAGTGGCTAACAAGCTCGCCAGAACCCTTTGGGCCGTGTTGGCCAAGGGCTCTACGTATCGGGCCGAACTCTTTACGGCATGCCCTACGGGGCATTGAAAACAGTAACCAACAGACTTCACAAGGAGCACAGGCGGTAAGCACGTGATGGCGAAATAGGTCAGACCGTGACGGGGTAAACCTGGTAGGGAATATGAGCCACGGGCACAGCCTTCAGCTCGATTTTCAGATGAGGGCCTCGTCAGCGGATTCCATCAGGGCCAGCAGGTTTTTCGGCCTGCACAACAGGCCGTATATAAGACTGCTCCTACCTACGCGCCAGCATGGCTACCTATTGAGCTCCGGGAGGCGTCCATATAAG
>NZ_JXXD01000296.1 GCF_000935215.1 Stutzerimonas stutzeri
CGAGAGTGTCCAGGTCGGCCGAGTGGATCGGCGCAAGCGGCTCGATTCCGGGGCATTTACGCGATATGTACAGGAGCAGATCGAACCTGTCGAGTGGGTGATGGAAGCCTGTGGCACGGCTCACCATTGGGGCCGGTTGATGCAGGAAAAAGGCCATCGCGTCGTGCTCTTACACCCTCGATACGTGCGCCCGTATCGGCGGCGCAACAAGACCGATCGCAACGACT
>NZ_JXXD01000297.1 GCF_000935215.1 Stutzerimonas stutzeri
GGTGCTGGCCAGCAGGCGCTCGGCGGCGGGGTTGACCAGGGTGATGCGCGCCTGGTCGTCGACCGCCAGAACGCCTTCGCGCACCGAGGCCAGCATCGCCTGACGCTCCTCCACCAGCCAGGTGATCTCATAGGGTTCCAGCCCCAGCAGCACGCGCTTGATATAGCGTGCCAGCAGGTGCGCACCGAGGGCGGTGACCAGCATCAACGCCAGTACACCGAGCACCACGCCGCGCTGATGAGCCTTGAGCAGCTCGCCGAGCGAAGCCAGGGTGACCCCCACCGAGACGGCACCGAGCACCGCTCCCTCGTCGTTCAGCACCGGAGCGAAACCGCGAATACTGCGCCCCAGACTGCCATCGGCACGCGAGGCATAGGTCTCGCCGGTCAGCGCCGGGCCTTCGTCGTCACCGCGAAAGGCCTGGCCGATGCGGGCAGGCTCCGGGTGCGTCAGGCGCTGGGCACGCGGGTTCATCACCACGATGAAGTCCACGCCCAGGCGCTGGCGCAGGCCATCGATGTCCCGTTGCAGCGGATTACCGGGACTGAAGTCGACATCCGGGCTGGCCAGCGCTCGCTGCACATCGGTGCGTGCGGCCACGCTCTGCGCCAGGTTGGTCACCCGCGAAGCCTGCCCCTCTTCGAGGGTGTCCTGCAGCTGCACGTTGAACAGCCAGAGGGCGAGCGCCAGCGCCAGCACCACCATGACGGCGACCAGCAGCGAGATCAGCGTATTCAGGCGCAAGCGCACAGCCATCACTCCAGTGCATGAGCGGACGCTCGACGCGCCGCGCTAGAGGGCCGGATCGAGCCAGCCCGGGGCTCCAGGGTCAAGCTCGGCTCCACTTTTTTTAGTTTCGTAATGGTTTTTTAACTTCGCCAAACATTGGCCGCGAAGCATCTCTGCTTAAGGTAGCCCCGGCGTGGTTGTCCGACTGCGCATTCGCAAACATCACCCGTACGTGCGCCGCCTGGCCGCCACGTTCGAAGGAGTACAACAATGAATCGGACCACGCTGAGCGCTGCCGTGCCTGAAGGCAGCCCGAACATTCCCCTGCTGTCCCAACGCATCTTCAACCTGCCGTTGCCTCTGTTCGCCATCGCCTTGCTCGTCATGGCCGCCGCCATCACTACCGACACGCTGCCCAGCGGCATGATCGGCGCGCTGCTGGTGATGATGCTGCTCGGCGAGCTGCTTGGCTTCGCCGGTGACCGCCTACCGATCATCAAGACCTACCTCGGCGGCGGCGCGATCCTCGCGCTGTTCGGCGCCGCGGCGATGGTCTATTTCGGCTGGCTGCCGACAGCCGTGGCCGATGACGTCGCCAGCTTCATGAAGGGCGGCGGCTTTCTCGACTTCTATATCGCCGCGCTGATCACCGGCAGCATCCTCGGCATGGACGCCAAGGTGCTGGTCAAGGTCGGCTCGCGCTACGCGTTGCCGCTGCTCTGCTCGGTGCTGTTCGCCGCGCTGTTCGCCATGGCCGTGGGCGCGCTGCTGGGCTTCTCGCCGCAGGATGCGGTGGTGGTCATCGCCATGCCAATCATGGGCGGCGGCATGGGCGCCGGCGCGGTACCGATGAGCCAGATCTACGAGCAGCTGCTCGGCCAGCCGGCCAGCTACTACATCTCGATCCTGGTGCCGGCCCTGGCGCTGGGCAACGTCTTCGCGATCATCATCGCCGGGCTGCTCAATGGCCTCGGCAACCGCTATCCATCGCTGACCGGCAACGGCCAGATGATGCCCGGCGTGGACGTCAACGAGAAGGAAGGGCCTATTACCCTGCCGGCGCTGGGCGTCGGTCTGGTCGCGGCGCTGAGCTTCTTCGTCGCCGGGCAGATTCTCGGCGAGTTCGTGCCGCTGCATCCCTACGCTCTGATGATCGTGCTGGTGGCGCTGCTCAAGGTGAGCAACCTGGTGCCCGAATCGATCAACGACGCCGCCTCCCAATGGTTCCGCTTCGTCGCGCGCAACTGGACCTTCGCCCTGCTGTTCGGCATCGGCGTGGCCTTCACCGACCTCGGCCAGGTGATCGACGCCATCTCGCTGACCTATGTGCTGATCGTTTTCGCCGTGGTCGCCGGTGCCGCCTTCGGCGCGGGCCTGGTAGGCAAACTGGTGGGCTTCTACCCGATAGAATCGGCGATCACCGCCGGGCTGTGCATGGCCAACATGGGCGGCACTGGCGATGTCGCGGTATTGTCCGCCGCGCGCCGCATGTCGCTGATGCCCTTCGCACAGATCTCCTCGCGCCTGGGCGGCGCGCTGATCCTGCTGATCTCCAGCGTGGTGGTACCGCTGTTCTTTACCTGAGCGACGGTGACCCTGGAATGAAAAAGCCCCGGCCTTGCGGTCGGGGCTTTTTTGTTCGGCGAACGGGCTGCGTCAACCGCGGAAGTAGTTGACCCGCCGATTCAGCTCCTCGGCCAGCATGGTCAGGTCCTGGCTGGAGGACGCCACCTGATTCGATGCAGCGGAACTGGCGACAGTCGAGTCGTGGATGCGCGTGACGCTCTGGTTGACCTCTTCCGCCACCGCGCTCTGCTCCTCGGAAGCCGTCGCGATCTGCGCGTTCATCTCGTTGATCGAGCCCACTTCCTGACGAATCTTGGTCAGCGCATTTTCCGCCTGCAGCGTCTGTTCGACGGTCTGCTGCGCCAGCAGCTTGCTCGACTGCATTACCTCCACCGCCCTGCCAGCGCCAGCCTGCAGCGAGGCGATCATCTCGCTGATCTCGCTGGACGACAGCTGCGTGCGGTTGGCCAGCGAGCGCACCTCGTCGGCCACCACCGCGAAACCACGGCCATGCTCGCCGGCACGGGCCGCCTCGATTGCGGCGTTGAGCGCGAGCAGGTTGGTCTGCTCGGCGATGGCGGTGATGACCTGCAGGATCTTCTCGATGTCGCCGCTTTGCGCCGAGACCTGATTGACGGTTTCGGTCGCGCTCTCCAGCACCTTGGCCAGGTTATGGATGGAGATGGCCGTCTCGCCGACGATCCGCGTACCGGTCTCGACCTGCTCGTCGGCGCTCTTCGCCGCAGCCGCGGCACGAGCGGCGAAGCTCGCGACCTCGTTCACCGTCGTGGCCATCTGGTTGATCGCCGTGGCGACCTGCTCAGCCTCGGCCGACTGGTGCTGGATCTGCTGATTGCTGTTTGCCGATGAGGTACGCAATTCACCCGAGGCGACGCCGACGCCATCGGCGGCCGCGCGCACCTCGGCGATGATCGAGGTCAGCCGGCTGGCCATCTTCGCCGTCGCACCCATGACGCTGTCTGGGTATGGCGTGACGATCAGCTGACCCAGATCGCCATTGGCCAGGTTGCCGATCACGCGCGCCACCTCGTCGGGCTCGGCACCGAGGGTCGAACGCAGCTTGCGAATGATCACCACGGCGATGGCCACACCCAGCAGGACCGCCACACCGGTCACCGCGACGATAAGCGCAAGGAAGCCGCTGGCGGTCTCGCGGACCACGGTCACGTCCTGATTGATGCTCGCTTCCTGGTGATCGATGAACGCATTGATCAGCCGCAGCCACTCGCTATAGGCCCCGGCGACGTTTTCCAGGAGGAATTCGTAGGCGCGCTCCGAGCCCTCGCTGAAGCGCAGTTCGACCACCTGCTGGGTCAGCGCGTTGGTCTTCGCCTCGATGGTCTCGATCTGCAGCATCAGCTGCTTTTCCACGGCATCGGCGGAGGGCTGCGCAAGCATCGCCTTCATCGGCTGCGCCGAATCGGTGTACAGCTGCGCTAGCCGCTCGATCTCCGCCACCTGCTCACGGGCGAACGCCGGATCGGCCGCACTGACGGCGTCCCGCACGGCAATCGCACGATCGTGCACGCTGCCGCGGAAGTTGATCGCATAGCGTTGCTTCAGGCCGGCCTGCGAGCTGATCTGGCTCATGCTGCGGTCGATGACGTCGACTTTGAGCGCACTGACCACGGCGACCGCCACCATCAGCGCCAGGATCACCAGAAACCCCAGGCCCAGGCGCATGGATACCGACATCTGCTTGTTCATCGAACACTCCTCTAGCCAGACTGCGAGGCAGCCATTCAGTCAGTCGTTGATGCTCCGAGCGATACTCAGAGCGGGGCAAAACTTTTACAACACAATGTCACCGTGACATTACTTGTACAAGTTTTATCGACGAACTGCCGGCCGAAAGCGGCGGAATAAGAGCGATCCAGTGTTCGCAGTGAAATATCGCAGGCTCAAATACGCTGCTTGCAGAGGTCTTGTACAATTTTTCTGAAATCGCCCACCGGCCAGTGTGACAACTGTCCCGATCACCACACCGGAGCACCGGGCCCGGCAATCGCCAGACAGCAAAAAGGCGCCCGAAGGCGCCTTTCTGTTGTCTCGCAACGGATGTCAGACCTTGCTGCGCTCGAAGCGCTTGCGGTCGTTCTCGTTGAGGTA
>NZ_JXXD01000298.1 GCF_000935215.1 Stutzerimonas stutzeri
GCCCAGCTTTGCAGTTGCGTCAGCCGCTCCGGTGTTCGCGCCTTGCAGCGCTTGGCTGCCAGTAGCGCCGCCCTTGCACCATGGATCAGCAAGGTGCGCACATAGACGTTGCCCTTGCAGCTGATTCGCCCGAGTCGTCGCCGCTCGCCACTGCTGTATTCGCTGGGCGTCATGCCCAGCCAGGCGCTTAGGTGTCGGCCACTGGCGAAGCGCTCGGGCTTGCCCACTGCAGTTTTAAAGGCACTTGCGGTTAGCAGGCCGATGCCACTGACTTCGTCGAGCTTGTGCACGATCTCATCGTCCGCATGCCAGCGTGCCAGTTGTTCTTCGCACTCGCGCATCGACTGTTCATAGAGGTTGATCTCGGCCAGCACCACTTGCAGCGCTCCGCGCAGTGCACGCACTTCAGGCCGTTCGATCAGTTCGCACGCTTGGCGCAGAAATGGCTTGATGCCGTTCGGTGCTTCAACCCCAGCCTCA
>NZ_JXXD01000299.1 GCF_000935215.1 Stutzerimonas stutzeri
CGCAACCGTTCCGCTTCGGTTTCGCATTCGACTGGATGGCCTTCATCCCGATCGCGGTGATCTTCCTCATCACACCGCTGGAAACCGCCGGCGACCTCACCGCCAACTCGATGATCTCGCGTCAGCCGGTGCGCGGGCCGGTGTATCTGCGGCGGATCAAGTCGGGAATCCTCGCCGATGGCTGCAGCTCGGCGGTCGCCGCGGTGT
>NZ_JXXD01000300.1 GCF_000935215.1 Stutzerimonas stutzeri
GCGCTGGGCTTAAGTGCACTTTCTGTTCCGTTGCTCCCCAAACCCCGATATCACCCAGGTCGACAAACTGCTGCACGGTAACGAGAACGTCGTCTGCGCCGATGCCGGCTACACCGGCGTCGAAAAGCGCCCCGAACATGCGGGCCGCGAAGTGATCTGGCAGGTCGCAGCACGCCGCAGCACCTACAAGAAGCTCGATAAACGCAGCGCCCTGTACAAAGCCAAGCGCAAGATCGAGAAGGCCAAGGCACAAGTGCGAGCGAAGGTCGAGCACCCGTTTCGAGTGATCAAGCGCCAGTTCGGTTACGTGAAGGTGCGCTTCCGTGGCCTGGCCAAGAACACCGCTCAGCTGGTGACGCTGTTCGCGCTGTCGAACCTATGGATGGCGCGCCGACATTTGCTGACTACCGCAGGAAAGGTGCACCTGTAATGCGGAAAATGGCTGCTGCGAGGTGCTCGCGGCGGCCAAAAAC